>NZ_JBJQJO010000023.1:0-89725 GCF_046487395.1 Escherichia sp. WS1450
ATTCAACAGGTGATCAATAAACTGAATTTACGACCACGTAAATGTTTAGGTTGGAAAACACCTTATGAAGTTTACTTCAAAAAATCGTTGCACTTGGTTTGACAATTCAAGCTAAAAATTGCAGTATAATTGCCGCAATTATCCCACCGTTTATTTTTTGAGTAGTTTCTCATGATGCAGCATACTTCTGTGTGGTACCGACGCTCGGTCAGTCCGTTTGTTCTTGTGGCGAGTGTTGCCGTTTTCTTGACCGCGACCGCCAATCTTACCTTTTTTGATAAAATCAGCCAAACCTATCCCATCGCGGACAATCTCGGCTTTGTGCTGACGATCGCTGTCGTGCTCTTTGGCGCGATGCTACTGATCACCACGCTGTTATCATCGTATCGCTATGTGCTAAAGCCTGTGTTGATTTTGCTATTAATCATGGGCGCGGTGACCAGTTATTTTACTGACACTTATGGCACGGTCTATGATACGACCATGCTCCAAAATGCCCTACAGACCGACCAAGCCGAGACCAAGGATCTATTAAACGCAGCGTTTATCATGCGTATCATTGGTTTGGGTGTGCTACCAAGTTTGCTTGTGGCTTTTGTTAAGGTGGATTATCCGACTTGGGGCAAGGGTTTGATGCGCCGATTGGGCTTGATCGTGGCAAGTCTTGCGCTGATTTTACTGCCTGTGGTGGCGTTCAGCAGTCATTATGCCAGTTTCTTTCGCGTGCATAAGCCGCTGCGTAGCTATGTCAATCCGATCATGCCAATCTACTCGGTGGGTAAGCTTGCCAGTATTGAGTATAAAAAAGCCAGTGCGCCAAAAGATACCATTTATCACGCCAAAGACGCGGTACAAGCAACCAAGCCTGATATGCGTAAGCCACGCCTAGTGGTGTTCGTCGTCGGTGAGACGGCACGCGCCGATCATGTCAGCTTCAATGGCTATGAGCGCGATACTTTCCCACAGCTTGCCAAGATCGATGGCGTGACCAATTTTAGCAATGTCACATCGTGCGGCACATCGACGGCGTATTCTGTGCCGTGTATGTTCAGCTATCTGGGCGCGGATGAGTATGATGTCGATACCGCCAAATACCAAGAAAATGTGCTGGATACGCTGGATCGCTTGGGCGTAAGTATCTTGTGGCGTGATAATAATTCGGACTCAAAAGGCGTGATGGATAAGCTGCCAAAAGCGCAATTTGCCGATTATAAATCCGCGACCAACAACGCCATCTGCAACACCAATCCTTATAACGAATGCCGCGATGTCGGTATGCTCGTTGGCTTAGATGACTTTGTCGCTGCCAATAACGGCAAAGATATGCTGATCATGCTGCACCAAATGGGCAATCACGGGCCTGCGTATTTTAAGCGATATGATGAAAAGTTTGCCAAATTCACGCCAGTGTGTGAAGGTAATGAGCTTGCCAAGTGCGAACATCAGTCCTTGATCAATGCTTATGACAATGCCTTGCTTGCCACCGATGATTTCATCGCTCAAAGTATCCAGTGGCTGCAGACGCACAGCAATGCCTATGATGTCTCAATGCTGTATGTCAGCGATCATGGCGAAAGTCTGGGTGAGAACGGTGTCTATCTACATGGTATGCCAAATGCCTTTGCACCAAAAGAACAGCGCAGTGTGCCTGCATTTTTCTGGACGGATAAGCAAACTGGCATCACGCCAATGGCAACCGATACCGTCCTGACCCATGACGCGATCACGCCGACATTATTAAAGCTGTTTGATGTCACCGCGGACAAAGTCAAAGACCGCACCGCATTCATCCGCTGATTTCTCCCTGTATTTTTTCCAAACCCACCGCACACTCCATTCGTATTATGGGCGGTGGGGTGGGGTTTGTTATGCCGTATTTATCAAATAAACGCCTACTTGCTGAGATGAGTATCGCTCTTGTCATGGCGATCGTTGCCACGCTGACCCTTGAGCACAGTCAGATTGATCTGATGGTCGCTGATTGGTTTTATCTGGGTATGGGGCATTGGATGGTTGCCAAGCAAGCTTTTTTGCCAGATTTGCTACTGTATTCTGGACTAAAAAAGCTGCTGATGGCGATGCTGATCTACTTGCTGGTTGCGACCATTTGCCGTGCTTATCATGAGAAAAAGGGCAATGCTATCACTGCCAAGTGGCTTGTCCCAGTGACAAAATTTCGCGTGCGTGAGCTTGCGTATCTGGTGCTGACTTTGATCCTAGTGCCGACAGTTGTCGCGTCATTGAAGGCATATACTCATGTGGTCTGCCCTGTGCATTTGACGATTTTTGATGGTACGCTGCCGTATTTGCCGATGCTTGATAGTATGCGTAACACCATTCCTGATAAGTGCTTTCCTGCGGCGCATGCCAGTAGCGGATTTGCGCTGTTTGCCTTTGCGTTTGCGCCAAGTTTGCGCCGCCGTCGTGGTGCGATCATCATCGTGGTGATGGCATTGGGCTGGGCGATGGGCTGCTATAAGATGATTATTGGCGATCATTTTTTGAGCCATACGGTGGTGTCGATGATGCTTGCGTGGGCGATGTCGGCAGGGCTTGCGTGGGTGTTTTTTAAGAAGGGTGAACAAGTTTAATCGGCTTAAAGACAACTGAACCTTCTCGGCCCTTTCTGCGCCCCGACTAATGATACTATCGTAGTTGTCGATTTCATCATCAGTTGGTGATTCTTCAGCTATCCATTTCAGGTACTTGATGCGGTCCATATGCTCCTCCCTGTACGATTTCCAGTGAACAAAGGCTCTACAGTATTAAGCTGCTGTAGAGCTCCTTTAACCATGCGAAAACTGTGCGTATTACAGGATGCCTAACCTTTTTGTTTCATCGATCCACGGTCTGAATTCTTCCAGTAAATTATCATATAACTTTTCATCGCTGATCGAACCGAAATCATCCATGGCAAAGAAGTGGGTGTTATCAACCCGGCGGTCAGTAAAGTCATCCAGATTTTTGAGGATACCGTAGCTTGAACCACCCAGGCCGACAAACTTCCAGAAGATGGGGTAGTTGGCAGAACGCCGGATTGCATCTTTAATCGCCCGGGTCTTGCTGATCCCGCCATCGGTAATAAATACAACATATACCGGGATTTTCGAGTCCTTAAAGTAGTCGACAATTTCTTCCATCACAGGGGGCTCATTGTTTGTCCCACCAAGTCCCGGCAGGTTCTCCCAGGCTGAACGCTTTCCAGACCCGCGAATGGACTGAATATATGTGTCCAGGTTGTCCAGTGTGACGTTTGGATACTTCTTGTGCTTCTCTCCAAATCCCCAGACATCCATTTCACCGTCGTCGTCGAACTGGGCGGCAAGAACGGCGATGCGGTCCAGCACAGACTGAACGTTGCCCTTACTGAACTGGCCACTCATTGAGCCGGATGCGTCAAGTACAAATGCAACCGCTGCCTCAAGGGTGTCCAGTTTATTTTTAGTGAGACTGACCGAGGCTTTTTTAGCGAGGCTTACGAGGCGCGGAGATCTGGTTTCAAGTTTCTTTTCCAGACTGATACGAGCGGGCTTTGCTGGCTGCGGAGCTGGCTGTGCGACATCAACGCCAAAGCTAATGGCCAGAGGCTCAAGACCACCGTTGAAACCCTGCCCGAGCGCACGAAGCTTCCAGGCGCCATTGTGCCGATATACTTCACCCAGGATGATTGCTTTCTCACTGCGGCCCTGAGTCTCAGCCTGAAAATCAGCGATACCAGGAGCCTGAATGCTCAATAAACTGAGCCCACTGATAGTATCTTCACCATCAATGACAACGGTGATCGCAATCTTACTGACGTTCGCCGGAACACGATCCAGTGCTATCTCAATGCTGGACTGCTGAGAACCGGTAACGAGCTTTACTGCCCCTTCAGGAGAAGACAGATTATTATAAAAGATAAAGTCAGAATCGCCGGTTACCTTTCCCTGAGCATTAAGCAGGAAGAGGCAGGTATCGGGTTCGCCTTTAAAGCCGGATTTGGCAGGGTACTGAAGATTCAGCCTGATCGCAGATTGCTGAAGCGGTATGTTTTGTCCGGATTGTAGATTCACATTAACTCTCCTGATTTTTGATTATTTTTAAAGCGCAGCGCTTATATATGTTCCCCAGGCTTAGTTCAGGACGCTGGATTTCTGGTGAGGCGTATATATGGTGTGACACCATATTTCATCACGCTGAAGTTTCTATACCTGTTGAACTGGAATTTTGATTGACCGGGTATCTTATGTTCCAGATCCCGTTCCTTCATAAACCGCAAAAGTAACATATATCAGAGGGGCATTCTGTTGATAAAAGGCACGGAATACCGGCTTTAACCAGCAACCAGAGATAAATCCGTTTCCTGCCTTTAAAAGGCTCAGGTCTGAATTAACATGACCTGCTTTCTGAAATTTCCAGTCCCCTTTCTACTACTCCCTCCTGAAAGCGGATCGCAACCAAAAAAAAACCCCGGCATTGCCGGGGTATGATTCAGCGTTGTTTTAGATGTTAACGCCGTGCTGGGAGGCAAGAGCCGCCAGGCCACCGGCAAAGCCCTGACCGACAGCTTTAAACTTCCACTCAGCGCCATGACGATACAGTTCACCGAAGACCATAGCGGTTTCGGTTGAGGCATCTTCAGACAGATCGAAACGGGCAATTTCCGTGCCGTTGTCGTTGTTGTAAACGCGCATGAAGCTGTTGCTCACCATGCCGAAGTTTTGTTTACGCGCTTCTGCATCATAGATGGTAACGGCAAACACCAGTTTTTTGATATCTGCTGAGACTTTGGTCAGATCGATTTTGACCTGCTCATCGTCACCGTCGCCTTCACCGGTACGGTTGTCGCCCTGGTGCTCTACCGCGCCATCAGGGCTGGTTTTGTTATTGAAGAAAATGAAATGCGCATCTGACAGCACTTTACCGTCTTCGCCTACTGCGAACACGGAAGCGTCCAGGTCAAAAGCCTGACCGTCAGTTACACGGGCATCCCAGCCGAGGCCAACCATAGCGATATTCATGGTTGGTGCTTCTTTGGTCAGAGATACGTTGCCGCCTTTTACGAGAGAAACTGCCATTTTTAGCTCCTGCAAACAGTTGAATGAGGGCTGCATTAACAGCCCCGGGTGAAAAGTTACTTTTCGATCAGGACGCGTTAATGCCGTACTGAGCACATACAGATGCCAGACCACCAGCATAACCCTGGCCCACTGCGCGGAATTTCCACTCACCATTGTGGCGATACAGCTCGCCGAACAGCATGGCAGTCTCAGTGGACGCATCTTCGGTCAGATCGTAGCGAGCGACTTCAGTCTGGTTATCGTCATTGACCAGGCGAATAAACGCACCGGATACCTGACCAAAGCTCTGGCGACGAGCCTGAGCATCATGGATAGTGACAACGAAGATGATCTTGTCAACATCAGACGGGACGGCGTCCAGTTTAATTTTCAGCGATTCATCATCACCATCACCTTCACCGGTACGGTTATCACCGGTATGGGTTACGGAACCGTCAGATGACGTCAGGTTGTTATAGAAGATGAAATCTGAATCGCCGCGCACTTTGCCATTTGCGGCCAGCAGGAATGCTGAAGCATCCAGGTCAAAGTCCTGACCGTCTGTTGAACGCGCATCCCAGCCAAGGCCCACCAGGACGTTTTTCATTGACGGAGCTGCTTTACTCAGGGAGACGTTCCCGCCTTTGGAAAGAGAAACACTCATAAAATAACCTCTTCGATTAGTAATTGTTCAGGTTAACACTTCAGGGGATCAGCTCCCCTTTTCCTCAGATTCAGGTTTGCCCGGGAACATGACGCTTGCGAGAATGCCCAGCGCCAAAACACCCAGTACAACATACAGGCTGGTTGTCGCCGCGATGCTGTAACCATGATGCCAAATGTGATCGGTCGCATTCAGGCCCAGTTTTGCCGCGATGAAGAACAGCAGCACGATAACGGCCTTCTCCAGATGAACCAGGTACTGTTTCAGTGCTTCAAGGACAAAGTACAGAGTACGCAGGCCCAGGATAGCAAACATCATGGCACTATAGACGATAAGCGGTTCACGACTGACGGCAATGATTGCCGGTACCGAGTCAAACGCAAACATAACATCCGAGAGTTCAACCACGGCCACACACAGGAACAGAGGGGTCGCATACAGCGCCGCCTTTTTACCACGGCCAATGGTGACATCGCTGTTTTCTGGTTTCGCCAGTTCGGCATCCACTTCCTTCTGGTTAAGCAGGAAAGCATGACCTCTGAGCTTCGGCCAGATAGGGAAGAAGCGTTTAACCATGCGGTAAGCCAGATGCTGGGAATAATCCTCAATTTCATCATCGTCATCACCGCTTTTAAGCATCATGACCGCCGTCCAGGCGACGATGATAGCGAAGACAACTTCAACATACGGCCCCAGACTCAGCAGGCTCGTACCGATGGCGACAAAGATGCCCCTGAAGACGATGGCACCAATGATCCCCCAGTAGAGAACACGGTGGCGGTAACGATCAGGAACGGCGAACCAGGAGAAGATGGCCATCATGACAAACAGGTTGTCGACCGACAGCACTTTCTCCAGCGCATAACCCGTTACAAACAGGCTGGCAACCTCAGCACCGTGGTGGATGTAGAGGAAACCGGCAAATGCCATCGCAACCACAACCCAGAATACGGACCAGAGCGCCGCACTCTTCAGGGAAATGGGCTTGTCATCACGGTGCATAAACAGGTCAATAAAGATGGCACCGACTGAAAGCGCAATGAAAACAATGACCGTTTCAGTCGGGAAGCCGATGTGTGTGGAAACCATATTTTACCCTTAGGGATGTGGATCAGAGGCCAAATTCAGCCGGGTCGAAGCCCAACGCGATAGCGATCTCGCGGGAGGCCAGTTTCTCGTCCTGATCGAAGTTACCGTCACTTTTCGCAACGGCAATACCAACACGTAAGGCCAGCTGAGCGGCCTCAGGCTGATCTTTCAGCGCCAGGATGTATTTCATGGTTTCGCCCTTGCCGATTTCAACATCGAAATCGAAGCTTGAAACCAGTTTATTGAAGAACTCGATCACCTCATTGGTATCGAAGACCTTCAGCTCTTCTGAAGAGCGAAGAAAGCCCATCATTTTCTGCTTTTCTTCCGAACTCACGCCGTCACTCGATACGGCAATACGGGCACATACAGCAACGGTGCCGTGCATAAATTTTTTGTTTTTGAAACGACCAACCTGGCGGGTCAGTTCGTCCCGGCCAGAGTTAATGGCACCTTTTACCTTGTCGAAAAAGCTCATACCTGTTTCCTTTGTTGCTGTGTTATTTAGAACCGGCGCTCCAGCGAAATCCCCAGCCAAATGCCCGGTCCATTTCGTCCTGGCCTTTGAAGTACTGGTTAATTCGCTCGACTTTAATTGCGCCGTTTTCGTTTACGAGTCTGGCAATGGCGCACAATGTGCGACGGTTTTCACCTTCGGTCAGGCGGGTCTCAATGGGCGGTTGATCCGGCACATGAATGGTGACCACACCATCAGTCTTGTCCCAGCTGGGAACACCTTCATAAATAAAGGCGTAAATCAGCACTTCGCGGATATGCTTCCATTCACGTCCATTGATATGCAGCCACTCGCCGTCTGATACATCACCCGTCCGGTCATCGCCCTTGAGCTGAACATACGGTTCATCGCGATAATTACCGAATGCATTACCGAGCGCCTGAATGACCGATTTATACCCGTCCTGAAGCTCAACAAAGGCCCCCAGATCCAGGTCGATTCCTTTGGAGCCGAACATGCCTGCAAAGCCTGATTTGCCGCTGCCCCGGTGCCAGTTCAGGTTGATCCGGATTTCACCGAAGTTATCCCGTTTGGTCAGGCTGATTGCAGGCTTCTCTTTTGTCAGCGATACCTTGCTCAGGCTGATTTTTGTCTCAACTGGCGGAGGGGTTACAACCGGAGGAGTCGGGGCTGCGGGAGCCGGTTCGTCGGCAATATTTACGCCGAAATGCTCTGCCAGCGGTTTAAGTCCACCGTTGAACCCCTGCGCAACGAAGCGGAATTTCCAGTCATTATTACGACGGTAAAATTCACCCAGAATTAAGGCTGCTTCCTGACGGCCGCTCAGTTCGACACTGCCGCTAACCAGGCCGGTAGCCCCTTGCTCCACGTCGATGGAAAGATTACGAAGACCGGACACCGTCTGCCCACCGTCACAGGTCACGGTGAACGCAATTTTCTGGACATCAGGTTTCAGCCGGTTGAGCGCGACAGTAAAGGTTGAGTACTGGCCTTCACTGACCAGGCTGACGGTACCATCATCGTTACGTGGCTGACCATAAAACACCATGTCCGCATCACCCTGCACCTTCCCGTCGGCATACAGGCGAAACGCCGAAGCATCCACCTGGCCGCCCGAGGTGATCCGGACCCGCAACTCCTGGGCTGGAACGGGGGCATTGCCCCCCGGCGTCAGGTTCATTAGCGAATAACCGCTGAAACGATATCGGAGTGCATATCGTCAATTGTGCGGCCGCGACAGGCATGGCCAAGGGCGGTAAAGTCCCAGTTGCCGTTATTACGGCGCAGCGAAGAAATAACGATCCCGGTATGTGAGCCCTGCTCAGTCAGCTTGTAGCGAGCCAGCTCTTTGCCGGTTTGATCGACAACGCGGCAGAACGCGTTTTCGACGTCATTGAACGACTGACCACGGAAGCTGTTTACCGTAAACGCCAGGTATTCAACGTTTGCAGGCAGTCGGGAGAGGTTGACCTTAATCACCTCATCGTCACCGTCACCCTCACCGGTCAGGTTATCGCCACTGTGCACAACAGCGCCGCAGGTGGATTCCAGTTTGCGGAACCAGATGGTGTCAATTGTTTTACCGGTGCTGTCCATTAATACGCAGCCAGCATCGAGATCGATTGAGTCGTTGCCTCCAAACAATCCTCCAAGAAGACCTTTTTTCTTAACCGGATCCCAACCGAGACCGAATTGAAGCTGGCTTAATGCTGAAGATTCTTTGCTGAGTGATACCGTCTGGTTCTTACTTAATGAAACCATGTTTTATTCCTTAAAATGGTAATGACCGAGACAATCAAAGGTATATTTAGTAACTGACGAAGAAAATCATATCATGATGAAGTTCTCTGACAAGGGAAATTTTGGTAGTTTTCTTCAAAAACACAAAAATAAATCCTTTTCATGGTGTTCATTTTTCTATTTTTAATTTAAATATCAATACGTTATAAGGCACTAAAAAAAACACTGACGCACTCCATAACCACTGAAGTTATTAATCATATTATGATTGACATGTAGCGTAGACACTCATAGACTCACTTCTCAATCATAAATTTGCATGGCGTTCCGGATAATTAAAAAAAATGAACAAGAAAATTTGGTTTATGGAAGGTTTGTCCTCCCAGCGAGATATTATTCAGGGGGTAAAATCATTTGCACAAAAAAATAATTTTGCTATTACCGTATTTGCCTCCCACCGTAACGAAAGACATGAAATTCTTTCCGTTGCCGATTATTCTTTGACTGAACCTGAAGATCCTCAAAAACGTCTTCAGTTTATTCAGGAAACCATTCAGACCTACGGCATCCACCATATTCATACTGGCCGTAACAGCCAGTGGTTTGAAGAACACCGTTCAGCCATTGAATCGACCGGAGCCACCCTTACTACCGGTGCAACAGGCGTCGACTGGTTAACTCTGGCTGACGAAAAAGTTACTTTTGCTCAGTTTATGGAGCAAAACGGGCTCCCGGTCGTACCGTCCTGGCGGGTGAATACGCTGGCAGAATTAAAGACGCACCTCGCGGCCCCGCCGTTCTCGGACAGCCCGGTATGCGTGAAGCCGGTGACGGGTATCTATGGCATGGGATTCTGGCGCTTTGATGACAGTGCTTCGCCCATGGCCGTCTTTAATCATCCCGAACATCGTCTGGTCAGTCCGCAACAGTATATTGCAGCAGCATCGGCTTCTGAGTCGTTTAAACCCCTTGTTTTGATGCCGTACCTGCCAGGCCCGGAATTTTCCGTCGATATCCTCGCGGATAAGGGCGAAATACTCGCAGCCGTGGGACGCCGTAAGGAAGGGGCTATCCAGTATCTGGTAAACGAAGGAAGCGCCTGGGAACTGGCTTGTGACTGCGCCCGGGTTATGAAGGCCGACGGGCTGGTGAATGTTCAGACGCGAAACGATGTGAATGGCAACCCGGTGCTGCTTGAAACCAACATGCGTCCGTCAGGCGGGGTGGGTTATACCCTTCACAGCGGGGTGAACCTTCCCGGGTTGTTTGCTGCCTTTAAGCTCGGTCTGATGTCTGAAGATGCGGTGATCCAGAGCGCCAGAAATACCTTTTCTCCGGTTGCAGTGAGATCCATCACAGATGTCATCGTTTACCCGGAATCACTCTCTAACCATCTGAATTAAGGCGTGTTTATGTCTGATACCCTCGAAGATATGATTTATCGCCGTACCCTCTCATGCGGTACGATACAGGTAACCCGCGACCAGGGTGATGTTTCGCTCGATGACCTGTTTGATATCGCTGAAAGACGTAACCCGAAACGCGCCTTTCTGTTTGTCAGCAAAGTACTCGGCAGGCACATTCCCGTGCCACCCTCAGTCATGCGGCAGGCCTACAGACAGCTTGCCAGCCAGTTCCCCGCAACGCTGACAGGGCCCGTACTTTTTATCGGTATGGCTGAAACCGCCGTTGGGCTAGGGGCCGGTGTGTTTGATGAAGTGCGCCACCAGCATCGTGAATCTGTCTATCTGACCTCTACCCGTCACCCGGTTGATGGCACGTTACTTTGCGAGTTCAAGGAAGAACACAGCCACGCCACCGATCATCTGATCTATCTGCCAGATGATGAAGAGAAAAGACGTCGTGTTACCAACGCACGAACGCTGGTTTTGATTGATGACGAGGCAACCACCGGTAATACCTTTATTAACCTGCTTTCTGCCCTGCGTAATACCGGCAAGCTTCAACATATTGAACAGGTTATCGCCGTTACGCTTACCGACTGGAGTAGCAACGCCCTGTCGGAGCGCACATCCTTGCCCGTCACTTCGGTTTCGCTTGTAAGCGGTCAGTGGGGATGGACCCCATTACCTGATGCACCTGTCCCGGACATGCCGAAAGTCAACGTAACTTCACGCGGAGAATGGGACATCCTGGGAAAACAGTCCTGGGGTCGACTGGGGATGCTCGCACCTGCGGCCGATCTCGGCCATGAGGTCTCCGTCCGCAAGGGGGAACGTATTCTGGTTCTCGGGACCGGGGAATTCGTCTGGGAGCCGTTCCTGCTTGCTGAACGGCTCGAAGCTGCCGGAGCACAGGCACTTTATGGTTCGACCACCCGCTCCCCTATCGCCGTTGGTTATGCCATTGAGTCCGCCATTTCCTTTACGGATAACTACGGGCTGGGCATCCCCAATTTTGTCTATAACGTCGCCCACCAGCAGTTTGACCGTATTCTTGTGTGTACTGAGACACCCGCAGAAAGTATTGACACGCAGCTTCTTAAAGCCCTGGCTGAGGTTGCGCCCGTCGTGGAGATTGTTACCTATGAATAAACCCGTTGTTCTGAGCGACCTTGACGACACGCTCTTTCAGACCCGTCGTAAAATGGTGGACGAGCTGGCCCTGGAGCCATTCCGTACCGGTGCCGTTGATCGCACCCTGAATCCACGAAGCTTTATGACGGAAGAACAGTCCATGTTGGTGGACTGGCTCCTGGAGCAGGCTGAACTCATACCTGTTACCGCCCGGGGAACTGAAGAAATCAGCCGCGTCCGGATCCCTTTCCACTCCTGGGCAATCACCACGCACGGGGCCGTCATTCTCACGCCTGAAGGCAAACCCGACGAGGAGTGGAAGGCCCATATGCTTGGCCAGCTGGCTCCCTACCAGGAAAAGCTGACATCGATGCAGCGTCTGATCACTGAAATGATGGACGCAAAAGGGATCAATGCCTGGGCAAGGCTGAACTTCGAATACGGTGAAACGGCGGTTTATATGGTGATGAAGCACCGCGACAGCACCCGCCTTGACGAGCTTAATGCCATTGCAGATGAGATAGAAACGGTGTTTCCGACCGAGGGCTTCTACATCCACCGCAACAGTAATAACGTGGCCTGGCTTCCCACCCCGGTTGAGAAAGGGCTGGCAGTCAGATGGCTGCTTGAAAAACTTCGGGCTGAACGCGGAGTCTTCCCCGTAATTGGCCTGGGCGACAGCCTGAGCGATCATCGTTTTATGAAACTGTGCAGCTGGTTTGGCATCCCGCGTCAGAGTCAGTTTGCAGATGCCATTTCACAGCGAATTTTTGGAGAAAATTAAAATGCAGCCACATGACACATTTACCGGCTCATACCAGCCCGGTGACGTGGAATTTCTGCTAAAGCCGGTTGTCATTGAGATGACGCCGGTTGAGCAAAAAGAAGAGCTGATTCAGTCAGGGAAGAAACATTATTCGGACATGCTCAGTCAGGAGCCAGCGCCAACACAATGGCATCTTGATTTGTTTCACCGGGCGCTGGATCGGGGCGCAGAGAGACTTGCAAAAGAAGTCACACAGCTCGCTATTGCTCTGGCCAAACGCTTTGGTGATGAGCCCATTGTACTGGCCAGTCTTGTCAGGGCTGGCGTGCCGCTCGGCGTTATGCTGCACCAGGCCCTGCGTGACATGGGGAAAACCTCATGGCATTACGGTATCAGCATTATCCGGGATCGTGGAATTGACGGTGCAGCCCTCGACGTCATTGAAGAGCGGCATGGTACCAGCGGTATTGTCTTTGTTGACGGATGGACAGGTAAAGGCGCAATTACCGGAGAGCTTGTACGCGCACTGAAAGATCGCCCGGGCTATCCTGAGCAGCCGCGACTGGTTGTCCTGGCCGATCCCTGTGGCTGCTCCTGGCTTGCAGCCAGTGATGATGACTGGCTCATTCCTTTTGGCATCATGGGTGCGCCGGTGTCAGGCCTGATCTCCCGGTCAGTGTGGTCCTCTGAAGGATTACACGGGTGCATGGTTTGCGAGCATCTCAGTGAATTCGAATGCAGCCGGATGCTTGTCGATACCGTCGCTCATTTCCGTAAGAAGTTAACCCCGTCATCCCTCGCTCCCCTGAGCTGGAATACGGAGTCAGCCCGGGTCTTATGGCAGACAAGTCGCGACGTTATCGCGTTCCTGGCCGATGAATTTAAAGTGGACAGCGTCAATCGTATAAAACCCGGTATTGCTGAAGCAACCCGGGCTGTATTACGTCGGGTACCGGACCATGTATTTGTGCGTTCTATTGACGACTCGGACGTTGCCTTGCTTGTAGGGCTTGCTCGTGAAAAGGGAATAGTTGTTACAGAAATGGGGGGAACCCTCGGCCAGTATCGGGCTGTAACCATTATCAAGAAGGTACTTTGATGAAAAATCGTCTTTCTCCCTGGAATCTGGGAGCCACGCTATACATGCCTGCAACACGGGAAGATATTGCTGATGCCGTCCTGCACGGGAAAATCCCGGGTTTGCGCTCTCTGGTGATTTGCCTGGAGGATGCTGTCAGTGAAGCAGACATCCCCGTCGCCCTCAAAAATCTGGAGCACCTGCTGCACGAGCTCAGTAACAGCATGCATAGCCTGGGTAAAAATGACTGGCCTCTGGTGTTCATTCGCCCCCGGCATGCCGAAATGGGCAGATGGTTAAAAGCGCATTATGATCTTTCCGCTGTCGACGGGTTTGTGTTGCCGAAATTTACCCTCAGTTCGTTAGCTGAATGGTGGGATATCATGGGCGGGACTCACCTGTGCATGATGCCAACGCTGGAAACAGAAGACGTCTTTGACGTGGTTCAGATGCGGGAGCTGGCCACCCGTCTGGTGGAACATCCCTGCCACGACCGCATTATTGCGCTTCGAATCGGCGGCAACGATCTTATGAACGTTGTGTCGCTTCGCCGTCCCCGGGACCTGACGCTGTATGACAGCCCGATGGGCTACGTCATCAAAATGCTCGTTTCGGTCTTCGGCCCGCGTGATTTTGCCCTGACCGCGCCCGTATGTGAGCATATTGACGATCATGCCGTAATGGCCAGAGAGCTGGCTCTTGATATGGCACATGGGCTTGTTGGGAAAACGGCCATTCACCCGGGTCAGATAGAGGTCATTCAAAACGCGCTGATGGTCACTCAGGGTGAGCATTCTGACGCTCTGCGGATCCTGAACTCTACCCAGGCCGTGTTTAAGTCGCAGGGAGCAATGTGTGAACCCGCCACACATCGCCGCTGGGCGGCTGGCATTCTGGACAGAGCTCGTTTTTATGGGTTACAGAACGAGCAAAGCGCTGATGGAATCAGATTACTTACCGTGACCCAGCATCATTAAGGAAATCATAATGGGGTTCAGATTCAGAAAGTCGATCAACATTATTCCTGGTGTTCGCCTCAACCTGAGTAACGGTGCACCGAGCCTGAGTGTCGGGCCGAGAGGTGCTTCCGTTTCTTTTGGAAGCCGGGGGACCTATGCCAATCTGGGCTTGCCCGGTACCGGGCTGAGTTACCGTACCCGGCTTGATCGGGCCGCGCGTTCCGGAGGTGGGAACCGGACGGCTACCGACCCGGGGCTCAGACAGGCGCTTGAGGAGGAAGCCGCTGATCTCATGTCAGCGGTGACCGCAATCCGTAATATTCACGAGCTGACGCCGGATCCTAAAACAGGCATCAGCTGGGCAGAGCTGGAAGCAGTATACCTGCATAACAGAACGTCGCCTTTTCAGGTTCCGGCACCGGTGCGTCCAGAAAAGCCAGACTATCTTGCATTGCCGGAAAAGCCTGCCGAGAGCGAAGGCATTAGTTTTCTGGGTAAATGGTTTGAATCGGAATCAGCTAAAGCTGAGCGCCACGCCGAAAATCTTCGCCGGTGGCAGCAGGAGCTGATTGATGTGGAGCGTGAGAATACCCTTCGACAGCACCGGTACCAGCAACAACGGACGGCCTGGGCCGAACAGTATGCAAACTGGAAGTTTGAGGCTGAAGAACATGAAAAACGGCTCGCCACGGCTCAGGCAGATGCCCGGCAGCAGTTCCGGACAGACGCCGCGTTTTTCGAATCATACCTGGCGGGTGTGCTGGCAGAAACTGAATGGCCGCGTGAAACGCTTGTTGCATTTGAAGTAAAGCCGGAGCTATCAGCAGTCCTGCTGGATGTTGATTTAGCTGAGATTGAAGATTTCCCTGATAAGATTTACGGCGTTAATGCCCGGGGCACGGAGCTGACGGAAAAAGCCATGACGCAAAAAGCCGTACGCGAAAACTATGCCCGCCACGTCCATGGCTGCTTGTTCCGCCTGGTCGGTATCGTTTTACATACGCTACCGTTCGACAACGTGATTGTGTCAGGCTTTACGCAACGGGTCAGTAAGCGGACCGGCTATCTGGAGGATGAGTATATCCTGTCCTGCAAATGCAGTCGCAGCCAGATGTCGTCAGTAAATTTTGCAGGCTTAGAACACATTGATCCGGTTGAAGCGTTAGGCGATCACCCGGTTATTCGAAAGATGAGCAGTACCTTCATTTTTCAGCCTATTGAACCACTAACCCTTTAAGCAGGCTAAATCTTACGATGCAATTAAATACCAGACAGGCCCGGATTTTTAAGCTTGCCAACTTACTGGGCACCGGCAAGCCCGTTTCCGCTGCCGACATTATAACCAGTCTGGAATGCTCAGAGCCGACATTAACCCGGGCACTCAAAGAGCTACGCGAGTCATATTCTGCGGAGATCAAATACAGCAAGGCAGGTCATTCCTACCATCTCGTTAATCCGGGCCAGCTGGATAAAAAGACCCTTCGCCGGATGAATGAAGCGCTCGCACAGAATGCTGAACTGAAAACCGGTGAGTCCACAGGGAAGGTCGTACTCGATAAGGATAAAAAAACAGCCGTGTCATTATCGCTACGCATGCGGATTTTAAGAAAAATTGACCGTCTGGCTGCGCTGAGTGGCTCGACCCGAAGTGAAGCGGTAGAGAAGCTGGCTCTGCACTCCGTTGATGAACTGATAAAAGAATACAGCGCTAAAAAGTCCTGACGCTAAATCTCAGACCGGGGTGAAAACCCCGGTTTTGTCATATTTCACCTCTGTATCTGCGTGACGGAGTTTTGATCTATTCTCCTCCCGCAATGTCAGCAGCGCCTTTCTGCCTACAAAACCTGGTGTCTTGACATCCTCTTGTGCTACACATCAATCTTTGGGCGATTTACACTCCATTCATGCAGATCTGTGATGTATGATGATTTTCATACATAAGAAAGTTTATTTTTGCCGGAGTTTTTTTCAGAAATTTATATTCCAGTACGGTCTGAATTTTTTTCTCTGATAAGAGGCCATTCACATGTCGGTAATTCAATGGTGGTTAACTTATTTCTTTAATGCCGCTTCTGAGTATTTAATCTCCACCCGACAGATGTCGTGCCGTTTTATCAAATCTACAAACTCTGGCCTCTTCCTGAAACTACTCTCCTCTTCCGATCTCTTAAGAAGGAATTACATTTGAGACGCTTACCCGTATATCTGCTACTCGACACGTCCGGCTCTATGCACGGAGAGCCTATCGAAGCGGTTAAGAATGGCGTTCAGACGCTGCTTACCACGCTGAAACAGGATCCGTATGCACTCGAAACGGCTTACGTGTCAGTGATCACCTTTGATTCTTCAGCCCGACAGGCAGTCCCCCTGACAGACCTCCTGAGTTTCCAGATGCCAGCACTAACAGCCAGCGGCACCACCTCTCTTGGCGAAGCGCTTACCCTGACGGCCAGCTCCATTGCCAAAGAAGTACAGAAAACGACGGCTGACACTAAAGGTGACTGGCGTCCCCTTGTATTCCTGATGACGGATGGAAGTCCGAATGATGACTGGCGTAAAGGCCTGAATGACTTTAAAGCGGCCAGAACCGGCGTTGTTGTGGCATGTGCAGCCGGGCATGATGCCGATACCAGCGTCCTCAAAGAAATCACTGAAATCGTGGTTCAGCTCGATACAGCTGACAGTTCGACGATTAAAGCTTTCTTTAAATGGGTCAGTGCGAGCATTTCGGTAGGCAGTCAGAAAGTGGAGTCCAGCAAAAAAGAAGTGATCGGTCTTGAAGACCTGCCACCGCCGCCGCCAGAAGTAAACGTGGTCTTATAATTTTATTAATTAAGGGGATGTCATGTCTGTCAGTCTGAGCAAAGGCCAGGGCGTAAGCCTGAAAAAAAATGAATACGATCTCTCGTCCGTTACTATCGGCCTGGGTTGGGATATTAATGAGGAAAAGAAAGGTTTCCTCGGCGGGATCTTTGGTAAAAAAGAAGAAGAATACGACCTTGATGTGATCGCTTTCCTGTGTAATTCAGCCGGAAAGGTGACCGATCTCGGCAATGTGGAAAATGGTAAACCAACGCTTGTGAATGGCGATATCATCTTTTTCAACAGCCTTCGCCATAAGTCAGGAAATATCTGGCTGACGGGCGATAACCGAACCGGAGCCGGTGATGGTGACGATGAGCAAATTATTGTGCGCCTGAATTCCCTTGACGCTCAGTACGAGAAAATTGTGTTCATCGTTCAGATCTACAATGGTGAAAAGCTCCAGCAGCACTTTGGTAAAGTTCAGAATGCCTTCATCCGGGCAGTAGATGCCCGTAATATTGAAATGGCACGATTCGATCTTTCTGGCGGACCCGCCTTCGCCAGCCAGCGCTCCATGGTTTTTGCCGAGCTGATACGCGAGGCTACAGGCTGGAAACTCAGGGCAATTGGTGAGCCTTCAGAATCAGATTCGTTTGTCTCGCACCTGAGGAATTACATGTGATGCGCCGCCTGCCTGTTTACCTTGTTATCGACACATCCGGCTCGATGCGCGGTGAGTCCATCCATTCCGTTAACGTTGGAATTCAGGCGATGCTTAGCGCTCTTCGCCAGGATCCCTACGCCCTCGAAAGCGTTCATATCTCCATTATCACCTATGACAATGAGGCGCGTGAGTTCATTCCTCTCACGCCGCTGGAAGACTTCCAGTTTTCTGACATCGTTGTGCCAAGCGCAGGCGGGACGTTCACCGGTGCTGCCCTTGAATGTCTGATGCAGTGTGTTGAACGGGATGTACGTCGCTCAGATGGTGATACAAAAGGAGACTGGCGTCCTCTGGTATTCCTGATGACTGATGGAACCCCTTCTGATGCCCTGGCGTACGGTGAAGCGGTAAAAGCGATTCGCGGCCGGGGATTCGGATCCATCATTGCCTGCGCCGTTGGTCCTAAAGCAGGCCATGAGCACTTAAAACAGCTTACCGATAAGGTTGTGTCTCTGGAGACGCTAGATTCAACCGCGTTTGCAGGTTTCTTTAAATGGGTATCGGCCAGCGTGTCTTCCGGCAGCACAAGCGCGGGGATCAATAACGGAACTGATACCCTTCCCCCTCCTCCACCAGAAATCCAGCTGGTGCTCTGACAGACAGAAAGGTGCTGCTTTCCGGGCAGCACCTTTCTGTACAGCAACGTTTTCTGCTGGCCGTACCAGCCGTACGAGGAAAATTATGAGACGCCTTCCCGTGTTTTTTGTCCTGGACTGTTCAGAGTCCATGATTGGTGAAAACCTGAAAAAAATGACTGATGGTCTGCAAATGATCATCGGAGATTTAAGAAAGGATCCACACGCACTTGAAACAGCCTGGGTTTCGGTAATCGCATTTGCCGGTGTAGCCCGTACGATTGTACCTCTTCACGAAATTGCCTCGTTCTACCCTCCCCGCCTTCCCGTTGGCGGCGGTACGAGCCTTGGGGCCGCATTGCGTGAGCTGACCGTACAAATTGATACCCAGGTCAGAAAAACCACTCATGAGGCTAAAGGCGACTGGAAACCCGTCGTGTATCTCCTTACCGACGGACGTCCGACTGACGACACAACCGCAGAAGTGAAGCGCTGGAAGGATCACTACGCGAGTAAAGTGAATCTCATTGCCGTTGGCCTGGGGCCGTCAGCGGACCTGAATACCCTGCGGCAACTGACAGAGAATGTCATGCTGTTCACCGAGTCTCAGGAAGGGGACTTTACCCGCTTCATCAAATGGATCACAGCCTCGGTTACGGCGCACAGCCGCAGCGTCGGAGACGACAAACAACCTGAGCTCAGCCAGACTGAATACATAGTCCGGCTGGCCAAGGACGAGCCAGTAAAAGCGTACGACGAAAACTGCGTTACGCTTACCGGCCGTTGCAGCAAGACCCGTCGTCCGTATCTGATGAAGTATGAACGGCCACCAGCAAGGATTTCCGGGCTCGATTTCAGCCTGAACCTGAACAGCTTTAATATTGCCGGATGCTATCCCATCGATGAAGACTATTTTGCATGGTCAGATGCCACCGCTACCGGTTTGCAGGTAAACACCAGCGAACTGCATGGCGTACCGGGTTGCCCTCACTGCGGTAATGCCAGTGCGTTTGCCCTGTGCTCATGCGGAAAATTGCTGTGCATTGACGGCCCGGATGACGTGATCTGCCCGTGGTGTGAAACAGGTCTGTCATTCAGCAATGATGGCGGAAACACTAACTTCGACGTAAACAGAGGGAGAGGTTGATGTCGCAAAATGTTTTACTTGAAGAGAAGATTATCCGCTTAGTGCTGTCTGAGCTGGGCCACCCTGTAGAAGGTGAGCGGCTTTTTCTTCTATCGCACGACCCTTCCCTTACTGAAGAGATTATGCGGCTTAAAGAGCGGATTGAGAGCCTTGCACAGGGTTTATCTGCGCGGGTTAGCGAAGGTTATAACGACGCAGAGATCGCCCCCTCGTCAGCATCCAGCCTTTCCGATCAGCAACAAACGGTCGTAAGTGATGCTGATAACCCGGGCATTGACGCTACCGATACACCATTACTGCAACCCCTGCCAGAAAATGAACCTCATCCTCCGTTCTGGAAGCTGATGCCTTATTACGAATTTGATAAACCAGCACAGAGGGAAGACGAAAACCTGTCTTCCCTGGTATTAAAACCCGGGCAGATACCGACAGGCCAGCAGCGGGCCGGATTAGCTGTGCCACCTGCCGTTCCCCCGAGAGCTAAAATAGTTATTCCCAACGCCCGCGCAGGCGAACGTTTCTCTTCGCCGGTTGCTATAGTTCTGGATGAGGGCCAGCAGGCTACTGTCAGGGACGTTGTCTTTCCCAGGAACATTGGCCTGACCTTTGACAAAGAGCATAAGTTGCTGACAGGTACACCCACCGAAAGCGGCGATATAGAGCTTTCAGTACTCTGGTCATGCGCTTCGCACGACGAATGCGAAACAAAACAGCTTTTTATAGTCAATCCCGATCCGAGAAGCCTGTGGAAGGTGGTAGAGCCACCAGCAGACGCTTCCTACCCTAAGTCCCATCTGGACGCTGCTGGCCTGGTCAGGGGTGACATACGTATTGCTGCCGCCAGTCGCCGGGGACGATCTCATGAGCATGCCGGGAGCTTCAGAGATGACGACTTCTATATCAACCACTGCCAGGAAACAGGATGGTCTGTCATGCTGGTCGCAGACGGGGCCGGTAGTGCGGTAAATTCCCGGGAAGGCTCCCGGATTGCAGTCCAAACGGCTGGCGATTACCTTTTCAATCAGCTCAGTGGTTTGAAAGGCGTCCATCTAAAGCAGCACATCACGGCGTGGGAAGGGAGCGATCAGCAGGCAACCATAAACGCCATGCTTCATCATTTTAAACAGGCAGCTACGCTCGCGGTCAACAGTATCCAGAACGAAGCCATTTGTGCAGAACAACCTGTGAAATCCTATTCAACAACCCTACTGGCAACTGTAGCGCTACGAACTGATAACGAGCTGTTTGCGGCTGCATTCTGGCTTGGTGATGGTGCGATAGGTGCATACAGCCCTTCCGGTAAAGTCAGGATACTGGGAAATCCCGATAGCGGAGAATACGCAGGACAAACCCGCTTTCTTGACCAGAGCATTATCGCAGACCCCTCGTTTAGCGGCCGCATCAGCGTGGGTAAATGGAATGATGTATCTCACTTGATCCTCATGACAGATGGCGTATCAGACCCTCTGTTTGAGACAGATAACGGGCTTCGCAGTGACGAAAAATGGACCCGTCTCCTTGATGAGCTCATCCCTGTCCTTACAGACGCCAGTATTGCGCCTGAGAGGTTAGGCGACTGGCTTAACTTTTTCTCCACAGGGAACCACGATGACCGCACTATTGCGGTGTTGTGGTAAGGGATACGCTTCTTCGGTGATCAATATGGCAAATATTGTTACGTGCAAAACAAAGGACGGCGAAACAGTCCAGTATGTTGACGAGGTAATTGGTTCGGGCTCGATGAAGGATGTTTACTTCTCGCCTGATAAATCATACGTCGTCGCTTTTTATCATAAACCGCAGAACGAGCAGGCCCGGGATCGGATTGATATGATCACCGGACGCTACAGGCAAAACATTTTTGGCCAGTCCGGAGGTGAATACTGGAAGGACCTGTTTTGCTGGCCGACCCACGTTGTTGAGCATGGGGATAAAATCGGCATCGTGGTTCCAACCTACAAAAGCTACTTTTTCTTTAAATACGGCTCTAAAAACGATGATTTTCTTGGCATAAAAGGCCGTGAAAAGGAAGGCAAATGGTTTGCCAGCGCCAGCAACCAGAATAAATTTCTCGACCCACGTGAACGAGGCAATACGCTTACCTATCTCAAGGTCTGTCTGCTGCTAACAAGAGCCGTCAGAAGGATGCATGCGGCAGGTCTCTGTCACAGCGATCTAAGCTATAAAAACGTGCTTATCGATCCAGAAATGGGACATGCCTGCATCATTGACGTAGACGGCCTGGTTGTCCCTGGAAAGTATCCTCCCGACGTCGTGGGCACCCCGGATTTTATCGCTCCGGAAGTGGTGAAAACCAGCCATCTTTCCAAAGAGGATCCGAACCGCGTATTGCCAAGCATTTCTACTGACCGTCATGCGCTGTCGGTGCTTATCTACATGTATCTGTTCTTCCGTCATCCGCTACGTGGCGGAAAAATACATGACATGTCGGATGAAGTACGTGATGAGACCTTATCTATGGGTGAGAAGGCACTCTTCATTGAACATCCGACAGACAAAAGCAATGCAGTCAAAGTCAGTCAGCTATCCTCCTTTTCACTGCCCTGGGCTGACCCGGAGAAAATTCCTTACACCATCATGGGCCCTTATTTGACGCCTTTGTTTGAACGCGCCTTTATTGATGGCTTACACGATGCCAATAAACGCCCGACCGCCGATGAGTGGGAAAGTGCCCTGGTTAAAACAGTCGATCTGATACAGCCCTGCCAGAACAAGGCGTGTGAACAGAAATGGTACGTTTTCTCAGGTAAGACAAAGCCGGTTTGTCCCTACTGCGGTACGCCATACAAGGGTAAATTACCGGTTCTAAATTTATATTCATCCCGAAAGGAAGGCAGTTATCGTCCTGACGACCACCGGTTGATGGTGTGGAGCGGGCAGTCAATCTATGCGTGGCATGTGAATCGCCTCATTGCGCCAAATGAGCGCACAACCGATGCACAAAGGAAACGAGTTGGGTATTTTGTTTTCCATAACGATCAGTGGTGGTTAGTAAATGAAGGCATAAATGGGCTTATGTCATTACCGGATAAACGACAGATTGCCATTGGGGAAAAAATTGAACTGACGAATAACGCTCAGTTTGTTCTGTCAAAGGAGGAAGGCGGCAGGCTGGTCGTCGTTCAGTTAGTTGAAAACTAACGGACGCCCATTACGACTAAAACGTTCTGGCAGCATACTGAACCTGTTTAATGAATCACTATATTAAGCAGTGTCAAATTTAAGCTGCCAGAAAAAACTGACTGTCTGTGCCGGATATGCGGTACACCGCCTGCGGCAAGGGTTTAATGCGCAAAGCCCAAGTTATTTATAAAAGTGAATAATTTTGTGACTCTACCCTGCCGCTCTTCTTTCCAGTGTCATGGTTTTTAACATCTGAAATACTGACATTGTTAAGCCGGTGATTGTAAAAGGCGATGCGGACAATCTCATGAAGATATTCAAGTTCGTTTTGTGTCAAGGACTGGCCTTCCTGGGTTTTTGAAATCATTTCCTGCCAGCAGATCAGTCTTTCGTAACTGACATGTTCGCTGTTTTCCAGGCAGTGCAACCTGAAATAGCGAAGGAACAAAGGAAATTCATCGGTCTGAGCGATGTCATAAGCCCGAACCGTTAACCGACACAGACATACAATCGTATCCTGCTGTAACCTGACTAGCGCGTTATGACTGCCCGGAAGGATATCAGGCAATTTCATCTTACAGTCAGCAAGGCGCTGAAGAAGAGGCCCTTCCTCTGAAGGCTCCCGTCCCCGATACTCCTGAAGAGGTTCAGATTCAAGTTCATGCATTAATGGATGATATAGCCATTCCCGGGAACTGGTCTCATCAATGATCAGGCTTTCAATGCACTCACTGTATGTTGTTTTACGTCGCCCGAGCTGCACCTGACTGATTTCATATTCAATATCAGGAAGATCGATACGCAATGCGGCAACTCTTTCGGAAGGATGAAGATGGTCAAAGGTTAACTTCTCTGAAATGCTGCGATCCCTGTCCAGAAAGACGGCCACACATAAATCATTAACCTTTACGAACAGATCAGCTGTGCCTCCGAACATACTGCCGCTTCCACTAACCTCATTCAGTGAAACCGGCCCACCATCGTCGCCAGCGAGAAGATTTGGGAAACCAAGAACCTGGTGCTCGTTGATGACTTCAATAATCTTTCCCCGGATGGCTTCCATCAGACCATCACAGTCACCGGCTACAGCTGTACTGTGTGAGAAATGCCAAAGCTTGACCTCCCCCTGCTTTGCTAACAGATCAGTTTTGCAAGCGGGGCAGATGCAGTTACAGTCAATACCCCGGCTGACCTCTGTAATATCTAAAAAGAGTCCTGATTCTCGCTGGAGTCCAAATGGAATACCAAATGTATAACTCTTACGCATGGCTGCACCCCGTTTTTGATAATGATTCAAACTATATCCGAAATAACGGAGGAGGATTTCTGTAAAACGTATTAAAAGAAATGATTTTTCCGTCTTCCAGATTAATGTTTGACAAAAATCAAATGAGAGCCTTACAAATATTGAGAGAGAAGTTTAGGTAAAGTAACTTTTATCACTTCTAATAAAATGAAGGAGAATATCGGATGTATTTAGCAGTGGGCTTGGCTTATGATTAAAGTTTTTCTCCGAACTTAATAAACAACTTTAAAAGACAGGCTATTACAATGCCTTTAGCCCCGAAAGGGGCATAAACTATTTTCAAATCTAGGCACAGTCTTTTTGTTGTGCCAATATTAATAATTACTCGCGAACAAAGGTCCACACACTCGCAGGAACTTTGTCATATAACTTTTTCATTGTCAGTTCGGCTTTACGATGATCATAAGCACCAGAAATTTCAAGAGAGGCGACACCCGAGTTTTTTTCACATAACCTTTCAAATACTTTTTCGAGCGTTTCGAACGAACTACACTTACGGAATTTCATTAAATAAGACTGCTTTGTGTCAGACATAATCAACCTTCTTTAGACAGGCCTCAACTGGCCAGGGATAATCTTAATATCATTTTTCACTTAAGCCTAACGATTTCACAACCTTTTTCGTTGTTTCCACCCTGTTCATAACCAGGTACATGAGTGCTAAAATGACCTGTAATTAAAACCAGTGTATCCCGGTGAGCAGGATGAAGAATCAATCAGTGATCAGACAGTTTTCGGAAAGCGAATTGCATCAGCAGCTGGAAACGTTCGGCAACCATGATAAACAGCTTTCACGCTTGATCCGTTACTTTTCCCATCTGAGATACAACACTGCTAAAACCTATCTGCACTGGCTACGAGTATGGAACGAATGGTATCTGGCGAATGCCCGGTTGCATACAGACTGGCCAGTAAGTTCGCTCCCCGTGTCTGAGGACGCTCTGCTTGCGTTTATGGGGCATCTTGAAGGCAAATTGTCACGAAGCAGCATAAACAGCTGTCTTCAGGCCTTAAATAGTATCCATAAAAAAGGGCTTAACCTGCCCGGGATTATTACGTCTGAAGCATGGTACATGCTGGAAGCCTTAAAACAATCGGAAGCCCGGAAGCGAAAGACGACTAAACAGGCAACTCCCTTTCTTATTGGCGATCTCAAGGCTCTGATAAAGTTACGCAGTACTACAAACTCAGTTCGTAAACTTCGTGACCTGTGCCTGATCTGGACAGGCTTTGAAACACTGCTCCGTTCATCCGAAATTCGACGTATACGTCTGAAAGATCTGTCTCTGGATAGTATGACCGGTGAATTTAACCTGACGGTATACCGTACAAAAACGAACATTAGTACACTTCTTACCTACCGGCTGACACGTCAGTTAACTAACTGCCTCTTGAGATTGATGAACCTCGTGAAAATGGATCAGCACAGTCATCCGGATGAATTCCTTTTCCAGGCCGTAAATTTCCATGATACAGGCTATATGCCACCCGGCTGGAAGCTTCGGAGTAAGGGGAATGAGCTATCTGAACTTCTTAAAAGGCATAACCTACCCTATCGTGCTAAGCAAAGTCTTCTGAACGATGAAGATGAAGAAGACACTGTGGACGATGCCGGTATGCTCAGCAAAAATTCCCTTTTACGAGCATTTAAAGAGATGTGGAATGAGCTTTATCCAAATGAGACTAAAACTCGTTACTGGACAGGGCACAGCGTTCGTGTAGGCGGAGCGATACAGCTAAATATTGAAGGTTACTCGCTACCACAGATTATGGAAATGGGGAACTGGTCGAATGAAGAAATGGTTATGCGCTACATTCGTAATATTGAAGCTGGTAAAAAAGCAATGATCAAGCTTATGCGAAATGCCTTTGATGAATAGCGCCCTCACGGGCGCATAACTTTATTTTTTCTTGAACGGGTTAAGTCTGGTGAGATTAGAGAGTGCCCCTCCCGGAGGCAAAATTCCCGTTCTTTTATATTTGTACACGCCATTTAATTTCATTGTCTGGATTCCAAGATTAATAAGCGTGACAAGTTTAAGGGTATACAGAAGTGTAAATTGTGGAGCAACCTGAATAAAAACCAATAACAAGCCTGCACACATTACACGTAGCCATGCCGCGTACTCCATGCTCAGCGGACGCTTGAAATAGAATCTTTCGAGCAAATCAACTGTCTTATTACTGATCCACGCCGCCGCCACGGAGAGTAACAACACGATGCACACCATAATGCCCAGTTCCATTTTCACTCCCTTCTCTTTTAGTCTCTTTAAGTTGAGGCTTAGCCACAGTAGTTTTGTTTTTTGCTTTTTTCTTAGGTTTGGTATGATGAAACAGAAAACAATCCACCATTACCCAACCATTTTTATATCGAGCCACCAGCATCTTCTGGCTGGGGTAATGAGCATGAAACAGCATTTTCACGTCCATGGTGCCCATCAACGACTGTTTGCGCTTTAGCTCATCCTCAGCCATCTGAAATTCTTGTAAGAATTCTGAAGACAGACGCTGACGCAGGATTCTTATGGCACTGGAGTTTTCATCATTCTTTGCCAGATGCCCGAAGCGTACTAGTGCCTTGTGGGTTATCTGGATGGGTCCCAGATGAGAGCTGAGCTGTTCGTACTGCCAGAAGTAGGTCAAATCCACCTTAACCCAGCTGATGCTGTCCAGCAGAGCCTCGTTCATGATGGTTCCGGACATTGGTACCATTGTCAGCCTGGCCAGACGCATATGTATGTAGTCCGTAAGCAACCTCAGCGACTCAGGAACGTTTTTATTGAGCAGGAGATGCTGAAGCACCGGGGTTGCGGTCTGCCAACACAGATTGCGCCCGTCAGGCAGGAAAGCAAACTTTTGATCGTCAGGCGCAGAGTTCGAAGCGTTTTCCTTACGAAGCAAAAAATAATGGCCGCACAGCAGCTCTGCTCTTACCTGGTCCTCGTCAGGGTCATGTCGGGCTTTACTTAGATCAACGGTAAGCACAACGCGGTTAATCGCATCAGCGTGATATTTTTTTACCCAGACGCAGACACGATAGAGACGCTCATCGATTTTCTGGCTGGCTGTGGAAATCCATTGCATTGTTGTTCCTTAATTTTCGGGGCTGACAATGAAAATGCCCAGCTCAGCCCCCGGCACGAGTTCTGTATATTTCAGGCTCAGCTTCCGTTGGTTGGACGGGCCCTGGCTGTTTTCAGGAGCCCAGTCAGAGAGCGTTTTTAATTGAGGTATGTTGCCTGCTGCGAAAATGGGCAAGGATGCTTTTACTACTGAATAATCAGTCTCAGCATATTTATTCCCGTTTCGTTCCTGCCCTTCAGGCCTAAATGCAAAAATGTGAGCAATCGGAACAGGGAAAGAGTTAGTTCGACAAAGGCGATAAGATTCGCCCTGCTTCAGTGGGTGAAATTCAAGACGGTGTAAAGCCTTATCGATATTAGACACGACATTCAAATTGGTAGTTGCTACATTTTTTACTTCTGAGGCTCTCCTGCGCTCCAACAAACTCACAAGTTGCTCTGCTGTTTTAACTTCCTGGTTTCGGTTTAGCCGCCATGAAAAAGTAACTTTTTTAAGCTGGGACTTGATGAAAAGGACATTTCTTGTTGAGTGCATAGCGACAAGGCCCGGGAGCTTCTTGTGCACTTTATCAAAACGGACATTCTTTTTATTATCGATACGCCTCATTGCCGCAGCAAAATCATTTTTTGCTTCATTTATAGATGTGATCAAGCTTTCGAGAAGATCTGCTCTTTCTGGGACAATGATAAGACCCGGGTATTTAGTGGTCACTTTGGTGGAATCATGACTTAATGACTCTATGTCATCCACACAGATGTCAGTAAGTGCCTGAATAATTTCCTCAACCGAAGCATCGTCTTTAACACTAACCCTGATGGGTTTAACCTGCTTCAGTCGCTCTTCTGTTCGAGATACGGTGGAGACAGTCATCAGGTTTGCCATCAGCGGGGGGGTGTTCGAAAGAAAACACTTAAGCGAGTCGATACGTTCCAGAATCTGGTCACGAAAATAGGGCAAATCGTCATAACTCATACGTTTCTCCAGGCTCATGTTATTTCAAATCAATTTTGCTGCCCTGGCTGACCTTGCAGAACATAAATGTCATGTAAACCTCTAAAGAAGTCATTTTGAAACAGCTTTCACAGCATGCGATTTATGTTCGATAGGGCTCATGAACAAAGGATGATAATGGAGACGCCATGGATAGTGGATAGTCTTACCCACCTGGGTGATCCGATTGAGGCGAAAACGACCATTTATACAGTCAACTGACCAAAGCCCGGGAGAAACTAACCTCTTCCAGCGGTAAAAAGAGAAACCTGCAACACAGAGGTCATGCTCCAGGAAATGTTGAGTTTCGACGACGCGAACTTTTATCAAAAACCCCAGCATTGGCGAAAACCAGATCAACAACCATGTTGGCGGCAGGATGACTTTGTTCAGGAGATGATCTGTCATAAGCAAGGCAGATAACATCAGAAAACTGATAGTCAACCACAGGGCCATCCAACCGGCCCATACGCGGCTCTGACAGGGTTTCCATTCGAGAAGAAAAAGTTTTTTATGCATTCTGCCCCGCCTAATTTTAATGTATTGCCGAAGTATGCTGCATCATGATGGTGGTGCGGGGAAAGATTTCAAACTTCCACAATTCTGAAGCCGTGTTCCAACCATGAAAGATCCCGTCTCCACAGCGAGTGTTAAAAGCAAGAATTTCATCCCTGACCTGGTAAGCGAGCACTTCTGGCATATCAATAAATTCAGGTAAGGAAAGAAGAATCCCATGGATAACTTCTCCGGTTAACTTACTCATAACCTCTTCCTCAGACAGGGCAGCGTCCGGGAACAAACACGACGGAAGTGAAAAACAACATAGGTCAAGACCAAGAGCAGCCCTTCCTGCGTCGTAGCCTTCTTCATTAACGACAAAACGAAAGAATTTTTCAGCCTCACCCAGTAATGTTGACGGTCCTTCAGACGGAACTTCAATACCACTGAAGACTTTATCGGTCCAGTTGGTAAATGGACTGGTGAAAACCCAACAAATTAAGGATAACGCCAGCTCTTCCTTAAACATACGTTCAGTGCCGGTTGTTCTGGAAAGTTGCTTTTGAGTACTCATGTTTTACCTGTTGCATGAAATTATTGATGTTATATAAACACAACCGGCATTTTATCTAATAGGTTTGAAAACACTAAAAATCGCAAATGCTGGTACCTTTCTGTTTTAAGAGATTTTCAAGGTAAAGTGAGGCGAGATCAATTGGCTGGTTCTCTTCAAGACAGGCTCGCACAAGATCTTCAATAGAGACCGAATCAACCCCCCTTCCCTGTAAAATTTCTTTAGCAGATGCCAGCGTTTTATGAACGCTTCGACTTAGTTGTAATCTGACTTGTGTGCGGGTATCAAAAAGACAATCTTCTGTGACACTTTGTGAAACGGTTCTACTCATTGAAAAATCACTCCATTTCTGGGATCGAATGAAAATTAACAGCTATAGATGTATCAGGTTTCCCATTTTCTACGATACTCAACCACGTACGCGCTGAGATTTGTTGTTCACAGACGAGTATGTAACCTGTTCCCTGTTGATGATGTAGCTCAAGAGCTTTTAGGATAGGCCCTGAATGAGGTCCGAGAGCATCACGCGTGTGAATAAGCGTTTGCTCTGGCAATACGTTGCTAAGCATAGACAGCAGAACATTACGCTCATCCTCATTATCCGACAAAACAAGAATTATACGAAAACCCGTTTTTATACGAAATCTGATCTCTGAAACTAACTTTCTTAATCTTAATTTATATATGACCAGGCGGAATCGAGTCATCAGTAAAGAAACCACTGTGAAGATAACGATTACTGCGCCATATTTTGACCTGTAGAACCACCAGTTAAGGCCTCCAGCAACTATCAGGATTAACATTAAAATTAAACTCCCATAGAAAAAAAGTGCTGGGTAGCGAGTTGTCTTTCCTTCAATTAGTGCTGAGGCAAATATCAAAATGGATATTCCGTAAATTACCCAGTCAAAAATACTTTCTCCAATCATTCTTTAGTGAACATCCTTAAAAGTGGAAATGTAGGTTTATGGGTTTATGCATTTTCCTGATGGCCTTGACAACCAAGGATTTCACAGAAATTGTCACAGTGTGAAGCTGTAACAAAGCGCTCTCCACGTTCGAATCGCTCAACCAAATCCTTTCTTACTTCACTTCCAGGTTTCTGGAAGATGTACTCAAGCTGGAGATCCTCGGCCGTAGAAAGTAGTCGTTCTATGCTGAAATCAACATGGTAAAAGCAAAACTGATTATCAACCGGGGGAAAGTTGCTTTTGGTACTGTTCTCGTTTTTGGATTTTAGTTCATTCATGAGCTCTCCTTGGTTGAGAACAGTATACAAATCTCTTTAGGGATTTTTTTTCGTTAATAGCACTTTTTTGAGTTTAAAGAGTATGTTCATACCAGAGCATTAGAGGCTACGAAAAGGATAATGGAATTAGAAAGATAGATTTTAAGTGGTGATGTAAGGTGGGATAGGTAGAAGAGGAGTAGACGCTTGTAAGCGAGGCAAAAAAAAGGCACGGAAACCGTGCCATAAGAGTATGTGAGAAAAAATCAAAATCAGGGAAAGAATCAAGCAGCTTGTGAAACTGAATCTCCAACTGCAAGATTTAAATTTCTTAGGTTATCGAAAACTTCAGATACTAAGTCATTACGGTCGTGGATTTTAATCCGCCCACCGGTTAACTCTGAAACATAAACGGTATGGCAGAGGTCAGTAACCACTTCGCCGTATTCATCAACGACTTCCAAAGATGCAATCATCGGAATATAAGAAGCCGCAGCATAGCTCTCATAAATACTTATTATGGAGTCATTGTTGCGTCGAGAAATTACCCTACCAGAAGGTAAAGCCTCATCTTCCATATAGCAATCAGATAGGTCCTCACAGAAGTCATTTTCTTTAAGTGAAATATTAAGGGTCAATTCACTGTTGATAGAGCGTGAATAAGAATATTCACTCAGTTTATAGCAAGCCAAACTAATATCACTAAAAGTTTCATAAGCTTTATAGAGGCTCGATGTTATAGACTCAGATACAAATGTTATTAGTCCAATAAAATGAGTATCCCAGAACTGTTGCAAAGCAAAACGGGCAATCATAACCTGACCATCAACCTGCATCAGTCTGTTATATTCATCCCGGTCATAACCTTTCGACTGAGAAACATCATTAGACATGCTAAGAACTTCACTACAAACATCATCATATTCAAAACGACTAGTTGCAAAGTGTTTTCCTGAAATTTCAAGGTACTGACCAGAGACTGCGTCAAACACCTCAAGAAAGTAACAGAGTCGCGATTTTAAAGATTCTCTGTTTAAAGCTTCTATTTCATTCTCAGAGATACTATCGACATATAAATCAACAACATTCTTGAGTTCAATAGCTTTGATATTACAGGTAAAAGAAAGCTCGTCACTTTGACAATGGCAAACACTTAATACTATATCCGCCTCATCAAAATCTATGCCAAGATAACTCAGAACTGCTCGGACATAGTTTTTATCATCAGATGAATGTGTCATATACACTACCTCGAATTTGAGAGGAAGTGCCCCAGAAGGGAAGCGACTTCCCCACTGGGTTAGATAAAAATTTGGTTAAGCTAAAAGAAGATGCCAGCGACAGATTTTACATTGTCATAGACAAGTGTCTTCAGCCAACCAAAGTTACTTTTTTGGACTGAAGCAAAAGGATCATTGAGACGCGTTACGAAAATCGTCAAAAGCTTCAGTTATTAGTAATGTGCGATCAGTTACTCTGTATCGGTCATTACTTTCGAGAGATACGTAAGTTGAATGCGAAGAATCACAGACAACACGCCCTCTTTTATTGATCAATCTTACTTCCATCATCACCGGCACATTGATAATTGAAGCAACATCGGTATAGAGGGATATGAGGGCATCATTGTCACAATATAACGCCCCGTTCCCATCAAATGTATCGTTAAACTTAATATATATATCTGGCATATTTGCCGGATAATCATCAGTATTGAAATCAATGCATAACTTTAAGTCATCATTAATACGGCGATTAATCTTATGCTGCCCTACACGTACAAAGCCATGTTCAACAGCTTTGATAATCCTTAAAGTTTCATTAAGACAATCTGTAATTCTTTTCTCGACAAATGAGATAAAGTCACCAAAGTCGGAATGAAAAAACTGTTTAAGTGCAAATTTCGCAACTAACACTTTCCCATCCACCTTCATTTTATCGAGATAAAGATTTCTTATAGCATCAGTAGAAGAATTAGCTTTAGATAACTCTTCACAGTCATTAATAATCATTGAAACAATATCAATAACTTTAACTGGGCTTAAAGTATTACTATATCCGCGAATATCAAACGTAAAAAATCCGAAATTCTTAAATACTCCAAGAAAATAAATTATTTTTTGTTTCAAAAGAATAGAATCGGAGTAAGATGCGTTGTGCTTTATTAGCTCAGATATGTAGAGATCCAACATACAATTTAAATTATCGATATCTACATCGTAATCAAAGGTTACTTTGTCGAACGAAGTATCAGATAATTGAACGGTTATATCGTCAGCGGAAACATTAAGGCCTAAATTTTGATAAAGAAAGGCACTAACAAATTCCACGTGGTCAGATTCTTTAAACATTTACACTACCTCATGACTAAAAAGGAAGTGCTTCCCACCGGGAAGCAGGTTCCCGGATGGGTTAGATTAATTATAAAAGAGTTCTTCAGAAGGTACATGCATTTCTGGTTTGAACTGTTTTAAGGAGTTGTTTATAGCTTTTCGATATAACCCTGAAGAGTGTGGCTTAAACATTTGATATTCCGTAACGAGCAGAGGAGACGTAAAGCATCCTAAGTTCACTAGTGAAATACTTGATGTTTCTTCACAAACATCTAATTCAGCGTATATCCGCCTCTTCATTACCCTGCCTGCTAAATAGCGACGAACATGATTTATAAACTTGTCCGCATCTGATATAGAATTAACTATATAATCAGATGTGACTATCTGATTAGATACAGTTTCAGGTATAGCTTCGGCTATTATTTTTACGTTCATTTCATAATCAACACTATGGAAGCAAGCAAGAATTTGTGGCTTCGCGCTTTCTAAAATCTTTTCAAGAACAGAAAAAATCAGAGAGAACTCGTTTAAAATTCGCTTTTGTATAAGTCCATGTAGATGTTTTATGAAAGGAGAACCGTGTTCAACAAGGCCTAGTATAAGATCCTTAGAGGCCAAATCTGAGCGGTAATAAACGTATTCTAGATTATCCCGGTTAAATCCTTTGAAAAGCAAATCAGGCTGCTCTGAGACCAGTCGTAAATGAGTTGAAGCTATAGAAACTTCAAAACGAAAGTTCGCGAGATTTACAGGACCTGCTTTTAATGTAGCCGCTTCGGAAAAATAAATGAAAAGAGGATGCAAATCATCGTTACCACTGTAAAGATGGTCTGCACCCTTAAGATATTTCACCAAATGAGGTAGAAAAGATATTACTGGAATATCAGCCACAAATCGAATATGCCGAAATGGTTTTGAATCCAAATATATATTTTCCACTACAGCGCCAACAAAACCCATTTTAACAAGAATAGATTCAACTAACTTTTGTATAGCATTCATTTCAATACCCTCTTAATAGAGGGATTTCTCCCATAGGGAGAAATCCCTATGGGAGAAAATAATTTTAATTAATAATTATAGCGAAGCGCATGTTCTTTTTCACTAAGATGGTTTTCATATTCCGACTTACCAGAACTTAAACACTCTTTGAAAAAGACCTTTGAAAAATTCTTCAAGTCACTTCGGTTATTAATTTCTTTGTCAGACATCAACTTAGCTGAGTGTGAGGTATCAACAGGCCCCAACCACCATTCATATTTAATATAAACACAATTGGTTTGTGTATGTCCATTTAGAAATCGTTTTGCATTTCTAAGTATTTTTCTACAACCGTTAAGGTCTGAAAGTAAGATATCTGGAGCAATGAGCTCTTCCAGAATATGACCAGGTAAGCCTTTCCTAAAAAGCTCAACATCGTAACTACAATACCAGTCACGATAATTAAAAGCTTTAATAAGTCTTTCAGGTGTATCCAAAGATATCTTATTCAGGATTTTTAATGCAAAGCATACAGCATCTTTTAACAACTCGTGCACCTCAACATTGATAAATGAGAAAAACGAGCTTAATTCTTTCTCTAAGGAATTATACAACTTACCGTAAATATCCTGAGAAAAAAGATACTGCAATCTTTCTTTATTATAAGTGCAATTCGAAATTGAATAGACTTCTCCTCTTTCGATTTTGCACCCTTCCCTTAAAACTATAGGAAACCTCAAATGGTTAACAAAGAAAGAATGATTCTTTCTTTGCTTCAAAGCATCTAATTGAAATTTCGTAATTTCCTCCAGATTTGCATCTTCAAAACCTGGAAAGGGAATATCACAGAAACAAGAACTATATGCTTTTGCTGATTCATACATAAACTCCAGTGAAACATCAGCATCAAAAGACATACCAGAGAACATGCCCTGCCCATTGTCTAAAAATGTAATGTTTTTAACCTGTATTTTTTTATGTTGAACAACCAAAAAGGCATTAATGATTTTTTCGATAATTTTCATGTGATCCTCTCTCAATAAAAAAAGGGATCACTCCCATATGGGGTGTGATCCCCACATGGGTATAATTTAATTAAAAATCTGTAAGACCTAAATCTTTATTTCTACCACAAACTGTAGAAGATATAAGACGTTTTACTCGCTTTCGAGCACTTCGGCCTGACGTATCTTTCAAGTACATCGGTAATGACAATGATGAAATTTGATTACTTCGCTTATGATGGCAGACTATATAGCCCTGCCTCCACCCCGAACGCACAAACTCACGGATGCGGTTAATATATGCCGAAGCTTGAGATTTTGTACTTATCGATTCAGAACACTTTAAGTTCTGTTCGATAGAGTAAAGCTCAGCCGCCATGAATTTCACCTCATACAGCTCATCGCCATAACTTATAGTTTTCAACAGCTCTTCCTTTTCCCGAATGAAAAATACTTGCTGCATTCCAAGGATCAGGTCATAGGCCTCTCGAAAGAGGTCGATAAGCTTATTACGAACATAAATCATAAACTCCTCAAAGTGCTGAAGCCAGAAATAAGCCGCATTACTTATTTGTGAATTGTGAGAACAAACAAGCCCTTTAGCAAGCTCGACCTCTTCCTCCCGAAAAGTAAAGTTACTTTTCTTAAACCGACTTTGTTCAAAAATGCTTTGATGCATTTCTATCCATACAGAAACAAAACCGAGGGATTCAAATTCTTCGTTTAACAAATGTAAACTTTCGAAGATTTTCTGAATTTCGATCCCGATGTCATATGACAGTGGACATTCTTTTATAGAATAAACATAACCGGGTAGGAAGTGAGATAAATGCTCAGTTCGCAAATATAAACTGAATTTAAGTTCTGTCAGTGGTTGTTTCAAAGATAACTTAGATGATTCGCTTATATTTACTGGTTCAACGCCATTTCTAATCAAAATAGCTTTTACCAGGTCCGTAGCTAACTTCATACAGCCTCCATTCGTTATTGAGGCCTCCCTGATGCAGGTTGGCCATCAGGGAAAATATGTAAATCAATTAGCAATCAATCAGACCGTTGCCATGACATTGTCAATGTATCTGACAAGGGATGGGCGGTCGTCCTGTAAGGCAAAACGGCGAAGGTCATCAAGATTATACGCAGGAAGATAATCAGCGTAACCTCGAATACGAAGGTCCTCAACCACAACTTTTATATACTCAAATCGTCCAAGATTCCCTTTTAATGGGGGTTTTCCTGGACTAGACAGCATATCGTCTGCTTGCTCCCATGTGATTTCTTTAGCTTCACCACTATGTAGATCAAGATGGACATATATGAATGACTTATAATCTCCACGGCAACGAAGATAATATTTCGGATAGAAATATTTGTCACAACGCAACAAACACGTTCCTGAAGGACGAACTACGTACAACAGGTTTCTGTCATTTTCTAATATGCTATGTTTCAAAATCGTTATATCTATCTCATTATCATGCAGCAAATAGCATGACGATGGTTCATTGACGATGCGCGATTTTATAACAGCAGCAAATTTATTAAAAACTTCGTTAATTTGAAAATTCATTAAAATGCTCTCCGATGTAAAACGACGAGCATCACCATAACGGTAATACTCCCGTTATGGGTTTTAATAGTTTATGGAATAACCATGTCATACAACCGACCATAGCCAGTAGTACCGCACATTTATTTAACTGAGCAAGCATCTCAGCCGTGAAAAGACCTTAAAGGCAGGTAATTATCACGAAGGAAAGCGGTTATCTTATCAATACAATTTTAAAATATAATATTGATAAGATAACCCCCCCCGCAAAAAGCGGGGGAGTTATCGTTGTTACAGCTGATTAAGACATTCAGGAGCCCAGTGAATCGGGAATCCATCCTGCCCTGTTAACTGGAGAACATCGTTCCAGTCGATACCCTTTTTCCCATCAGGAATATCTTGTGCTGGTTCGAAGACTTCAATTGTCAGCTTTGATGCGGGATATCGTTTAGCCAAAAACTCAACCATGCGGCTTTGAAGTCGCTGAGCAGCTTCAATACCGGCACGAGTGCCTTGTGAGTTAGCAATATCCTTATCCGCCCAGATATAAAAGTTTATAGATTTTACATCCGGCGGAGGCAGTAAAAAATCAGGAACAGTAACGTTTTCAAGGCACCATGCGGAGCTGGCTGCCCAGCATGGTGTTGAAGTCGCTTCTACAACAGAAAGCGCGTTCTCGATCCCTTCAGCCACTCCCAGTGTCCAGGTCGAACTACCTGAATCATAGTGAGGGTCAAACAACTGAATTGAGCCACCTGTCATATCGGCAGGAGGCTTCATCATCAGCTTTGGATTTTCTACAGGTGCCTTATCACCATTTTTGTCTACGTATGTTCTATGAATAGTCAGAGGCCGACCTCGGGTGTCACGATAGATCGCAATCATTCCCGGATAGATAATCGATTTCTGCTTATCTTTATCCCAATAGTAGATCCGGTTATTAAAGCCTAAATCCTTTGGTAAGTGACTCAGTAAGCGGGAGATCCCACGATTACGGAGGTACAAAGCAACAGGAGTATTAGGCTTGATTTCACCGGTATAGTGATACATCACATCAAGTTTTCGCATTCGCTTTGCCACTTCCTCTCGGTCAAGAGTTTCTGTGGCACGAACTGCTGATTTATAGCGTCGTTCATTTTCAATGTCGGCGTCAGTTAACGGAGCATGCAGATCCATCCCGAAAAAATCTGAGAGAATCTTTTTGCAAGTCTGCGTTTTACTTAATTCATAATATTTCGCCAGAACATCAATTCCGTCGCAAAACTCATTTACCGGAAAGTCATTATGGATCGCACATCCGGTATAAAGGTCTTTTTGTCGGAAACGAAACTTCGATTTCCCTGCGCCAGTAAACGGGCAAGGAACCTGGCTCGGGGCTTTTGCACAAGCGTCTTTGAAAGCAGGTATTCTTTCGAATATATACTTCCAGCCAGACACTTCAGCAATTCGAGCATGAACGAGTTTAATAAAGTGTTCAGATACTTCCTGTGGATTACGACGAAGAGCCGGGGATGCATAAGTCATGATGATCTCTCTTATCTGGCATTGTGAGTTTCTCAATGCCTTCTGCGGTGCAGAAGACAGGGAGAAACCCACAACGCAGAATTTAAGAAAGAGGGCCCGGGGGCCCTCAACATTTATGCTTCAGTCGTGAAGCCATTATTCTCAAGACACTGTATGTAGTTATCTACAAGTAACGCAGCCTGCTGGCTATTACCCTCCGCTATAGTGACTTCGCGGAAGATTCTTTCCTGAGGGCTATCATTGCTTATAACTTCACCAACACGTCCGAAAATACGGACTTTATGCATCGCACCGACTTTTTCATGTTCTACACGGTAAGTTTTTATCTGAGTCATATTTTGCTCCTTATTCCTTCATGGAGCAAAAAGACCCACCGGGGCCTTTTGCCCCGATTGGGTAGAGTTTATTAAGAAAGTATTTGATGAACTAGCTTACTGACTTCAATAGACAATAAAGAAGTATCATCAACTGTTACGAAAGTGTCCGTTTCAAAACCAATTATTTCATCAGTCTTAATACCAACACCAACGATTTCTATTCCATTACATTTAGCCTTTTCCATAACTTCGCCGATAGTAAATTCCGATTTATTCGGATAACCATCAGTTATAAGAAAAATTATTTTCCTATCGAATTGGCTGTCAAGTAACAGATCAACAGCTGCCATTAAAGCCGATCCCGTAGGGGTATAATAACCCTTACATCCAAGAGTGAATTTCGATAGAGATTCCTCAACGCTTTGATCAAACGTTTTGATAATCTCAAATTCACTTTCCTTGAAGGGAAAGACTATATTGGAGACATGCATTTTTGACAAACTTTCAGCGGCCATCGATAAAGCAAGATCTGACTTAATGGCATGAATATATCTTTCATCATTAGCCATTGACGCTGAAATATCACGAACTAATACGAGGCCAACATGCCCTCTATTTTTAGATTCGCTTTGAGCTCTGAAGACATCACGAACTCCCATTGGTGACAGAATTAATCGATTTCCATCGAAGGTAATTCCACGCTCATGAGTTTTGTTTCGGCCACGCATTTTAACCTGCTGTAAAACAGACAAGTCGCTACCGATTGAATGACTCAGAGACAAAGCCTCATTGTAAACATTCAAATCGATAAGGAGATCAGGGATATCCCATTCAGAAGCACCGAATTCGGCTTTCACGTCATCGGATACTTTTGATGCAATACCTTCAATCTCTTTAGCCAAAGCATCGTGATAATCTTCGCTATCCTCATCACTGCCAAGAAAGGCATCCAACAAATCTGCCAGTATCTCCCATTGAGCCGATGAAAAGTTACTTTCATCTTCAACGTTAGTCGAACTGGCTTCATCTGATTCACTCTCGGAAGGGTTAATCGCATCAGTATCGTCTTCAATAATGTTATCACCTGTGGGATTGCCACCGGTGGGTTCATTATTTCCCTCGTTATCTTCAGCAAGTTCTGAAGGCTCAGAACATCCCTCTTGAGCAAGATCAGAGTTATCGGAAGTATCTGCCTGACCTTCACTATCGTCCTCAGAATCATCCTCACGACTATCAGTCGACTCAAGCGATTTATCTTCTGATTCGGTATCGGTATCGGTATCGGTCTCGGATTCATCATATGCCTCCTGCTCCTCCTGCTCTGTCTGCTGCTGTTGTTCCCTTGCCTCATCCCGCAGTCTCTCTAAAAGAGCCAGGGTCTTACGAGCAAGGGATTCACAGCCCTGAGTATTTTCACAACCAAGAGCATCATGAAAAATTTCCTCAACATCAGAAATTACTGGAGAAAGTATCTTTTGGGCATAGTCAAAAAACGGATCGAGTGTTTCTTTGTGACCTGCCTGCTGAAGGACTTTTACTCGCAATGAGTTAAGCAGATACCACTCAATAAATAGGACAGGATTTTCCGGACGAGAAGATATATCAGGAGTCATCCTTCCGGCTTTAACCATCAGTGCGTAAGTGGCTGCAAGCCGCCGCTTTGCATCCGGATAATCGTTACCAACCTTCTCTTCCATCTGTACATCATCGAACAGATTTATAAGCCCGGTAAGACGTTTTGCCCTGCTATAAGCTTTACGTTTCTCAGCGAGGCTCTCAAACTCTGCATTCATTCCGTCATCGAAGCGTGTAAACCCTTCAGATGACTTGAGAACACTATTAAAGGCGTCACTGTAAACCTCGCTGTCGGTATAGCGACCATGACCAGCTTCATGACAGGTAAAACCTTCAATCAGACTGACAAAGTCATCATCGCTATAATCGCCGTTTGGTAAAACACAAACTTTATTTACAGGATCAAAATACGGTCCTTTGGTATTGTCGTCTATTACAACTCTTACATCGCCTAAGCCGCTAATGACTTTTGCTATATTCTGTAAACGCTTAATATGGCGCGGTGATGATTTAAGATCTAATTTCATAGAATACCTCTTTATAAAAAAGGGGTACTCACCCAGATGGTGAAGTACCCATCTGGGGTTTTTAATAAAGCAAACAGTTACCAGCCTTTGAGCTCGATATCAAAACCATTTTCAACATTGTCTTCCTGTTGCGAAACTGATTTCTCAGGTTCAGCTACAGGATCAGTGTTTGAAAACGTGCTGTTATTTATATCGTTCTCTACGACAGGTTCAACCTGGAACACATTTGTTGAATCTAAAATAGCTTCAATACCTGTGTTCTGTAGCGCGTTCGGTTCTGTTTGTGAGCTTTGATTAAATGATCTGGTAATAGATTCCAACCAGTCAGTAACCTTTTGCTCTCCTGAAATAATACGCTTTAACATTGAAGCATCACTCATGAAATAAAACCACTGCTGTAACACCGCAACGTCGCGAGGTTCAGAAATGGCACCTTTAGGTAAATTATTCATTATGTGTTTTATAGCTTCTGCAAGTACTGCCGCCTCTTTATGTATAAACATGAAGCTAATGATCTTATTTTGCATTTGCTTCAGTCGGTCAATAGTACTTGAGCGCAAATTGTTATTTTTGCTAATTTTTTCATAAACCTTCATTGCTTCTTCTGCCAGATCTGTTATCAATTGTTCCTGATAGTAGTCCTGGGTTTCATCACCTTCAACGCTAATAGGCGTAAAAGGAATAAAGTGAGCAATATTAAATCTAAAGGATTTTATGAAATCATCTTTAGTTAATTTCAACTGATCAATCAAAGAAGACATTCTTGGGCTTCTATTTTTTTCAGCCTCAATATGCATCTCATAATTGTCTACAACGTTTTGAATACCTGCCTGAAACTCTCGTTCAATCTCTTGGGCCCCTTCCAGAAACTCTTCCATACTGGATACTGGTAAAATCCACATATTGCTATAGCGGATGCACAAGCGTGAGCAAAGAGTTGATATTCTGCTGGTAATCGTACTTTTGAAGCTAAGGGCTTTTATGTCAATCCAGCGTACTTCGCTTTTAGATACGCTTTTTTGATCCGTAATATCATCTCCATCATAAGACAAATCGATTTTATCGGTTCGACGCGATCCTTGACAGCCACTTATTTCAATTTTTGTTATAACTGCACCTTCCAGTAAATCTGGATATGATTTTGCAAAATTCTCAGAGATTTGTTTTGCAGATACTTTGTTAAGCATTGAAGTATTTAAAGTCATGGGTTTCTCCAAAAAAAAGGGGAAACCCTCCCCAACGGGAAAGATTTCCCGATAGGGTTGATATTAAAGCTTCTCTGGTGAAATTAAAAGAATACCGGGAAACTCAGCAACAACATCATCATTGCCCATTGCTCCCTGATACATATAACCTTTTAATTCCATTTGTTTAATCAGACCTTCCATATTTATTTTACCATCATGATAAAACAATAAAGAATAGTCGTTATTCAGTTGCATAAGTCCAGTAAAATTAGTTCCGTTTTTTGCTATAGCAATGGTAGCAGCACCATCCGTACTTAAAAACGCACTAAATTCAAGATGGGATAACTCTGAGATACAAATATCAGAGGTTTCATAACAAATCCCATCTAACTCGACTTTTTTGCTGTGAAATACTCCAGCGATTTATCCTTGTCTTCGCCAAGAGAAAGATCTATAGCTTGAAGAACAAGATCGACCACATGTAAAGGTAAAGCAGAAGCAAAAGCTATTTTGAAAGTGTCAAGAAGACTAAAGGTTTTTAACGTCATCGACGTGCCAACCCAAGCTACTAATTGACGAATATCCATCACACTGTCTTCTGTACCAGAGTCATTTACTGCAATCGCTACTCTTACGAACTTCTCAATGACCTGAAAAGGCAAAGAGCTATATCGTTTAGTAAGCACATTGGTTAAAGCAACTTTGTCGGGCTTCTCCATTTCAACTATCAAGAACCGCTTTATAAAAGCTGCATCTTGACGTTGAGAAGAAACGAACCGGCGAGCGCCTCCACTCATGTTTGTGTTTGCAGTACCAATAAATCGCGTGTAGCCATTAGCAGTTATAACCTCACCACCATTAGCACTGAGTGACCAGGGCTTACGTTCAATGGGCATGTGAAGTTTTGCTGCCGTATCAGGATCGATTTTGTCCACTTCATCCAGAAGAATGAGGTGACCATTACGAAATCCCGTTACCAAATCGCTGTGTACAAAACCTGTATTACCACCATTAAGACTGCGCTCACCTTCAAGCTCATCAACTCGAATATTGCTGTTGATCTGCTTAATTGTCAGCGGCCAATTCATCATGTGGCTAATGTACATTACCATTTCAGTCTTGCCAGAACCGGACTCACCTTTAAGACACACACTTAAATCTATATCCGGACTGATAAGCAGTTTAACCACTTGTTCAAGTATTCGGGGATTTGGTATGTAGTCTTTGTTCAGCGGAGCTCGATACGAGGTTTTAGTTTTGAAAACAGGCACAGCCATCTTTGGATCCATTTCTGGAATACCAAAAAGGTCCTTTGCTAGAACTAAAAGATACTCACCTTTATCCACATAATGTTTTAACTTTATAACATCCGGGGAAAGAAGAGCTTCTAATTTTTCATAAGCATCAGAAGATGTTTCATTTAACTTCATAGCGGCATTAGACATTTTTAACTCCGGTAAAATGCAAACACCGCCCTCTGGCAGATGTTTGCCAGTGGCATTTTATTTGAGATTCATTTGGCAAATAGTTGCCATCAGTTTCCTGATTTGAGGCACATTATAACCAAGATGATTTCCCACTATTTCAAAAGCTTCAGACATGATCCATTCAAAATGATTTTCGAATATTGGATTGATTTCTAACTTGCCAAAAGCGTTTCGTTTAGTTAACAGATCACATGAAACAAGCTCGTCAAACAACTCTAATGTGGATTTAAAAGCTTTTATGTAAACATCCATAATTTCCCTGTCAGTCCATTTAACAGCCAGTTTTTTTTCTGACATTAAATAATCCTGATCAAAGAAGATGTCCCAGCCCATATCGTCATTGCAATCATGCAAAATGATTTCATCATCATTCCTGCATTCAGCTAATTTCGTGTTTTCACTAATCGAACGATGCGAATGATAATAGAGCCATGATTTTAATTCCGCTCTAAATTCACATGCATCAAGTCCATGACATAAACAAGTGTATTCAAATGATTTTGACATATACCACCGTGTTTCAGCTTCTAAAAGTGGATTCACTGTGATATTACCATTGTCATCTTTGAAGAATAACTTTCTCCTCAACACTAGTTCTTTAATGATTTCCAAAGACTCTTCCATAGCGGATAGAAAAACAACATACACATCCTCAGGGGTCCATTCTATTACCAGACCACCCAAATCTGGGTTATATTCTTCAACCGTATATAGATAATCTGTTTCTGCTGCAAAATTAATTGTATGCAAAATCTGATTTTTAAGTAATTTGGATTTTTCATAAAGGTGATTTTCACGCCTTTCAGAATCATAATTTATCTCAGAAATGTTACTTTCTTCTGATTTAAAGTTTAATCCGGACGTGTAAGCATCATTTAAATGCTCTTTGGGTGAATCAACTATTTGCGTTATTTCATCTTCATCTATATCGAGTATAGAAAAAAAACTAAGTTGATTACTACTTATTGCAGTAGCCCTAAATTTTTGTTTCATGGGGACTCCAAAAGGAGAAATCCCATGAAGGGATTTCTCCCCTTTAGGGTGGGTTTAATGTCAGATCTGATTAAAGCTACTTTGTCCAAAACCTTTTAGAGGTTTAGGTATGTGAGCCAACTTACTTGTTGCTACCACTCTCATGTAGTCAAGAGGATGTTCTCTCCCTTCAATCATAATAGTATCGACAACAATATAACCGGAGACCATCAACTCATCACCCTGATTTATACCAGTGAAACAGGTTGAATACATTTCAGGCGACACCTTGATTTGAACTGAAAATTCTCTCTCAGTGATTTCACCATCAACTTCTGTCTTCATCCTATTTTTGAGCTTTATTAACAAACCTATACTCTGGTCAGTCATTTTTTTCTCCACAGCACTGATAACTATCCCGGACACTTTTACTTCATTGATATATTCAAGATATGACATTTTCCGCTCCTCGATTTGTTCAAAGAGAAGCCCCGTTAGGGTTCCCCCTTAACAGGATTAAATAAATTTATTAGTTACATACATGAACGTGCAGACTACCAAACAGGCAATTCCGGCAATATGTAACCAATTTCTTGTTGGTTTAGTTGGTGCAATCGCTAAAGAGTTCTCCAACTTCTCTGTTACAAGACGTCGATTCTCTGCTTTAGCCGCATCATCTAAATATTGAGTTTCACGCTTAGCGAGAGTCTCAATTTTCGATTTTATTGCATGGTCCCATCCTTTAGTTTCAAAAACGCTTAACTCACTAAAGGTGTGCGTCATGAGATCTTCTGGGAAACCCAGTTTTTTCATTAACGGACGAATGGTATCATACATTTTTTCTACATTTTCGTAGTGGGCCTTTACTGCGACATCAAAACGCTTACGTAAAGTTAATTTTTCACGTTTGCAAATGATGTCCGAAACCCAATTTATTAACTGCTCATTTTTGAGTTCACTGGCTTTTTCAAGTGAGTAATCCAGATTATCCACGTCAAGAAATGAATTTAATCCGTATTTTTCAAACTCCTCAACAAGATATTTATCCAGTTCAGTTAAGCTTTTAAAAAGTGGTACATCTGGGGAAGCTTTAAGAAGCTTATAAGCTCCTTCGAAATCAATTTTCTTGACCACGAGCTCCACAACATCCACATGATAATAGCTTGAATAAGCAGAAAGCTTTTCGGCCAACAAAGACACAGGCTTAAGAGACTTAAGTTCAATGATATTTGGGCCGTCCTCATTCAAAATAACAATCAGTTCATTATCACGTTCTGTATATTTCATCAGAACTTCTAAGAGCTGTTTGTTTAGCGCCTTATCCATCTCTGGAATAATTTCACTAAAGGTTTGATGAAGGGCTTTACTGCGAGCTTTATTTTTAGACATTTGGGGTCACCTATATATAGTAAGAAGGAAGAAACAATTTTTTGTTTCAACACGAAGGCAAAGCCTGTCATTCATCTCCCGTAAGCTATGAACCGCCTGATTTATACTATCTGGCATTAGAAGTACGCAACAAAAATAGCTCCAGGAGGAGCTAAATTAGTTACGGTTTGGTAAATTCAGATTGCCTTTTTCAGGCATGGGAAGTGCACCAGCGACAAAGGTGACATTTTGCCGGTGGTGTCTTACAGCTTGTTTAAGCTGGCCGCTTTTCACGGCTAAATCAACGCTTAACGCGAAAGTAACTTTAAGCAAAGTTACTCAAATTTGGGAGCTGATATTTAAGCTCATTGTTTTTATACTATAGCTTTAAGCATAAGTAAATGCCCATATCGAATTATTCTGTATAAACTGGAGAAATTCGAATATTAGCTGCTTCTTTTATCTTTTCTTCACTGCATTCTCTTAAAAAGAAAGAAGGGTCACCATACCACATTACAAAAAGTTGCTTTTCTGCACGCGTAAATCCAACATAAAGCAAACGTCTTTCTTCTTCTATTGCCTCCTCCCCAACTGATCTTTTACTTGGTATCTGATCCGCATTACAACTCATTATTATTACTTTATTCCACTCAAGACCCTTTGAACCATGCAAGGTTGATAGGACTACTTTCTCTGGGCTGTATTCCTCGTCCTTCTTCCTAGGGCCTAATGACATTGCAGCAGCACGATTGATCATATTCATCCAACCAGTCTTTTCTGCCCACTGTTTACAAGTGTCTAAAGCAATTTTTGTTAAGGTTGCTGTACCTTTATTACTCCTCATCTTGATTGACGACGATTCCATCCATTTCGTAAGGTTGGCGAAACGTTTTGCTATCTCAACTTTATCAGTACTTTCCTGGGTAAAGCGCACGAAGTTTGAATGTAATGTTTTTGTTTCGAGAGAACTGTCCTCCGGGATGGCAAGGTCGCCAAAAGTAACTTTTCTTCCTCTCATACTCAATGCCACATCATCCAAAACTGATTCCTGTTCTCCAAACAATGCCAATACTCTCTTCATTAAGCGAGGATCATTTGATTGTCGGAAAAAGGCCATAAGGCTTAACACATCGCTTGTTTCTTTTTCATCCCAGAATGATTTACCTCCGTAACGAATTACTGGCTGTTCGATCAAACTTTCTAGCTCATCCAAGTGAGCATTATTGCGGCTTAGAATTGCCCATCCATGTGGATCCTGATTTATAAGGCTTAAAATACCCTGTATCTGTTCCTCCATATCTACATATGAACGAAAAGTGACCTTTCCTCCTCCCTTTTTTGCCGAGCGTAACTCTTTGGCATAACGGTAAACATTCTTTCCTATCAGTGCTCCGGCCACCTCTAAAATTTCAGGTTCACACCTAAAGCATGTGTTTAAGTAAAATATGTTAGGTCTGAAGTGTTTTTCAAACTGTTGAAATATTTTGACTCCTCCTGAGGATCTGAAGGAGTAGATGGCCTGATCATCGTCTCCAACTATACTCGTATAGACTCCAGCTCTTGTATGCAATGCTATCCATGAGAATTGTATAGAGTCAGTATCCTGAACTTCGTCTACTATCAAATGTGTCAAATCTAACGTGCGCATTTTTCCCGAATGCATTTGACCGACAACAAATTTTGAAAGAGCATTGAGGTCCGCCACATGGTCTTTCTGGCATAACGCCTGATAGGTATTAAATAAATGGATCTGTTGTCTGTTATGCCGAACTGAAATCACATCCGTATCCATTTCTCTGCCGATAGCATCAATAACGAATTCAGCTTCAGCAAACTTCATCGTTACACCGGATTCTTTCAAAGCCCGGTGAATGACAGATCTCTGTGCTGGCCCTATCAACATCTTTCCCGGCCAGCGAATCATGTCCAGTTGCTTCTTAACGAGTCCGTGAAAAGTATCCACCAGCACCCGGTCAAGATCCTTCTTGCTCAATCGCTTTTGTAACTTTGCTGCAAGTGCGTTTGTTGCAGCGCGAGTAAAGGTCACCATCCCGATTCTTGCATATGGATACTTTTTGAGAATCGATATAACCGCTTCTATCATGGTGAATGATTTGCCTGATCCAGGCGCTGCTATCACCATATTGTTTGCGCTAGCATTCTCGATAACAGGTCTTTGCTCTTCTGTTGGCTTACCCATTTCAACCTCATTACTTCGTTTTAATAATTATACATTTTTATAAAAGCGCTTTTCTTGTGTACTGCTGGTTCTACTGGAAATCACTTTTTTTCCTTTTTTATGCAATCAGGTTGTTTGTGAAACGCGTGACTATGGAATAATGGTTCCATCTCCAAAAGACATTACAAAAAGGGCTTTAAATGAAACTTTTACGTTTAGTATCTCTGGTCTCTTCTGTCGTCATTGGTTTTTCCCTATCGGGTTGTGCCGGTGACACCGGCACTACGCCAGGCACCGCTCTGAATGCGTACAGTCACGGCCAGTACTGGCATGCTAAAGCAAATGATTCTGTCGCCAAGAATGCCTATTCGTTTGCTGGTTTCGACGTTAATTTTAAGGAGCAAGAGGTTACTCCTGGAGGGGATGCCGACAACTTTCTTTCTAAGTATCTCATCAATAGTTCGATGGGCTACGTAACAGGCGGTCTAAAAGGTTTTGGGATCATGAGCCTCGGCTCTTTGTACAGTTCTTCTGACGCCGAATACATCCAGGTCAATCAATACCTAGTGTTCGTCCCCAATCCAAAAAAATTGCCTTACAATGATGAAAGTTTGGTACGTGAAGGAGCTAAGTATGTTTTTGAGCATACAAAAGCAACTCAGGCCTCATTTGGATACAACCCTGAAAAACAGAAAGCAGCTCTGGCCACATGTAAAATTGATATGGCAGTCGTCAATAAATGGAGTACCTGTGATCTGCCCTCTAAGCCTGATGCTGATGTTTTCCCTACAGATTCAATGTACAGCTTTCAGGCGATTCGCCCCGCAACAGGAACCGAAATTCCTCAGCTAAACCTTCCCGCTGGTGATTACGCTGTAATTCGTTATGTGTTCATCCCATTTAAAGGAAACGAAACAAGCGCTGATTTTTCGGGTATCATTTTCCGTTCTGATAGCCCAAATACAACAACTCCAGGGGGTGTTGCAGCCTCCATCAACGGAAAAGATTATTACCTCTTTACCGGTGAATACGGTAAAAAAGGCTTCCCAGAAAAAACATTGAAAGCCAAGTAATTAAAAAAGGGGCCTAACGGCCCCTTCTTCAATATTTCGGCAACTGCTTGCCCGTAACCGGATCCAGCGTAGTTGAACCTACCTCACATATGGCCGGTCGAGGTAAATAGCTACAATCTACATTTTCCTCTTTTATAGCCTGAGCATTTTCTTGTCTGGCCTTTATCATATTTTCTTCACCGCCCATTGCTTCCTTGGTACGTTCTGATGGAAGTTGATAGTTCTCATTCTGGAATGGTAAGTTTTCCACAATTGATTCTTCGGAGAATTTTGAATATTGATCAGGAACTTCTCCTACCTGAACTGCATCATTAATCCACTCCGTCAGATCAATTTTATCGAAATCCAGTTGCTGTATTTGCTTTATTGATAGCCCCACGCAATTAGAGGCGACAGGGTCTATTCCTAATTGCGGATAAGCTTGTTGCATAATAACGCGTGACAACATGGAATTATAACAGCACATGTCTGTTGCTTTTTTAACGCATTTCTTTGTGAAACCAACATTCAGATATTTGACGCATCGTTCCGTATCTAATGTAAAACAGGATTTTTGATTCTTATGAATAGAAGCTTCCATCTCTTTCTGGTCGCATGCTACCAACATTTCTAAAAGCATTTTAGTGACCTGATAGGCTGTATAAATCCAACCGATCACGTTTAATGCAAGCATAAAGTTTTGAACCGCAGCCGAGAAGACAACCTCTCCTCCGGTAGTAGCAACGTTCTTAAAGACAAAGTCTCGAACTGTATCTGGTAGCAATTCGTAGGCTTTCTTCATTGCCATCTGCTTAAGCTGACCTATACCGAAGCTGGACATTGTTTCCTGTGCCAACTGGCCAGCACCTCCTGCCCCTCCAGAAGTTGCGGAAGACCCAACTGCCCTGCTTAGATTACCAGCGACGTTTTCATATACGCTCGTTAAGGAGCTCGTGACATTGTTCCACATTTGCCCTACTGTTTTACCAGCTGATGCAGTCCACTCACCGACCGCATTGGACATAGAAGCCCATGTACCTGTATCACCGCCGGTCCATTTTATTAGCTGAGCATTAACTCTGGTCCAGTTAGTGTTTCTGATCATAGATCCGGCAAGCATGATACCTTCAAGTGCTCCTGCGGTTCCCTGCGGTGCTTCGCAGCAGTCCGTCTTTGCCAGGCCATTTACAAAGCCTACTGAACGACCACACCATTCAGGTTTTCCTTCAAAGACAGAACAGGAATTGGCATCGTTAGGGTCTTCGCATTTGGCTTCGCCCTGCATGTACTGAACCATGTTTGAATAAGCCGCAACTTTTCCAAAATCGTTGTTCTCTTCCTTTGGCCCAGTTTCGCATGTTCCTCCAGAACATGGGATCATGCCAACACAGGCATTTGTAGAAGATTCAACCTCACGAACTACATCCTTACCTCTGTCACAGGTGTATTTCTGTTCATACATGTAGCAGCTGTTAGTGCCCTCATCGAACCAACCCTCTGCACATGTTTGTTTATCGAGTACACATGCTGCATCATTTTTATAAGAACTACATGCATCAGGCATACTCTTAATTTCTTCGTAGTTGTAACAGAGGTCCTTTCCATTAGCGTCTTTCATAATTTTCCCACTGGCGTCATAAGAGCAAATCTTGTCTTTAGCCAATGGATCACAAAAATAGCCTTCAAGGTTAGTCTTCCAGGTAAGAAAGCCTTTATCGCCTTCATACAGCGGCTTTGCCATAGAAAGCACGCTTTCCGGAAGCCGCTTCGTGCCAACATCCATATCTTTAAACCGATCGAAACGGCAGAATGTATTTGGTGTTTGTACAGCATCGTAACAACCAGCTGGTTCCTGGACGTGCTTATCTTCGAGCTTCATATTTTCAAACGTCAGCTCAACCTCAAAGTACCCTTCACCTCCCCCACCAACCCAGACTCTGGATGCCATTGTCACTTCACGATCAGGTTCTTCATAAACTGATTTTCTGACCTTTTCAGTTACATCGTATACTTTGTCGAGTTTCCACGATTTTTTTAACTCCCAAGATCCCTTTGGAGCCGGATAGTCACTTTCTCGATATGCACCATCTATGTGAGCAAAAATCTGCGTGCCATCAAGTGTTACCCGCATGTGGTCATCCCACTCCGCGTTAACAATCTTTGCTGAGGCCAATTTTGCATCCGGATGGAATTTTAATGTCAGTTCGTTATCAAATACCCCGTCACTCCAGTAGTTGTCATCACGGCGACCAAACCATATACGCACACAATTATCGCCGCACATCGACATGTCTCCGTTTCCGCCTGAAATGTATACAGGAACAGAGAAGTCACGAGTTATCGTGCAGCTGCTGAAGTTATCTTGCTTAGGCGAGTTACAGTAGAACTCTTTGTAATCAGGATAGTGTGTGGTTACTGTTTTTTTGGAGGTCTCAACATTACAGTTCTGAAGCCAGTTTCCAGTACCAGCAACAGCATTGGTTATCTCATTTCTCCCCGCAGTAAACATGGGATCGTTAGGCTTTACAGACGATGCCGGGTTGTCCTTGTTAGCATTTACGAGGGTGCGGTAGGCAACGCCATCATAACTTTGAGCATCAAATAACTGGCTTTTCCGATTCTTTATATCGTTAACAAAGCCATCCTCATCCCCATAACGATCTGCGGCGTTGAACTTTATATCGCTGTGCTTTTGCTCTGAGCTGAAAATCTCTCCCGTATTTGTTTTGGTTCCAGGAGTAGTATTGGGATTACTGCTTATACCAATGTTGCCATTAGCATCACGAGAGAGCAGCTTTGCCCCTTCCTTGGTGTAGTTTGAATTGATTGTCCCTCCAGACATACTCGGCAGTTGTACGGCGCTACCAATAGACTTTCCATCGGATGCGGCATTTTTCATGACACTTTCATTAGAGTTCCCTGCCCCATACTTCCCGAGATTAAGATTAGCGGATTCGGCTTTACCCACGTATTTCTCGGTGATCTTCCCACTGACATTCTCGCCTGAATCCGCGTTCTTGTATTTCTCCACAATGTCCTGAGCACTGGTGGTTGCATTGCGATTTGCGTTAGGATTTGCAAGGTTAAAATTATTTTCGAGCTGGTCAAATATAGCGTCAGCAGCGTAAACACGTGGTGTCATTACCATGTTTATGAGTGTGACATAAAAAGCCCAACTCATAGTATTGGCAACCATTGATGCAATAATCGCTGAGGTGATTGTTTTTCTAAGTTTCACTTATTTTCTCCTTAGAAATCAAACGCCTGGAACGTAGCGAACACAACAGTCATTGTAACGCCACAACATATAGACATAATTATCGTTGCCTATTTTTTTGCGCCCACCTTTAAGGGTTGACCAGTCGTGTACCGAATCACCAAGACGATGACAGCAATCCGGTCCCTTCGCCTCAGGAGTAGGGAAAAGCATTGAAAGCCGATACTGGGAACGTGGTGTAAAGTATTCCCACGTTTTCTCACACATTGCGTCTGCTCCCATCGTTCGCATCAGCATGCCTTGGCGATGTAGTTTTGTCAGAAGACGCTGGGTAATCAGTGAACTCGTCCTTACAGCGTCATCATTTGCGTAAATGTGGCCGGTTAATGGGTAAAGGTTGCCATCGCATCCGGCACAAAAGTATGCAGCGAGATTATCCTTTCCTGCTGTTACTGCTACACAGTCAGCAGCGCACACCATTGAGGCAATTGGGTTTGCAAAAACTACTGCCTCGGGATTCAGGACGAGTGTAAGCAGATCACTTTCCCACATAGGGTCCACTTCGCTTATATAGGTCAGGCTGGCATCTATATAGGGTTCAGCAGTGCACTCGCCAATAATCAGTAATTTGAGCATTGTCATGATTGGGAACTCCCAAAGATGAACATCGTAAAATCCGGCTTCAGTTGCTGTCATTGGCTGATTAGTGTTGCTTTTACCAATATCAAACTGCGATTTTTGAAGCATCGCGCCTTCAAGAAAGGGGCTGCACCAGGGGCTCTTTACAACTTCTACAATCTTCACCGGCTGAAAGAAGCTCAATTGCCAACCTATTTCCGGTACGCCGTTCTGATCTGTGCAGTAGCAACCCGGACGTGAAGGTGCAGCGCCTTCTGGAGCAGCCCCTATGCCCATTATCCTCATGGGAAAAATGCAGCTCCAACAGATATTCTTAATCAAGCCCTGCCACACTCCAGCTGACTGACACATAGCCCCAGGGACTCCAGCATCTGCTGCCATAGCCATACCAGGTATAGAAAGCGAAAGCATAACTGCTACAATGAACTCTAAAAGTAACTTTTTGAATTTTTTCACCATCATGCTCACTTGGATGTAATAAATGTTGCAACACTTTCGATATAGTCGACGGCTTTGGTAAAATAACTTCTCATCTGGTCCGGATAATTTAGCGTCAGCCATGTTGCAAAGAGAGCGCCTATAATAAATCCGAGTTTCATATTATTTTTCCTCTGAAAGATTTGGGGCTCCGATTCCACGGACTTCTGCCTCGCTAAACAGGGTGATCCGGAATTTATCTTGGTCAGTAGTTATAAGCGCAGGTGTATTTTTAATCTGAAAGCGTGAGATAATCTGTTCGTTTACTTTAAACACCTTACCGTTAAATTTTTCACGTAAATCATTTAGGTGATCCCATCCATTATCTTTTTGGATACGGGTAAACATTGGCATTACTTTTCCACTACCCAGACGTTGTCGATACTGCTGCTCAGCCCATACCAGCTGGCCCGGATTGAGTGGATCGAAAATTATCATCGTCAGGTTTTGAGGAAATCTCGAAAGTGGATTAATCAACTCACCGGCGGAAGCTATTACACGGCCCTGCTTATCTTTTACGTCCTGAGTGACCCTCACTGTAGGGTCAATTAAAAATTCTTTGTGTTCCTGGGCAGGAGGGAGATCGACCATCCATTGATTTTTCCAGGTGTCCGCAACGGCCCTTTTTTTTGCACCTTCCCAGTCATATTTTTGTGCGCGTTCTTCCAGTTCTTTAATGATGCTCTTTTCTTCAACGGGATAAATCGTACCAGCAACAGGAAAAATGTCCTGATCGGGTTTTTTAGCAAGTTCTCGCTGAAAAAACTCAACGTTGAAGGACCCTACCATTTTTGCAAAACGAGCTTGCTCCCGAGAAATAATTGTCGGTACTTGAGTTACTTGATACTGACTGAAGCTATCAGGATCAATTGTAATCAAAGGAGATTCAAATTTTCCTTTGACAATCATTTGGTTTATTGCTGCCTGTGTCTCTGGTAGCCGAGTAGTTCCTTTCTTTAGACCATTGAAAACTACACGAGCTTTATGCTCTGAGGCCGTACGTAAAAGGTCTTCCAGTACATAATCCGGTAAGCTAAATGAAGCAAAGATCGTTATACCATTTTCAGTTGATAGTGCTTCTTCACGTGTGCTATCCATTTTTCTTTCGAAGTCAGCAGCTGTGATGCCCGAGGAACCAAACAATTTTTCGATATTTTTAGATTGTCCTCGCATGACTTCCGGCTTATTTTCCACAGCTTTCAGAGCCGCTTCATTAAGGCTGGCGTTTTCCTGAATTTCATCACGTCTTCTAATTATATCGTTGACAGCATCAGAGTTATTACTTTGGGCCCTTATAGCCTGGGTATGGTCTATAACTGCTTGAACACTATCCGCATTCATACCGGGCACGTAACCACGGTTTGTTTGCCTGCTCAGGTCCTGGTTTTTTTTGAGTGCTTCAGCTTGCGCAATGTACTTCTGCACATCTGGTGAATTTAGCGTAGCATCAAGGCTAAGAGCCCCATCTGGCTGCTGTGCACCTTTAGCCTGAGCGCCAAGCCCTTTTGCTTGCTGAGCGATTAGGTCAGCATCATGTTGATACTCAGTGCTTGCATTTGTATTACTTAAAACTGCACATAACGCAAGTCCAGGAAGTATTGGTAAATATTTTTTATTTACATTAAAAGATCGCATATGTTTTCCCAATTACTGAATTCAGCTTTACTGTTCCCCAAAAACGGGAATCCCATGAGTGATCGGTTTGCCCAATTAGGAAAACTTCGCCTTCAGGAATTATCAATTCTTTTTCAATCAAAATGGACGGAATACTGTATTTCTTTGAAATACGACGTGCATTAGCTTCAAAAAATTTGTCCCCGTTATAAACCCCATCCATTGTTACTTTGAGTTTGTCACCGCCCACACCGGCAACAATTTTTATGACTCGTTCATTTTCTGGGATAAAACGAACCGATTTCGGCATGTTGAAAGCTATGAGTTCACCAGTTTTAATAGTTTTATCCGAATGATCAATCATATAAAAATCAGCAGGCAGGCACCCATTCAATAAACCGTATCCAAATGTATAACGGGTGAAAAAGACACACATAACGAGAATCAGCAATAAAATATTAATGGGGACATACCAATCCAGTATAAGCAGCCCTCTCTTTTTAGGTATGTAGTCGCTCATATTTTTCTCACTAGCACTGAAGAATATTTTTACTAAGTAGATACACCTCTATCCAAGTAACTATTATCCATGTTTTTCAACGCTCGGAAGTCTGCAAACTAACCTAATATTAACCTATAAGGATGTTAATTTCTCAGCATGTAGACGCAGCCTTGTTAGCGGCCATGAAAGATACCTTTGTAGCAAAGTTACTTTCCGGTATTAATTTTTCAAAGGTCCAATTGTTGGGCATAAAAAAGCCGGGACAAAATGTCCCGGCTTTATATTTAAAAATTTATTACTCACTGCTTGGTATTGATACAGTGTTTTCAGACTTACTTGCCTCTTCAGCCGGTCCGAAAACTGTCACGTGCTGCGTTGCAAAGTCTCCACTATCATCATAAGCAATTACTTTTATGTCCTGCTTACCACGGTTAAGGTTTTTAGAAAGTGTAGCCGTACTACCGAAAACGTTCCTTAATTCGCCGTTGATGAACCATTCATATCTAACCATTTTTCCATCAGTATCATCACATTTATTGGTAAAGCTCCAGCTTAGGTTGGTTTCCGTGTAGCTCAATGTACAATTAGGCACTGCGTTTTTAACGACATCAAACTCAACAGATGCTGAACCTCTCTGTCCAAGTTTACTAACAACATCAATTGTGATCTCGTATTTCTTTTCTTTTAAACCCGAAATCAGTTGAGCCCAATAATTTTTGCCGCTGGGTATTACCTCACCGTTCACCTTGTATGTGACCGTATCTATCGAGTCCGCCGAATGAGATAGCTTGATGTTTGACCTTAAGGTTACATCGAGTGGAGCTCTCATATATTTGTTAGAGAACTTGGGTGTCATCTCAACGTTCATTGGCGTTTGTTCATCGACAACAAAGGTATTTTCGATACGCTGTTCATTGTTGCGGTTATCTTTGAAAACAACCATCAATGTATATTTGCCAGGATTTTCAATTGTAAATTCTTTGGTGTCACCTTCATCTTTAGTGATTACCAGATTCTCTTTGTCGTAAATCCATTCTCGGGAATAAGTAACACCAGGATAGTCTCCATCCTTAATACCGCTCAACGCAACGCGTAGGGTGGTCGGTGCCATGTCGTATTTAAGTTTGGAGCTTATTTTCATTTCGGGGAATTTATAAACCCACGATTTGACAGAAACTCTACGGGTAGAAACCGTATTCTCCTTATTGTCCGCTAACCATGCACTGTATTCAAAAGCAGCATATCCCTGTTTATCCAACATTTGCTCAGTAAGGGTAACAGACAGTGTAGAGCCTTTAAATGTCTGGCCATCCGGTGTTTTCCATTCTTCAACTACGTTATTACCATTCTGGTACTTACTGTTAGGGTTCGTGAACTTACCTTCCAAAGTAACTTTTTGACCAACCTCTACCTTAGAAACCCCCGTTACCGAGACAGAAAGGCGCTTGGGTTTTGCGGCTGCCAACCGAGCAGACGTTTCCTTCCATGAAGACTCCTCTGCCAGTTCATCGGAATCAAGGTAACGCATCCGGGCATAAATCGTAGACGGTAGGGTATCAGCTGAAGCCACAGTGTAAGTTGTATCTCCCTGCACCCAGTTGACTTTATCCTCTGACCAGAGAACCTCAGCGGTGCCTGCTGGTATAGGCTCATCGTTATCAAGCAGGGTTACAGGTACATCTGAGCCCTGAAGAATGTCTGTCACATCTATACTGAGCTTAGGCTGCTTGTAGGTAACTACCGTTAAGGCATCTGTGTAGGAAACCTTAGATGTGAATTTATTGGTCATTTTTGCCCTATAAAGCCACTTTCCTACTTCTGTCTTTTTGATACTTACACTTCTCTTTCCGGTCATGTCGGAAAGCATATTCCAGGTTTGACCATTATCAGAGGACTGCTGCCATTCGGTGGGGGCAAGTGCGTCAGAGTTAGCAGTACTGGCAGATTTGAAGCTTACCAGAGTACTAAGTGGGATCCTTCCGATAATAAGGCTTTTCGACAGGTTACCCTCCAGTTCCTCACCTTTATAGATTCGAATGCCTACAGCACTGGTCTCACGTTTCATTTCAAAATCAGAGAATGGCGATCTGACCTTAGCCACACCAACCAGACGCATATTACCCAGATCCATATTTTCAATTTTAATCTTGGTTTCGACAATGCCCGCATCATTGACCGGCAATGCTTCAGTCAGCGCAGTTCTTTCGTATGTAGTTTTATAACGGCCTGTTTCTGGATCTTTGCCGTATACACTTTTTTGCGAGTATATCGTGACGTCCCATTCTCCCATTGTTTTACGGTCAAATGCACTTTTACGTGTGGAGTTGTTATAACGCCCCACTGTTACCTTTAAGGGCACTTCAAGAGATGTGGCTGTTTTTCTGTCATCCACTTCCATCGATGCTCGAATATTGAAATCAGGCACCGTATATACGTTGAGTGTGTCTGTAGTTCTTAATTCTGGATCCTTTGAGTATTCTACAGCTATGTCAAAGACGTTCTTTGTCCACAATGGTGCAGCAGCAACCTTAACCCTTTGTACAAAGGTCGTTGCATCGTTGTTTGAGGAACGATTTTTAAATGACGTTTTGACAGCCTCAGAGCCGTTTTGAGAGACGATCATCGTAACGTCAGCTGGTACCACCTTCGCTAATATTCGAGCGGCCTCCCCCCCGGTCGTATAAGCCAGAGCAGTGTTCGGATTGATGCCAGCTATGACTTTATTCTTTTTGTAAGAGATGATCGGGTTGTATGGTAATTGTGTGGTCAGAGTACGGCGATTCCTTGCGGATACCGCTTTAGAGCCCTTCCCGTTAATCATATAGACTTGATAGTCGAGCAGATTCTCACCTGTTTTATTAAAGAATCCAGTTAGACCCGGGGTACGTCCTTTAAAATAGAACTCCAACCCATCAGGGACATTGTTCCACTGAGGGTAGCATGCTGTAACATCTGATTTTTCCCCATACCAGGCGAGGTAAGCATTCGCATTTTCCTCTGTGGTAAACAGAGTGCATTTATCACCAGCTGTTTGACTAAGCAGGTCCGTATACTGACGTACACGCGAGTAAAGAGTTACGTTTTTTTCCAGATTCTTGAGAGTGAATCCAGTAGGTTGATAAGTGAAAACGGTACTGAAATTAACGTTTTTTCCATAAAGGTTTTCAGCCACCACAGTAATCTCGTGATCCGAATTAACTGCTAAATCGTCTCCAACCGGCAGGTAGTAAATACCTCTATAATTTGTAGGTGTTAACGAAACTACTTTGTTGTCTATTGTTACTGATTTTATGTCAGCAACCCCAGCCTGCCCCTGGAAAGCTGCAACGATAATCTCGTTCAGGAAGTATACGGGTGCTCGTTTAGTTAATACCTGCCCATCTTTGAGAACCATAAGCGTTGGGTTATCAGACAGCATCAGTTTGCTTTCAGGCTCAGTGTACGTAGAAGAGTTTTTGCTCGTATTTTCTACTGTAAAAGTCGCTGCGTAGGACCCGTTTATAAGATCCGTTAAGTCGAAGATATAGAGGTACTCATCACCGACTTTTTGAGGTCCACTTACCGGCTGTAAAGTTCTACGTAAAGGGGTTGCCCAGGACTGTTTGAAATCAATCTCAGTGCCATCATCTAAAGTCACTTTAGTCGTCGGTTTAAACACGCCATCCGGAGTCATAGTGAGCGACATAGCTGTTGGGAGCCACCATTCACCTTCTGTTTCTTGCTGGGGTACCTTAACGGCCACAGCAACGGTTTTGGCTCCGGTATAGATGTCCTGGCCACCTACTTTGATTGTTTTAGCCTCATCGGTAAAATTCCAAAGTGTATGGTCTACTACAGGAGGCCGATAATCCCAGTTAACAACAAGCTTTTTGGATTCAGGAGGTGCGAAATAATTATTCTTAGAGTTTGCTGTAATTGTGATATCACGTGAACCCAAAAGTTCATCTGTATCACTGGCCTTAATGCTTCCAACTTCAATGGTACAGGAAGTTCCGCCAATAGGAACTTCACAGGCGGAGCCTGAACCTATTGAGATGTATTGAATATAATTGCGGGGCTCAACAGAAACAGCGATATCTTTGATCGCTTCATCCTTTAAATACGATTTGAAAGAAAAGCCGTCATAGACTAATCCGTTCAGGGATGATTTAAGACCGGTGATAGTAGGTTTTACCGGTGCCACACTTTTGATTGAATATTCACCTTTTACTATTTCAACTTTTTTCCGTTCAGAACCAGAGAAGTAAGAAATCTTGTAAGGTAGTTTTAAATCACCGGTGGTGTTGGGAACGCCTGAAAGAGTGAAACCGTTAGAAGTAAATCCCAAGGTATTGGGTAACCACTCAAAAAAACAAACGAGGTTATCAACAGAGGAAGTCGCTCGATCATCAACCGTTACATTACAGGCTGTGCCTGCACCTGAGGCAGTGATAGTGTTAGAATTAACGTATGCAACAAAGTCGCCCGGCCCCGGGTCAAAGGATACGGCTGGCAAATCAGCCTGTAGCTTTCCTGAAATCATAATCGCTTCGGCATAGACCGCTTTAATCGGAGCAATTAAAGAAAACAACAGGGCTAAACCTAAACCTGATTTTCTCATGACGAATACCTGTTTTTCTGAGCAAAATTAAACTCACTTTACGATGAAAAACAGAAATATCCGTTCGTATAATATTTAAAAAAACCTGTATTTTTCCATGTATTCCGTATGTTAATACGCTATTTTGAATTCTTGGCTTCAGATAAGCGAAGCGCGGTAATTATAGACTCGGAGCTTACCCAAGGCGTTTTTTGAGCAAGATATCCAAGTATGTAGAGGCCAATTTTAACGCAGTCCATTTGTGAGACGGGGACCATGTGCATGAAGGGTTTTAAGCCGTCTTTATCGACTGGAACTATCCCTGCTGATAACAACAAACCGCCCCTCTCGTTTGGGGTAACGCTTATATTTTTGTATACGACGTGGCCATGATGTGAGGTTTTCCTCTTATCAATTTTTAAAGTATGCATGATTCTAAGAAATACAGATGCCATCTGCATAACTTCATTCGTCGACAATTTTAGAAGTACAGAACGGTTTGAGCCCCAGTCATAATCTTTTTTGGCGTTCCTCGGAGCGACGTGCAATGTAAGATAATAATTATCAATCTCATTTGAAAAAGGTGAAGGTTTTGATGAGCTAACATCTTCATTGTTCATCTCAATGACAAGTGCTGCATCCTGACCAAAAGCTTTTACATTATGGTTTTTAAGAGAGAAGTCTGAAGTTGCCATATAAAAAGTCACTTTTGATAAAACCACATACCACCTAATGATTCATCATCGGCAAGATGCTTGAAATTTGAGAGTGTATATCCTGTTTTGGTTTCAGAAATCACCATGCTGTAAGATGCCGTATGTACAAGGCGAGAATTGTTTAGATCAAGATCATCACAAAAACCAGGGCTTTTGACGGGGTCAGCCTTTTCAACAAAAGTTACTTTTGAAGCGATGCCGTTGATCACGATTTTCTCGTTATCAGCAATTTTAATGTTTAAAGAAGGCGAGCTTTTATCACATGGCAGGAAGAGTGATGTCTTTTTAAATGTGTTTCCAGTGAAGTCCAAAAGGTCAGGTTTAACCGGAACATTGTTTAGGATTTTATAAACTCCAGCAAATGCACATATCACAACAAAACCAGATAAAACATATCTAATCTTAGACTTCATCCCCCAGTTCCTCTCCTAAAAGTTTTAACGCACTTACGCACATAAGCCTCAACTGATACAGTAAGTTATCAGCGGTTATTCCACCAACGAAGGTAACTGTACGTCGTATTGATGCTCCGCCAGGCTCGCACTGGATATGGCCGATACCAGAATCACGGAGGAAGTCATTTTCTGCACTTACAAGGTCTGACTCTACAGGTGGAATGATAACTTCAATGAGTATTGTATCAACTGGGGCCCACTCCCAATCGAACTTAAGAGAGGAAATTGGGGATATAGAAACAAGAAGCTCATCAATATTAAAAATTACGGGTTTTATTCCCATAACCTCAGACTGAATGAAGTGGCTTTCTACCATAACTACCGGAAACTCTGAAATAGTCAGAACTCCGATTAACTGGTCTCGGCGTAAACCATGTATTAGTGAGTTGCGAGATAGCATTCGATCAGCCTTTATTATAATAATCAAACATTTGGGACAAGAACAAAAGGGATTACAGAAACGAAGATTCTACATGAACATCGTTGTCAGTGACCTTAGGTCCATCGGGTATAAGGGTATCAAAAAATCCTTACATAACCATTAAAGCACAGAGACTTTATAAGTAAAATAATAATTAAGTACCAGATTTATTAAGATAATTCTTAGGTTTTTTACAAATTTAGGAAAAATCCGCACTTCCTGTAACAGCACCCAAATTAACCTAAAATACCGTTTCATTAACAGTAATTTTACATACCCAGGTGAAGCCTGAAATTATTATAACAAAAAAAAGGCCAGCAAGTATGCTGGCTTTCCTGGTAAGACAAGTTGGAACTCAGAAGTCGATTGTACTGTCTCTCACCTATCTTGCCAAAGTTGCCAGTCGCTTGTTTGCCTTAGCTTTAGATTTTATGCTTATGGAGGCGGTTTGATTTTCATCCGATACTTTTTCTAGCACTGGCACCACAGCGGAAATGGACTTTTCTTTTGAAATTTTGGATGCATCTGAAGAAAGTGGGCTTTCAGATGGTATAGAGGTATCGCTTCCCTCATTTTCAATCTTCACACCAAAGCAGGCATGTTCCTTTTGTACAAGGAAGGTTTCTTTTACAGAAACAGAATCCTGCTTTGAATTATCTAATTGTAGAGGTGTTAAATACTCCTTAAACTTTTGATCTAAGACATTCTCTAGCAATACATTAATAGGAGGCTTAGGTTCAGTATCTATAGTATTTCCATCATTCAGAAACCTATTAAGATCTGCAAGTGTTAATCTTTCGTTTAAACCATTTATAAAATTTGCCAAGTCAGGAAATAAATTATTCAATACCAACCCGGTACTAATAGCCGACCTAATTAAATCCAGTTGGTCACCCCTATGAGAAAGTTCTGTTTTTTTCAAGAAACTATAAACATAGGGTGCTTTTCTTTCGGATATCCAGAAAGACCGGATCTGAATCCGGTCGTTATCTGCCTTATTTGAGATAGGGTTTTTAGCCATGTTCTAGCTCATTATTCTGAATAAATAGTATCAGCAATTGCCAAAGATAATGCGAACTGCGGATTGTCTACCATGATAACTTTAGCCGTTTCAAAATGTTTACGAATAGCTGTTTCGATGAGATATGAACCTCCCCCAACAAGGAAAACATTATGAGGCCTCTCTTCGACTTGTGTAACCGCTCTGATTACTTTACTTTGCAACTTCTGTACCGCAGAGTTTACCGCATCAAAAACACCGTCACGCTTGTCCTCTGCAACCTTCAAAGCTGATTTATCATGACGATTATCAACAAGATGATGAATGTAAGCATTACTCGTATTCAGTTTCTCAGATTCAAGATACCTGCTGATCTCATCGTAAACAATAGAACAACCAATACGGTCAAAACCTTTTACTTTCGAAATCTGTTCTAATTGCCCAGTAATACTTGCAACATCAAGAGTAGTACCACCAAGATCAATTACCAAACTTGATTCAAATGAAGCAATATCCTCAATTTCATCTGCCCGGGTCACAGCTGGTAAAGATTCAGGGAAAACAGTCACAGACAAAACGTTGAAAGAATAGCGTTTACCGTCAAGATAACGCTCAACTGGTTTCATCAGGTTATCTTTTTTTCTCTGAATATTTTCAATATTCGTTTCCCCTAAAGCAGTATAGAACTGGCTAAGAGGTAAAGTAACAAAGAGGTGAACATCCTGAGGAACTAAACCAGAAGCATGAAGTGCATGGTGAACATTTAACCGGCTAATTTCATCGTATTGGTGAGATACATCAGTCGATTCCAGTGAGTTACTAGATTCGCTGTGATGCGAAAACCTTTCCAGCCCATCAATAAGATAGTTAAAAGGATTGAGACCCTCATGGCGAACACGGAAATCTGGAACAAAACTATTTTGTGTGAGCAAGGGAACTAATTCGTTTCTTTCATTAAGACAAACCAGTTTTGCAGCTTTACTTCCATCATCGACAACGATTTTTAAAGCTTCAGTGATATCCTGCAATGATTGTGAAACAGGACTTTCAGATTTTAATAGTTCAGCCATAAAAACTCTCTTTTATTAATAGGACCATATTAGATATTAACTTTATACATTAATGGTGACCTATTATCAACATCAACACTATTAAAAAAATACGTAACTCTATGTTATTTCAGCATCCTTCCATTTTAAATACATTACCGTTAAATATCCTGTATTCATGAAGTAAACATGTTTATAAAGGAGCCAATTATAATCAGAAAGTTACTTTGCATCCTAAGTATGAACTGTTTGAGAGCCAGGACTGGAGCCTTTACCAGTAAGTAACAAAGGTCCTTAGGCTTAGAATCCAAAATGACGCCTTTATGTAAAAAAATCATAGCTCGAAATACCGTATCATCGATGTAAACATACGTAGAGGAATTTATGGCAGCTGAGCACGTCCAAACTATAGACCTTACAAACTTCTCGGGAAGGATTTTCTTTCTGGCAGATCCTCATGGACATTACTCTGCGCTGTGCAACTTGATTCAATCAGTTACAAAGCCAGAAGAAGAGATAGTAATTTTCTCTACTGGAAATTTGTTTGACTATGGGCCGGAACCCATAGAGTTGATGAAGGCGATAAACAGTGGCTTTTTCGATGGACGTTTTGTGAGGCATTTCTCAGCTGCCGGAGCCGGAGAAGAAATGTTAAAAAAATTGTTACCATTAAACAAAGACCGGAGAACATTTTACCCCAGCACATACCTCAATGAGAGATGGTGTGTAATGGGCGGAAAGTGGCATAAAGCTGTAAATCGTTACTATTTAGAGGAAGAGATAAAAAAACTTCTTAATACCCAGCTTGGTACGATGATGCAGATTTTACTCAAAGGCGATATAAAAATTGGGGTTTGCCCTTCTGATTACGCCCCTATCCGCACATCATTCACTGATACTTATAATGCGCTTCAAGCATTCAACTATGCCAATGTGAATATTTTTCAGAGCCAGTTTCTATTCGGTATGGACCATGCCGTAATACCAATGATGATAAATGACGTCAACCTTATGGTCCTAGGTAGGAATCCTGTAAACAGCATTCGAAAAGCCCATGGTCGTACTCAAAACAATCTTCCAGTACTGATCGGTAATTGTTTACATATAAATACTGGATCACTCTATATGTCAAAATTAGAAGACCAGGTAATAGTTGCTCCGGGTATACCGCCAACTGACTCACCAGCACTTACATTAGTAGAAATAATCATGAAGAACAATCCAGTTTTATTGTGTCATCAGCTAATACAAACAACAAACAAGTTTTATTCACTTAAAACCTATCCGTTAGAACTCGATTCGATTGAAAACAACATTGAGGTAACAAGATGAAGATAAAATGGAAGATTATCTCAATTTCAACATTACTTTTGCATCTTCACGCAGCAGCTGCACCACATCAAGAGAAAGAGCAAAGAAAAGATGCTTTTTCTTCTGCCGCTCAGAAAAGTGATTCACTTATATCTGCTAAAGCGGAGCTTATAAACGGAAGGTGGTTTATAAATGGTAAATATAGGCCTGTTCTAAAGACCAGCATGACCAAAACCAATTTCTTAGAAATCATGAATGTTTCAAATAAAGAATCACTTTTTATGGTGATACCGAAACTTGAGTATAATATCATTGCCAAAAATAAAATCTTACTAAATGAAAAAATTGCATTAAGCGAAGGCACATCCGGAAAAAGCATTATTTGGGTCGAGCCTAAATCAAGTATAACTATATCGTTTATAAATGACCTTGCTAATACGCCCCTTCAGGCTATCGTTTCGATCACAAGAAACAACAAAGATGTAATTGCCATCTTTGGACCGGATCAGGGTAAAGGGTTTACTCTTCCCGGAAAGACATCTAATGATCAAGTGTCCGTTCCTGACGATTCTGATCTAAATATAAAAAAACTTAACATACCTCAAAGTGTTGGTAATTCAGTAACCATCAATCCTAAAGAGAAGAATTACCTCTTAGTTGGACAAGTAAAATATAAAATCTTATCTCTTCCGAAATATCAACATTTAGAATTTTCTGAACCGGTTTATATTGAGAAAAGAAAAGATATCCTCGGTGGTTATCGTTATTGGACGAAAGAAACAATTCTCTACCCCGGTGAATCATTATCTTTTATAACCAGCGCCAAAAACAATCTAAGGAAGCGGGATGATTAAAGTTATCACACTTTTATTGTTTGCATTACTGACTGGTTGTCAGTCAGTAGAAAGTAAAATCGAAGAACTCCCGACAGTTGGTTTTGACCCTATTCTATACAATAAAAGTGAGGCCTTTACTGACGGAAAAGTTACTTTACGTGTCGAAAGTTCAGGAACTGATGTTTGGCTTGTCGCCAAGAATGGAACCAGAAGTTTTATTGAGCTTTCAGGCCTAACGCTAGGTGGTAGTCGTTGTGCTTACAATGCCCGTAGTAAGCAACTTTTGCCCCCAGGCAGCGTAAGCACATTCGTAGTTCCTACGGTTGGAATGCTTGGACTTTGCTTCAACAATGAAGATCAACTTATGTTTATTAACCGTGCTTTTAGCAGAATCTCTCCCAAAGCAAAAGGAAAAGATTCTCTTTCTCTTTTATTTTCTGTTAGTTACGATTTTCCCGGAAAAGCGGACCTAATTAATAACCACGATTTTCAAGAGTTATATCTTTTATTTTTGAATGAGGATAATCTATGAAAAAAACATTAATTGTTATTTTATTATGTTTTTGTCACTCAGTTTTAGCATATCCATACCGTATCTATACTGTCCCGGAAGGGGCATTAGTAAAAAACATACTAACTAATGAATATCTAGGAAAAACCCCTGTGGTTGTGGACGTGAGCAATACCGAAGCTGGTTCTACTTTTGGGATTTCTTTATTTAGACATGAAAATGTTGCTATAAAGATTTTTACAGTAATGCCTTCAGCAGAAAATAATTTTGCTGTTTCTGGACCTGACGTTGCAACTATGTCATTGCCGGGCAAAGCACCTTTAAACGTAGTAAATGATGGGAATGGCGCTTCTGTTCATATAGAACTAAGACCTTATATGTCTGAACCTGCGCACACCCCATATTAATATAACAAGAAATTAAAAATATAAATCATATGAACTGCATCATAAAGATGCAGTTCAATATTTATTCTGATACTTTTAATTTTTCTTTTATGAACTCCTCTAGCTCCTTAATAAAACCCGCACTTATCCTATTGAATTCAATGCGAATTTTTCTTCCAGTATTGTTTTTACTGATTCTTGCATACTTATCTTTGTTATCAAAAGTAATAAGATCACTTGTTTCCCATTTTGTGGAATAAGATTTTTCACAAACACTTTCCACAGATTGTGTGATTTTCTCCATTACAACTTTTTGGGCAACTTGGAGATCTCCAATGTCTAAATCTTTTGTTTCCTCTTTAACATTATCTATTACTTCATCTAAAGGAAATAGATTTTTTTGCACATATTTCTGTAAACGAGACAAGCGACTATAATAGGAGTTCGGTATTCCTTCATAATCCGGGAATAAAGAGATCAATGTTTCGTCAATACGTGCCGCCTGGATTCTTTTGGCTACCGATACATGACTAATCCCAAGATATGCTGCGAGTTCTTCATTAGTAGAAAATCCCTTTTCTTCCATTTTCTTGATAAATTGAAACCCAACTTCTCTATATGAAAATTTTCGAGATGTTTGTGCTGCGGATATAATTGAATTTATATCATCTTCGGTTAGTTCATCCGGTAGTACCCACAGGGGGAGATCCTTTTCTGCCTTTATACAGCAGAAACGTCTGCGACTTCCTTCTATTAATAAATAAACCCCATCTCTTTTTACAGCGATCCCTTCGGTATCGACCCCTCTTTCTTCAATCTGCTTAAGAATATCTCTAACAGAATAATCTGTAAGGGCTTCTTGATTTCGTGGGTTTGCTGGATGGACTAAGGTCTCCTTCTCCACTCTCTGGGCTGGAACAATCACATGTTCCGCTTCAAGTCTTCGGCCCTTATGAAGAGTGAATAACTTTTTTATGCGAGGTGCTGTTTTCAAACCCGCAAGACCTGAACGGTGACCGACTTCTGTCCGCTTTGGTGCGTTTAAATATCGAGATTTATCATTCCCGATATGTTGCTCATCGCTCATGCGTTAACTCCTTGCTTAGCTGAAAAACTTTTTATTTCATTTATAAATTGTTGATATACCTGTAATACAGATTCTTCTGCGACATCAAGTTGCTTTGCGGAACAAAGTTCCTCTGATTTTTTGATATCAAGCACTGTACGCCCTTTGGAAGCAGCTGCCTTAAATGCTTCAGAATTTTTTATGTTAGCGGACATCAAAAGGTCCTGAACAGTTCTGATTAATTTATCCAAAACTATTCTTTCATATGGACTTTTGTCATCAACATTGACAGCAAGAACTTTGAACCATTTTAAATTATCGCCCTTACTTGGTGATTGTTTAAACCTTTCACTTATTGTAAGCATGAAGTCTGTAGTAGAGGCGTAATCATATTCACGTGGTGACACTGCGACAAGAATCCCATCGGCCGCTTCGTCAGCAGCCCAGATCAAAGGTGAATCTTCAGGTGGAGTGTCTATAATAATCAAATCATAGTTCTGCTTCAGTACCGGTAAGATAACTTCCTTGAAACGTAGTAACAAAGACGTTCGTTCTTCTCTAGAACATTGCCAGTATTTATCTTTAAAACGAGCATCTGTCGGAAATGCCGTTATCACGTCCAAGTTTGGCAGATGCGTTGAAAAAGGCATATTAGTGATGATTTCTTCTTCAGAGAATCCTGAATCTAAATATTTTTTATACTCAGAATTTTCTTCATAAATTCCAAGGATTGCATCAATTGCTGTAAGGAAGACATCATCTTCTGAGACACTTTGAATCATGCTGCTTCCAATCGAACCTTGTGGGTCCCATTCGATCATTAATACACGTGCATTCAGTTGTAGATCTAAAGCAGCTGCTACTGCTAAAGCTACAGATGTAGTGCTTTTCCCTGTACCGCCTTTATGATTCTGAGTAACAATAGCTCTGCTAAAGTAATGATCGCGGTACTTGGGATAACCCAGGGCATCCATTATTTTTTGAACATCCCAGCGGGTGTAAAGATGATTTTTGTTTTGATAAATAGGTGCACCAACAACTTCTTTTTCTTCTAAGTCCGAAAGTATTTTATTGAACGTTACTCGTGACTTCCCAAAAAAATCAGAGAGATTTTTTTTATTTAAACAGTGGTTGTAGATCAGTCTATCAACACCATCAACACTATCATCAGAAACAGATACTCTTGATGAAGCCATCAGAGATTCCTTAAGAGAAATCTGCTCGCTTTTCATGCGCTGACCAACGAGGGCGATCTTTTCAAGTAAATTCATGGTTATGACCTTTTTGCACTGAAAACCGACTTTTACGCATATATGTAAACTTTACGCATAATGCGTCCATTTCATTGTTATACGTACAATTCTATCCTTTGTTTCAATCCTAAGCTAATGTTTGTTTACTTTTTTATGATTTTTTGTGAGCTTAACTTGCAGATGAGAGCTCAGACTCTCTAGTCCATACCTAATGCTCATTCTTTTTAAACCACGATTCTTGTCGACTTCTCTACGCTTTGACGTTATGAGCTCCATTAATGAATCTTCACGCCTACCCTATTTCTTGCTTAGACCCTAAAATCTATCTCACCGGTGTGCTGATTTACGTTTCCTAACTGTGAATCGTTGTCGTCAGTCCAGTCTAAAGATATGAGGTGTTAATCTCTTGAGTAGGCCCACTACGAATTATGGGAGCAGAGTTAGCAACCTAGCCCAGAACTGAAACCCAACTTCAGGAGGCAACCCCAGTGTGGCGATTAAGGGGGTTAAATCTGCCAGCGGCTGACAGTGTCCTAGCTGCTGCTCAGTCACACCACGCCCTGATTAAATCTCCTGCCCGGTATTGTAAGGACCGAAAAAAGCCCGTGCATTTGTGTCGGCAGACCGGCATGAAGGAATATGACGTTAATCTGTATCAGCAGGCACTTTTCGCATGATGGGAGCAAGTGATAGCAACCCCGCCCAGAACGGAAGGCCAGCATCAGGACAAAACCCAAGTTTGGCGATTAAGGGGGTTAAATTTGCAAGCGGATGACAGTGCCCCAGCTGCTGCTCAGTCACACCACGCCCTGAGTAAATCTCTCGCCAGGTCTTGTTATGACCGAAAATAGCCAAAGCACTGGTGTCGGCAGACCGGCATACAGGAATATGACGTTAATCTGTATCAGCAGATACATTTCGCATTATGGGAGCAAGAGATAGCAACCCAGCCCAGAACTGAAGGCCAGCATGAGGACAGAACACCAGTTTGGCGATTAAGGGAGTTAAATATGCAAGCTGCTGATAGTGCCCCAGCTCCTGCTCAGTAACACCACGCCCTGATAAAATCTCCTGCCCGGTAATGTAATGACCGAAAAAAGGCCGTGCACTGGTGTCGGCAGACCGGCACGCAGGAAAATGACGTTAATCTGTATTAACAGACACATTTCGCATTAGGGGAGCAAGTGATAGCCACCCAGCCCAGAACTGAAGGCCAGCATCAGGACAGTACCCCAGTTTGGCGATTAAGGGGGTTAAATCCGCCAGTGGCTGTAAGTGCCCGAGCGGTGTATAAGAAATATTTCCCGAAGGACAATCTTTCGCTCGTACGATGAATAAAGTGTTCAACCCGGGAGCGGGGATCACTTAACCTGCTTAGCCTAAATCTTACGTCATTCTCTAAACGGAGTTTAAGCTTAATGGTCCTTAGAAAGTTAAAAGGACTACCCATAATGACGTCTTGAGATGGCGAATAAAGGGTTTTAATCTGCCAGCGGCTGACAGTGCCCCAGCTTCTGCTCAGTCACACCACGCCTGATTAAATCTCCCGCCAGGTCTTATTATGACCGAAAATAGTCCCCGTGCACTAGAGTCGTAAGACCGGCATACAGGAATGAAGCTTAAATCTTTATCAGGTTGCAAGGTTCGCATCATGGGAGCAAGGGCCTTGAACTGTAGGTTAACATCAGAAAATCCCAGATTGGCGATTAAGGGGGTTAAATCTGACAGCGACTGAAAGTGCCTTCAGATGCTGCTCAGGTATATTACAACCTGAAAAAATCAAGCGTCTGTTCATGCGAATATCGAAAAAAGCTATGCACCAGTTTCGGCAGACCGGCATGGAGTAATGAGACGTTAATCTGTATCAGCTGGCGCATTTCGTATCATGGGAGCAAGTGTTAGCAACCCTGCCCAGGACGGAAGGACACTATCAGGACTGATCCCAGTTTGGAGATTAAGGGGGTTAAATCTGCCAGTGGCTGACAGAGCCTTCTGATGCTGCTCAGACATACTATGCAACGATAAAATCACCCGTCCGTCCTTGTGATTATCGGAAAAAGCCATGCACCGGAGTCGGCAGATCGGTATGCAGTAATGTGACTTTAATCTGTATCAGCAGGCGCAATGGGAGCAAGTGTTAGCAACCGAGCCCAGGACGGAAGGACACTATCAGGACTGAACCCCAGTGTGGCGATTAAGGGGGTTAAATCTGCAAGCGGATAACAGTGCCCCAGCTGCTGCTCAGTCACACCACGCCCTGATTAAATCTCTCGCCAGGTCTTGTTAGGACCGAAAATAGCCCGAGCACTGGTGTCGGCAGACCGGCATACAGGAATACGACGTTAATTTGTATCAGCAGGTACATTTCGCATTATGGGAGCAAGTGATAGCAACCCAGCTCAGAACTGAAGGCCTGCATGAGGACAGAACACCAGTTTGGCGATTAAGGGGGTTAAATCTGACAGCGGCTGACAGTGCCTTCAGATGCTGCTCAGGCATACTACTCTCCCTGATATAATCTCCCATATGTTCTTGAGATCGTCGGAAATCGCCCATGCACCGGTGTCGGCAGACCGGTATGCAGTAATGTGATTTTAATCTGTATCAGCAGGCACATTTCGTATCATGGGAGTAAGTGTTAGCAAACCGAACCCCGCCCAGCACGGAAGGTCAATATCAGACCAGAATCCCAGTTTGGCGATTAAGGGGGTTAAATCTGCAAGCTGCTGACAGTGCCCCAGCTTCTGCTCAGTCACACCACGCCCTGATAAAATCTCCTGCCCGGTAATGTGATGACCGAAAAAAGCCCGTGCACTGGTGTTGGCAGACCGGCACGCAGGAATATGACGTTAATCTGTATCAGCAGTTACATTTCGCATTATGGGAGGAAGTGATAGCCACCCAGCCCAGAACTGAAGGCCAGCATCAGGACAGTACCCCAGTTTGGCGATTAAGGGGGTTAAATCCGGCAGCGGCAGTAAGTGCCCGTGCTGTGTTAAAGGAATATTTCCCTAAGGACAATCTTCCGATCGGCCTTTTGTATAAAGTGGTCACCCCGGGAGCGGGGATCACTTTACCTGCTTAGCCTAAATCTTACGTCAATCACTATCCGGAATTTTAGCTTAATGGTCCTGAGCAAGTTAAAAGGGGTACCCCTAATGACGTCCCCAGATGGCGATAAAGGAGTTAATTCCGCCTTCGGCTTACAATGCCGCAGCTGCTGCTAAGGAACACCACGCCCTGATTAAATCTCCCGCCTGGCCTTGTGATGACCAAAAATTGTCCGTGCACTGGCGTCGTAAGACCGGCATACAGGAATGAGGCGTTAATCTTTATTAGGTGGAAGGATTCGCATCATGGGAGCAAGGGCCCTAGAACTGTAGGCTAACATTAGAAAATCACAGATTGGCGATAAAGGGGGTTAAATAAGTTAAAAGTCTTCGGTGAGCAAATTGGATAAATTTTCATAAACCAAAGCGTTAATATTAAACTTTTAGAAGAATGATTAAAGGATATTAAGTTTTGTATGCAATATGACACCAGTGATCTGTTTTCACTAATAATGCCGCGCTCCTTTGATTACCTTTGGTAAACAAAAATGTAATTTACGTGAATTTCATCTTATAAAGTCAGTATTGATGTTATAAATTTTGTTTACTTAATGCGTACACAACCTAAATGCGATTTGTAATTATGTCACTGTTTTTAAGCCATATTAATTATAAAACCAAAATTTGCAGCACAGTGATGAACTCATTAAGTCATAACCTCATTTGTTTACTTAAGGCATACAATAAAAAACCAGATTCTTATGAGACATCTGGTTTAATTGTTTTTGCTTGAAGATATTTACTCTACGCGGCCAAACCCGCTGCTACTTCTTGAGCATAGAGAATTTCTATTGCCTCGCCATAGCTACAATTCTCGCGGCTTTGAATTTCCCATAATTTACTCCTGTCAGCACTATCCGTAGTAAAACAAAGCTCCATTTTCCGGTCTACGTATAACCGACAGATCTCTTGGAAGTTTTCGAACCTGACTAACATCTCTGAAAACACCTTTTTGACTGTACGAATATTTTTCATTCGTTCATATTCTGCATCTGAAGTAGAAAAATATTTATTAGCCTTCATTGCTTCAATGCTTTCTTTTTCTTGTTTCATGATTATCTTCCAAGGCGAGTTAGCAGTCAGGGCCCGGCCAACAGAAGAAGTAAAATAATCTTCAAACGACTGTGTGATACAGATGCCAGCGCAGTTTGTTTTCCTGAACCTACGCCATGCCGCTTCGAGGAAGGAAGAGAAGAATTGGTTTGATTGATTTCCGGCACCTGATGAATTATCAGGACGAATGTACTCCCAAGCTTCATCTAGGATGAACAAGCGACGACGCCCATCTTTTTTGATGAACATTGCATGCTGAGCAGCCTGAATGATAGACATTAAAACAACTGTCTGAAGGTGGGGGGTGCCTTTTAGCTCCTCCAGTTCCAAAACAATAAATCTGCTGTCGAAGTTGATTGGAGGCAACGTATCGGTAAACCGGTGCCCATAAATTCCACCTTCGCACCATGCTCCGAGTTGCTCCCCAATATCCTTTATACGTTTGTCTTCATGCTTCTTGCAACGCAGAGCAAAGCCGGTTATTGAACCGGTCCGACCTGATTTTCTGGATTCCTGGTACTCTTCTGCAATAAGCTGAAGCATCACTGATTGTTGATAATCATCGATAAGGCCTTTCTCTGAAGCCATAATTTTTAGCTGATTCAGAACCATTATGGTCTGAGCAACTTTGTCTTTTTCTGCATCGTTTGAAGTTGATTCACCGGTAAATTCAGGTGCTTCGTTAAATACATCGTCGTTAACAGTGATGTCAGTTAGGAAGGCAAAGGGATTTAGGGTGAAGTCAGGGGTTTTACCGAAATCAATAAATTGACTGTTTGTATATTGTTCCGCAATCCCCTGGTAAGAACGCCCCACGTCCACTACAAAAACTTGAGCACCATCAGGATCATCATCTGGGTATTCGTTTTCTAAAAAATGCTTAAATGTTGAGCGATAATGAACGAGGTTATTAGATCGCGGTCCAGCTCCAAGATAGTTATTGATTAGATATGCTGTCCAGAATGACTTGCCTGCACCTGACGTTGCACCAATAACCATGTTATAGCTTGCAGAAGTCTTGAAAATATCAAGTCCCATGAGTTGACCTTCACGAGAAACTAAACTCAGTACTGGTCTATCTGTATTACCTTTCCAGGGCCCAAAGATCGGCGTCATATGAGCCGCTCCGGTGTTGCTCACTACTTCGGATCGGTCAAGGTCGAAAATTGTCTTTGGGTCATTGCACATTGGCAGACATGACATAAATGACGGGAAAACGATAAAGGAATCATCTGCTACTTTGACCCGGCTTTCGAGGTAAAAGGATTTGAGATCGTTAGCTGCTGTCTGCACAGAATTGGCATTACTACCCATAACAGTGAAAGTAAGATACCCTCTTAAAAGCTTTGCGCCATCCTCAAGCTCGCGAGTTACGGCCATGTAGTCATTATCCATATCCCGCAGGCGAGGGCAGAATGTGACAACTGAAGGTATACTTGCCTGTTTATTAGTGATTGCTTTGTAGCGGACGTTTTCTTTTGACAACTTGAGCGGATCGGCAAACTGAACAGTCTGAGTGATCATAAATGGGCTGAAAATTGTCTTACGTCCATGCATCCAGTTAACTACTAACTCATACATACAACCGAAATTGACGTATTCAGGAAACTTTACAACGGAAAGTTGTTTGAAGTAACGATGCTCAGATTCGTCGTCACTTTGTGTGACTGATGAGAAATGATTTTCTGTGACTGTATACTTACGGCCGGGAACGTTAACTTGTTCATTAAGCCTTTTCATAGTGTTAACGTCTATAAAACCTTCAGCCCACCGAGAGTTCTTTCCGGGGTTTACGACCTTATCTATACAATAGAGCCAGTTTTCTGCATCGACCTTAAACGGATGCAGTCCAATCGTAATTAACTTACTTACAAGTTCAGAGTAAAGTGAATCGATACGCGAATGTTCCAGCTCGGTAGGAAGGGCAGACTGTAAAGGAATCGATAGCGAGATCCATACCTGAAAATCCCTCAACATAAGGTTATCATGATCAGGTTTTAAAGGCTTATGCATACTTCTGTCGTAGTAGTCCAACTGATAACCATTAAGCAGATCTGCTTTAAGCTTATCGTTCCCAGTCATACGCCCACCTCGCACAGCTGACCAAGCACTAAGCTGTAAAGTCAAGTCTGGCAATGCAGTCAGAGATATTTGACAGACAGTATCTGTAGGAAAATCCATTTTGAACATTTCAGCAAGAACATCTTGCTGATTATCAAAAACTCCAGGTGATGGATTACAGATAAACATAAACCCTAATCTGTTGCCATCAATCAAAAAATAGTGAGTCCCTGCTAATTGATCGTAAACAGGGATAAACCCACCTAATTGATGGCGATTTAAACCGCTATTGTAATTATTGATAGCTTCCATATTTGACCTTACAGTTGTCTAACAATGCCGTTCGAAGAGACAGCTTTAGTTGCTTTTTGTTGCTGCTGCATATTTTCCCGGGCCGCATCCTGTACTTCTAAAGGAACTATGCGAGCTGGGTTTGAGGTCGAATTCTTGCCAGCAATCCATGTTTGCGGTTTTACGTTGACATAAACGTAGCCGGGAAGATTAAGCGCATCGTTATCATCGGTATAAGGTGCAAAAGTAATTCTCATTACTTTCCCCTGTTGCAGAACAGCAAGTGGTTCAGGAGCCACTACAGCTTGTTTATAACCTTGCGAACGGTATTGCTGGATCTGCCCAGTGTTGAGAGTAGGGTTAACGGGCTGGCCATTGTAAAGAGAGTACATATCCTTGCCAGGGCTGATATCAGAATTAGGTGCAACGTAGCGTGGTGCATTTCCAGCAGAAACCGGATAGCTTGTTTGTTTAACGACTTCCGCAGCCGGATGAACGAAAGGGTTACCAGCTGAAGAGGCAGTGCTATAACTGCTAGTCATCCTTACGTTTGAATTAACCGGTACACCAGAAATAGGCCGTGGTCCAATGGATGAAGTAGGGGCACCCATTTTTAAAGTTTTATCGTACATGACAGGTAACTGACCAACTGGCTTAATTTCGGTTTTTGAATAAGCCACAGGCTGATTTTTAAGGGTTGTAGACTGTGGATATTTGACTTCCCCTGGAGGGCTAATTTCAGTTGGATAACGGCTGTCATTGACAGGCGATTTCTCCTTTCCCGATTCCGACTCTTCCCCCGCAAGTGCAGACAGATCATCTCGATTATTAGTTAACTCCATAACTTCGCGAGGACCTTTACAGATAACGCCCTTTTCAATGCCTGGACATTCGGATTCGGAACTCCCGATGGAGCACCCCGTAAGATATGAGGATGTACCTACAACCAGAGCACTGAGTACCAATCTTTTGATGTTCATAAACTAGCCTTAATTTGTCTCAAATGGATTTTTTAAGAGAGGTTCAACGCTTTGGTTCAACCAGTAGTCGAAATCTTTTGGAATGCCATTACCAGCCAAACCATCCTGTCTGACAACTGAAGGTACACCCTGCAATTTATAAATTCCTGCGAGCATCAATGACGCTACCAAAGGTTCCGCCGGACATTCTTCTGCTTCTTTTTGAGAGAGCAATCTTTTTTCAATGTCGGATTTGCTTCCCATTAGCCAACGAAGAATATCGAGGTTGTTTATTTTTCCTTTTTCTTTACTACACCAGAGCCTTCTAAGCTCTTCTTTTGGCTCACCGGGTGAGGGAACTAAAACAATATCTATCCGATACTTGTCCCGATCTGCATAAAATTTCTTAACAAGTTCCATGCAACCGTCACAATCAAGTGTTAAGAAAATGGCTGCTTGTCTCTTAAGCTTTGAATTTCCCAGATGAATGGACGCTACAGTTTCCAGAGGGAAGGGGGCCTCATCAAGACTAATAAAATAGGAATTTCTGATTTCTTCTACAGTCAGAACAGGTTTACGTTTAATTACATCAACAAGGCTTCCCCCAGTAAGGGAGTATCGGCCATCGGTCGTTACTGCCATTAGCTGCGAACGCTCGTCCTGAAAGAGGTATAGCCCACCAGAAGGAATGTATATGGCATCCTTAGGTTTATATCCTTTCATTTTTGATAACGCACCCGAGATCTGACTGGGTGAAACGCCGCCTTCCTTTGCCTTTGCCATTAACGCAGCAGCATCACTATTAGTTAGGACCTGCTCTGAAGCATAAGTGACCGTATTCGCCATAATGGCGAAAGCCGCCATTAAAGGGAAAAGTAACTTTTTCACTATTGGGTGCCCTCTACTTCTTTGCATTATAAGAACTTGATTGTACCGCTTCAGAGCTATCTTCAAGTTCCATATAAGTGACGATTTCAACACTATCCGGTACAGTAACGGCAAGCGTTGCATCAATAATTAAATAGCCACGGTCACGGTAGATCTTCATTAATGTTCTGAAATATTCTTCGAATTGAGTTCTATCATTGTCAGCAGTACGGCCTCCGTGATGCTTGAAAAATTCCTTACGTAATTCAGGCATGTCAAGCACTGCAATCTTGTACGAAGGCTGTGATTGTTTATTGAAGTAATCGTAAACATTCATAAAGCCTTTATAACCATAAATAATGACCAAAACGGCAAAGGCGAAGAAAAATAAATACTTCAATATTTTTTCAATATCAATTTCGAAGGTAATTTTTTTTGTTGTCCTTTCTCGCACCATTTTTTTAGTGATTTCAGGTCCAGCTGATTCAGTCGATTCTTTTTTTTCTAAACTATCCATTTAAACCTCAGCGACTGGTCAGATTCGTTGGAATTGTAGTTCCGGTCTGAACGACAAATGTAATAGCTCGGCCAGGGCTAATTTCTACGATTGGCCACTGTTGTTCTGCAATTGCGGTGTAGTAATCGACGAGTCGATTAAGGCCACCTTGAGCTGCACCAGCCCCGGCTAATGCCCCAAGTGCACCAAAATTAGGGGACTGATACTGAGCCTGTGAATTAGGGTCGATGTTAAGTGAAGATACCTTACTGGGGCTTAAGCTACCGGCAAGTGAAGAAAGTCCACCGGCAAATGCAGCTCCTGCAATTGCGTTACCATTTCGGCTGATAAGCGTGCCTCGGATCCCATTTTTTCCGTCATTTTCACTTACAGCATATGCTTCCAGTTTTACGTCAAAAGCTTTCCCTTTTGAATTAACACAAGAGATAGAAGTGGCACGTATGTAAGCACGCTGTGACGCCAAATCACCAACAGCTGAACCCAGAAGGTTACAGTCACGCAAATCCATGGTGAAATTATTGGGCATGATGACATCTTTTTTAATACGCATTGTTACTGGCATTGGTTCTGATTTGGAAGAAAGGCTTGTAGGCGCTTCAAGCCCGGTAATCAGAACACCAGTGATAATAGATGTTGCCGGAAGAAACATTTCATCTTTTCGGGCAGCATGCCGCGCTTTGCTATCAACTGGCGCAGTACCATCACCTCGTACAGTCCGAGTAGGCGCTTTATCTCCTGCAATGACCTCTCTGCCTTCCTTGATTCTGTTTTCAGACACGGGCATAACCTGAATGACACCATCGGTACCATTAGTCTTAATGGAACTTTGTGTGATTGTTCTCATCGGGCTATTACGCGTAGGTGTGATAGACGCGTAATTAGGGTTTACGCCATTAATCGGCGCATTAGCATTAAGCTGATAAGGAGCTGCCGGTGCCTGCTCATTAATCGTTTTACGCGAACTACCAGCATCCAAGTTACGATTGCCGTTTCGATTAGTCTGCATATCATTAATTTGCTGAGACAGTTGCTGAAGTTGAGAAGTTAAACTTGCAACTTGGGCTTTAGTTTCCTGTTGGGCTTTTTCTGCTTTTTCGCGGTCCTCTTTCGCCGCATTTTGATCAAGTCGGTTTTGCTTAACCATTTCCTTATATACTTTCTGGCTTTCTTCATTACTCAATTTGTTCATTTGCGAATCATCTAACAACAAATTGGTCTGCATGTCTTTTTTCTGTGTTTTCTTTTCTTTCTTAACTGGTGTGGAAAAAATAGACTGGCTAATAATATAAACAATCACTACCAGCAGAGCGCCAATAACAGAAAGTCTGACGGTCTTATTTTCCCAGGCCTTTTTAATGTCCATGATTAGCTCCACTTGTAGGTTTCTGGAATCGTTTAATTTTTAGATTTCGTTCGCTGTCAGACATCTGAGGAACGATATAGGGATCACCTGCTCTGGCCCAGTTTTCACGAACAGATGGATGATTCATTTCAGCTTTATCTATCTGGCTCGTTCTAGATATTTCATGTTTGTAATTAGGTTCCAAAACGTTACTTTTGTGATAGTCAAAAGCATTCTCCTCATTAATATTGTCCTCTCCTACAAATTTATCAATAAGAGTTGGATCGTTCATTATTACTGTCTGAACGGGAAAAGCGTTACTGCCATCTTCGATACTAATGGGTGCGTCCGGAACGATTAATACACTCCTTTTTGGTATATATTCTGACCTGTAGTAAAAGCTGGTTAAAGCAAATACGACAAAACCAATCACGGTGGCCCCAAGCAGAGCAGGCAAAGTAACTTTTCCCATATTATTTTCTGATTAGACTTGGTCTGGTTGTAACCCGGGCCTCGCGTTCCTTGAACAATTTATCCCGGACTATGTAAAGCTCTGTTTCTTCTCCCGGTTGCAGGTATGCTTTATCAAATAAAGCACTTGCAATAACGCCTTCTGCCATACACTGCTGATCAGCAACGATTTGACCGTATGGTTTATCGTTTTTCACAAGAATTACATCAATAAGTTCACGTGAGCCAACCAGTCTCTGACCGAGCTTTGCATACATATTAAAGTTACATGGGGACTGCTCTGACGCAGGAATACGAGAAAGTCGGTCCTGTTGTAAACTGAATCCTGAAGGGACCTCACCAAGAGCCACAGGAGTCAATAAATCAATGATTCTTTGTTTATGATCGTCTTGTTTTGGATCCGATGGAGCCAGTTCTTCTGACTGGGAGCGGGCCAACATTTCCTCATAGTTTTGCTTATCCAATGAGGTTTCACGTTTGGCTTGCATAGATGGGCTTAAAGATGTAGTAACTGAAATCATCGCACCGGGAACATCAAGCGGTACCAGGGTCAGGTTATAGGTCGATTCAGGTACCTGATCTTCCGACAACATAATCCCGATTGGTTTATCGGTATTAGTTGAAATAAAGACATCGCCACCATTAACAAATATGCTTGCCTCTTCAGCAGGGGTAGAAGTGCTGACAGAAGCATTCTTGAAGCTGGTCGATATTCTGTTTTGAAGTCCTCGTGAAACTGGCAGTACCACATTCCCACCAGGCGGCACATTTACACGCTGAACTTCTTTATATCGGTTACGAGCTTCGACATAAAGTTCATCGGCTTTTGACGTGGCGGTCGCATTGGTTGCATTCTGCTGGGAAGAGGTACCTGTTGGTCTCCCATAGCTATCAATTGCACCAGAGCGGGTCTGTGCGTCAAATCCGGGGAGACTAGGATTATTTGATAATGCTCCAGTAATAGCGCTTACCGCAGGCGAAGCATTGCTGGCTGGGGAAAGTTGCACGGTAGGGAGATCAGTTGTAGGTTTTTGTCCCTGCGCATTACCGGCTTCACTAAGGTTTGTTTGTGCACCTGACTGTTCAGAACCAGCTTGACCCGGAATAATGGCTTTTGCAGCTCCATTCTGAAATCCGTCAGCACCAACTGGCATTACAACCGGGTTATTAATTGTTGCTGGCAATTGGTATTCTTCAGCGATTACGCAGTTCGAAGTCGTGAGCATGATCAATGCGGTAATTGCGTTGAACCCTAAGCCCTTTTTTTTAATCATCACTTGTTACCTGTAGACGGTGGCGGATTATCCAGCGTTGCCAGTTGCTCTTTGCCGTTTATCGTAATTTTTTTAATATTCGGTGTTCCGGAATATTGATTTACATATGCAATTCTTGGGCGACCATTTTTCATCCCGAGAACCCATTCATAAGTCCATTTCGATGATTCAGTTTTGTCCGGAACATTTACAAGTCGAGTCGTTTTGGTACCCCAGACATAGACCATGTCATTTTTTGGATCAAAGTAAATATCATTAGGCTTAAAGGTCTGCTCAACACCACGAGCCTGCATGATATTTATCTGCTCCTGTAAAGACTCACTCGTTTTAGCCTGTAGTTCAGGTGAAAGGGCATCGAGGACATAGGCCGTCACAAAGGAAATATTAGTTGGATTAATATTCCCTAAAAGGGTACTAAAAAAGAGAGCCCATTGTGTTTTATAAGATTCCGATGCTTTGTTACCAACAACCGTGATCTCTTCATTCATGTTTGGAGGGGTAACAATCGTCACTGGGTCAGTGAAAAAAAGAATCTTTGCAACCAATAACCCAATGACGGCTATTGAAACAGTATTAATGCGGATAAGTTTTGTATCACGATTAATCAGGGCGCTGTATGTAATTCCAGCACCTGACGCTTCAGCTTGTGGGCTAAATCGTTTTTTAATGTCCAAAAAACGTCCCTTAGCACTTTCATCTTTCTTTACGTATGACTGTTCAAGATCACCGTTTTCATCCTTTTTAGATTTTTTGAAAAAAGGGATGTTAATGCCACTTAGCATTTTCATTCATAGCTCCATCAAGAATACAAATCTCTGATAAATGGATCGTTGAAATAACGGCTACTAAAAACTGCTTTACCTGGCAAAAAACCGAGCCACCAGAGTCTGTGTTTTAGCAATCCTCTTATTCCTGACTCAGCTGCTTTGTTATACGCAATCCAATATACAACCGCTACTACAACAGAAAACCCGAAGCATTCGAAGATATTCCCAAATGCAACCAGAATGAATGCAAGCCCTATTTTTTTTGCATCCCAAAACAAAATCAGTAGAGGCATGTTGATCCTGAAAGGGAATCTATAGGTATGCTGAGGAACGTCGTTCTGCTTACTCATTAAAAATCCAGAGAGGGGGATGAACCCCCTCATGCATGATTAACAATAAATTACAGCGGTACGCCAGCATCCATAAAGGTGCTGATAATTTTCTCGCCGTTGGCCATTACCAGCATCATGAATAATGAAACCAGTGCCAGGCCCGGGTTAGGCTTAAGGACAGAGAAATATACGCTTGAGATCAACATCGCGGCTGCCAGAATTTTGCCCGGAGCTCCAGTCATACTTTCACTCATGTATGACCAAATATCTCCCAGTGCCCCATCATCTGAACCCGCATATGCCAGACCGCAAAAAAGCACGGTCAGCAGAACAAACAAAATCACTTTTGCGCTTTTTGTTTTAAAAAGTGCAGCCGTGTTAGATTTCTTTTCACTAAGGCCAATATTTAAAGAAAGTTCCATAATTACTCCGTGTAGATTTGAGTTCACGTAAACGCGAATGAATAATACTTTTTTATTCCGATCCTTCCGTTCGCATAAACCCCCTTTTTTTAACGTTTAGCGATTGGTGAATTTTTAAGCAAAGGGGCCTAAAGCATAATCTTTGAAAAGTACCAGTGAACGCTTAGTAAAAGTTTGAAAGAGGGGAGGGGGTAAGATTACGTTAAGCTCAATCCTGAAGCTGATGAGACTCCTCAAGCATAAAAGTCACTTTTGATGGTTTGAAAAGCTCTAACTAGATATCGGGCAGGTAACTAAGCTTCATATCTAATCTTTTTTGTTCCCTTAATATCTATCTCTTGATTCTGAGAAGGCCGCATATCACTGTGCTCCCTGGTTCGGCAACTATCAGTTGGAGAAACTACATACAATCCTCGGCCGGTGCGTCATTCATCTAAATGCCTTTTACACCTCTGGGCGTGAGTGGGACTTTGTCTTGTCCATATGAACATCATTCATTCGAATGCTTTTGGCCAATGCTATTTAAGCAAATGCTTTCTGGCTGAGTCCTTTTGCGAATGAGTCTTTGATATAACTGCATGAATTTTGGGTTGTTTGGTGTACTAACAAAACAAAGGCATTTCTTTGAATGCCATTGGAGTTGTGATGCTTCTGATATTTTTTTGATCTCATATCAAACACATAGTCCTTCTGATGCCCAATGTCATAGATGTCTTGGACCATTCTCGCTCTTAACAAAGCTGTACTGTGTGTCATTCGACCTAATGCCATTCACCAAAATGCCTTTTTATACCACTGCATAGCTATGCTCGGGATACAGTGGCAAACAAAAGCATTTCAATGAATGATTTTTTGGGATACCGACATCAAAAGCATTTGTATGAATGTAAGAGGCGTAATCCACAAAAGGCATTCACGTGAATAGAGTGCGCACGAAACCATCTTGCTCCACGGCATTTAATGAATGGGCTAGCATGTACGCTTGAGCCAGAAAGGCATACAGATGAATAGTCAGGAGTTCGTTTGAAAAGTTACTTTTTTGCACATTAAGCCGAGATGTAAGACCAGTAGTAAAAGAAGCACTAAGCATAGCACTGATAAATAACTTATTTTTCAGCATGTTATAACCAGTGCATACCTGGTAGCTTTCAACCTTGTTTGGCGAGGGCCAGCTTAGGGCTTCTTTTGAAGATCTGAAATTGTATGTCGCGACCTTTCTTAACTTCTTGATAATCGAGATATCCGATAGATTCAAGTTCCCGCATTGCTTTACGAATTATCTGGTTTTGCGTACGAATAGGGGTTGTAAGAAGCAACCTTTCCCTCAACCGTTTCATATTAACGAACAACGTACCAGCTGGCATTGCTTCAAAATAAATATAGAGAGATTGCGCAGCTTCTTTTTTAGCCAAAATGTATAGAACCTGAAGGCTTAACAATGTCTTATGGTCGTAACGATACAGTTCCCACATAGAAGGATCCCCAACCAACTCAACAGTATCGCTTTTTGGATCAATCATAGCCTTCTGCACCAGATGCGTTACTGTGAACCGACCACTCCGAGAGTCTGAGAAGGCAAGCACTACCGATGCAAGGTTCATTAATGACTCTTTAAAGCGCGCACGAGTTCGTTTGTTGATGTTTGTTGAACTGATACCACACATCTTCGCAAACTCGTTAAAAGTCAGGGTAATCTTCTCGGAAGTAAAACCATATTTACTGAAAGCCATGATGATCCCGAGCCAGCACTTAAAGTCGGTAGACATAGATAGTTTGACACCAGTTATCTTGATGTCGTCATAACCCTCCGATCTTGCAATTTCCATACACGAAAGCTCATCAGAGGCATCAACTTCAAAGTTTCGGTCGCGGTTTTCTTTTGTGCCGACAGGGGTAAATACACTCAATCTCAACAGGGCCACGGGCTGAACCGACTTGGACGAGTTAGGCGTCAGTTGATAAGTCTTACCTGATTCATTACTGGTTACGTCAAAAGGATGGATTAACTCGTTGTTTTTAATCATTAACTTAACTCGTCGGTGATAAGATTTTCATTTGGCAAACTGTTTATAACATATTCTTGCAAATGCTTTTTACGCATTAACCTAAATGCCATAAGCATTCCAGTAAATGCCTTCCTTATTCATTCAAATGCTTTTCGCATGCATCCGAATGCCGGATCCTTTCATAAAGTCACTATAATCAATGAGTTAAAGATGCCGTGATCTTTACTTGAACTCTATTGATCTTTAGTGATCTAAAGAATTGATCTATCCTGTTGAAAACAATGATAAGTCCATATAAAACAAGGAATAGCGCTCCTTTAACAATATCTACAGATCGCAAACGGAAATGAACGAGGGTCTACTATCATTGTTTTATTCAAGACAGTTTTTATTTTAATTTTATTAAGCAAATTTTTTGAGTTTACCTTTTAGATGTATCAGCCCTATTTGGCAAATTTGAGGTTCATGTATCATGTAGTAAACAGGAGGAAGATATGAACAACAGCAAACATACAGTCATTGAAGTGGATACTAATCTAGTTGAAATTGAAAAGGGATTTAATCCCCGAGAGGCGGTAATCGGAGATTTGTGTTACGAACAAGAACCTGTCAAGTCGATGATTGTGTCAATCAAACAAGCCTTTAAGGAAGGAAGGCAGGTTGATATGATCAAGGTCGTAAAAAGAAAAGGTAAATATTTAGTTCGTCAAGGTCATACTCGTTTTCATGGCTTAAAATTAGCAATTTCTGAAGGTGCTAATATTCCAAAATTATCTGTTATCCTAATCGATTATAAAAACGAAATTGAAGAATACCTTGAGAACCTCGATGGTAACAGAAGCAATGGGCTAAATCCGGTTGGGCAAGCTCATGCATTAGCTCATGCTGTTAGTCTCGGGTATTCGGTTGAAGAACTAGCAATGCGATATCAACGATCAACTACCGCAATTCGTAATATGCTAAAAATCCTTGATATGCCATTAGAGCTTCAACGTTTGATTAGCCTAAATCTAATCAAAAAAACGCTCGCCATTGAAATAATGTTAAAATATTCCAACGATCACAAAATGGTTTTAAAACATATAGAAGGTTTCTTACCTGGCGTTAAGAATATTGAGACTACAACGAGCAAAATTGTAGGCATACCTGAACACAATGCAGCTGGAGCAGGACCAGACACCTTAAATAAAGGCGGACCAGAAAAGAAAAATTCGGCAGTCACTCGTAAGACTTTGGGTATTAAGCGCCTCTCGCATAAGAAAACAGAACGGCTAAAATCTGAATTTCTTGAGCTTGTGGAAAGTACACATACGGAATCTATAACGAATACTCAAACAGAACTAAAATTTGGTAGAGATAGTGCACACTTGTTCAAAAATGTTAATAGTAATAATGTAATATTTTCCAATGATGGTGTTCAAATAATCTTGAATGATGAAAAGCTAAATATTTTATTGTCTTTACTTAACGACGAAAATACAGCAATCATTGTTTCTAAACCAAAATTAGAAGAGCTTCTGGAAATTCGAGATCTCCTTAAGGAATATTAAAAACGAGGATTAGTTGAGTGATTAAACCTATAAAGCTGACTCTTATCGATAATTATAGTGATTTGCTTCTAACTCATGAAGTCCTTAAACGCAACATGGAAGAGTTAGAACACGGTAAACGTTTTGATCAATTTCCTGAAGGGCATGACCACTATGAAAAAACTGTGAAAGAAGCTGTAGCAATCGTAGAGGCACGTTTGGAGGTGTTTCGAAAATGAAATCTCTTTTCTTTACTCTTGATGGTCATATGGTACCAGCCTCAGTGAATGTATCACTTAACGGAGATGGAAATTATTATGCACCTATCGAAAGAGAATGTAACGAATGTGCGGGCACAGGCCACAAAGGGGCTGATTTATGTGAAAAGTGTCATGGGGTACAAACAGTTGGACCCATTATTGAAAAATTAGTGGCACTAGAGCCAATTACCTTTCTCGATAACATTCCGGAACTGCGTGTTAACCCAACACTCGAAGCATGGAAATCCAGAAACCACGTCCTTATTGAGAAAGCAAAAAAGGCTAACACTAAGTTTTCTAATAGTATATTGGCGCAATTAGACAATAACCGTTTCTTGACAGAACGCCAGCTGGATTGTTTATTTACAACTTTTGATGTGATGTTGTCTGAAACTCCGGAAAATGAACAAGAAATTTTAAAACATAGCTACAATATCGGCCAGGTCATAAGCATTGAACTAACATTTACTGAAGTCAGGGCCGCGTACGCAAAAAGTAAAGGGAGTTATTTTTTTACATTTACTGGTAAAGTTAGAAATGACGGGATCGCTTTAACGGCCGATAAACAGGATCACATTTTATTGGGTGAACGTTATCATTTGACTGGAAAAGTCAGAAAATTCTATGAATTTGATTCGAAAAATTATGCTGCAATAACAGTTTTTAAGTTAAATAAACTCCAAGACAGTTAAATGTTTTTGCTGCTTAAATATAGAGCCAAGACTTTAACTGTCGTTAGGACTCACTCACGTAATATTGTTGCTTACGCAATGGGTTTTATCCCTCATAAAGATCTGCGAGTATAAATCTTTTACATTTAAATTCCCCTCTATCAGAACCTTTTCTATTGTAAAAAAATGATAATCTTATTAATTATAATTTTAATTTTTTGTATACCAATACCATACAGTTAAGGCTAAAAGGTGATGATGGAGATGGACTTTAAAATGCACAATGATCTGGGTCTCGGTTTCATTTGTAAAAATGCAAGAACATCGTCAAAGCCAACGTTAAGAAAAGTTACTTTTCCGGTAAGCGCATATGAAACGTCTAAGCTTTCTTTAACCGGTTTTCAATGCCCCACAGCCTGCCGTTTTCCTTTTTTTGTGCTATGCATGATAATCCATAACCATCTTTCGTCTGCATGCCCTATCACCCAAAATGAATGTTCAAATCATATCTCGCAATTTTCTATCGACATTAAAGTACAAGATTGGCTTAGCCGTTCAAGAGTAGCGTTTATTGATTTCCATAATCTTAGAAATACAGATAAAACCACTTTAATAACAGTGAACCATCTTGAAGCTTTACTTACTGTTATGTCGACTACTCTTGTCGCTTATGTTCCATATTCAAAAAAGAGACTAAACTTTAGCTTTCTAAACTCATTCACTTTGTCTAAAACTTCTCAAAGTTACACATTAACTTTCCCGGTAGTTCTCAGTCCGCTTTTAGATGCTCTTGGCGACTTCATTCAGGAATGCATAACCGAAAAATTGTTAAAACGACGAAATTCGAATTTCATGGTTTACGAGTATCTTAAACGTTCAGGCCAGAGCTCTCATAAAGTGGAGGACATTAATAACGACTTACAGCTTAAAAGTCTAAATATAAGACTTATGAGCGTCCTTACTGGCCTTTCTCAGCAAGGACTCATTTCATTTATTTGCGAAGGAAAGAGGGGCGACCGGAGAATAGAAGAGCTTCAGTTTATACCTTATGTTCAACGAACTTACCCTGAGGTATTAACTTTTGAGGAATGGATTAGCCTAGTTGATTAGAATTTACTCTATTTCAGCACGGCCAGTATTTCTGTTTCCGTTTTCCGTGTATTCGGCTTACTTCCTACGGATCGGTAAGCGCTGAGTCTGTGTATGACGAATCCACGCTCTTCATAGAGGCCCAAAGTGAATGATGTCAGGCTATTTGATATCGCAACAGCAGCGCCTTTTCTGTGAGCGTCAACGAGCATATTTGCTAACAGCACGTGGTCGCTTTGGCTGAACGGTTTACCATCGTAACTGACAAAACTAGTTTTGCTTGTTTTGTCATATGGCGGATCACAGTAAATCTGATCTCCTTCACCGGTTGCGGCCAGAGTCTCCTCAAAACCAGCGGTGATCAGTTCAATACCTGAAAGACGAAATGAAAGGTAGTCTATTTTATTGAGGTCAAGCTTCAGTTCTGTATGTTTCCCCCACGGCACTGAATAGATTCTTTCTGAGTTATAGCGGCACATACCGTTATAGCCCAGGCGATTCAGGGAGTAAAACAAAGCCGCTCTTTGAAGCGATTGACCAGAAATACAGGTTTTGTTGAAACGGTCCCTCATCTCATAGTAGTCCTTTTCGACAAAGGTTTTATCCGCCAAGTTTTGGACCTGATTTATAAAGTTAGTTTTCTGTCTTTGAATAGTCCTGTATAGGTTGATCAAGTCTGGATTGCTATCTGCAAGCAATGCATTTTGTGCAAACATGTTCAGAAAAACGGCACCACCGCCTATAAAGGGTTCTACCCACCGGCAACTATGATCGTGTGGGTAGTGATGGCTGATGAAAGGCATCAGTTTCGTTTTTCCACCAGCCCATTTGATTATCGGCATGTGTCTGAGATGTCGAGTCAAAGTGTCTATACCTGAGAGAGAAATTTAGGTGCTGGTATCGTACCTAACCACGGGCTTTAACTAATAACTTAGGGAGCAAAAAAAAGTTGTTTAAGACGCACAGTTTTGACTTTCAGCATTTCGGATTTATAAGATTTTTCCTCACTTATACCTGAACTTTATGTTTTGGATTTATGTATTTGTTTATGAAGCGATTTTTATGCCATCACAAGTAATGGGGAGCCACCTTTTTTTGTAAAAAATCAGAATAGGCTCAAAAAGTACCTTTTTTGCGAAAAATTATGAATTTTTTTTTCGGTAGTATCCCCGCTACGCAGAAAGTAAGCAGAAAAATGTAACGGAGCCCCTATGAGTGTTTTACTGACAGAACCTACACAGCAAGCTAATGACAAGGTCTTTAAAACGGCCCATGTTGCCTTTTCAGTAGTTACTGGCACAGGCCGTTACGTCACTGGGCTTAAACAGTTCCGTGATGCAAACCCTGAACTTTGTACTGAAGTAAGTGACCAGAAAGCATGGGCTATCCACCCTTCAGTAATTCAGGTCACGCCAGGCTTCAACTCCCGCGAAATGGGAATGGGTGACGATTACTATAAGCTCCCTGAGGTTGAAGAACACATCTACAACATCAAGAATGCCTACATTCGAGGTGACTATGTAGACCCTATCCGAGTACGTGTCATTGATGGGGTACCTTTTGTTCGCCAGGGGCACTGCCGTTTAAAAGCCGCAATGATGGCATGTGATGAAGATCATGACATCACAATCCTTTGCGTTGAGATTAAAGAAGATGAAATTGGCTGTGAGCTCGCGACCATTGATGGTAACCGTGGTCTTGCGCTTTCTCCTGTTGCGCTTGGCGAGTCCTATCGTCGCCTACATTCTCTTGCTGGCTGGTCACTCGAACGAATTGCTCAACGTGAAAATAAAAGCCCGACGACCATCAGTTCTCTTATCCGCCTGACAACCTGTTCTGTTGTTATCAAGAAATGGATTCATGCTGACGCTATTTCGTATGTTAACGTGCTTTCACTGATCGATGAGCTCGGCGAAACAGAAGCAATTTCACGTATCAAGAAGATGATCGCAGAACTTGAGCAGGCCGATGCGAATGGCATCACGGTGAAAAAAACCCAACATGGTCAGGTACGAGTCAGACCTTCAGACTTCAAGCCAGCACGGATTCCGCCGGTTATTGCCACAAAAGCCGTATGAACCGCCCCGGGTTTCCTGGAGAGTGTTTTATCTGTGAACTCAGGCTGCCAGATCATCGTTTCCGATGGAAGCATAATAAGCTTTTTCTGCTTCTGCCGGAGGAGTATG
>NZ_JBJQJO010000024.1:0-80907 GCF_046487395.1 Escherichia sp. WS1450
TGCATGACCAGCCAGGTAATGATTTACAGCGGCAAGTTTTACTTCAAATGAATGTTTCATAAACTGCACCTTCAGATGTCAGATTATGTCCAACATTTGGGGTGCAGTTCATTAACGCGTCTTATCAGGCCTACCGCTCGTAACATTTGTCCAGGGCGGATAAGGCGTTTACGCCGCATCCGCCAGTGCAAGCCGATTAATGCAACTTCAAACGTGGACGGATAACGCGGTTAATACTCCCCACCAGCATCATTAATCCGGTTTTAAAGTAACCATGCAGCGCAATCTGATGCATTCTGTATAGCGAGATGTACACAAAGCGCGCAATTCGTCCTTCAATCATCATTGAGCCGCGCGTCAGGTTACCCATCAGGCTACCGACGGTGGAGAAGTTCGACAGCGATACCAGCGAACCGTGATCTTTATACTGATAATTTTTCAGCGGCTTACCGTTCATCTGCGCCAGAATGTTGTTCATTGCGCAGGTTGCCATCTGGTGTGCGGCCTGCGCACGCGGCGGAACAAAGCCCCCTTCCGGACGCGGGCATGACGCGCAGTCGCCAATAGCGTATATGTCTGGATCGCGGGTGGTTTGCAGCGTCGGTTCCACCACCAGCTGGTTGATACGGTTGGTTTCAAGACCACCGATATCTTTCAGGAAGTCTGGCGCTTTGATCCCGGCTGCCCACACCATCAGATCAGCCTCAATATATTCGCCATCTTTAGTGTGCAGGCCGCCTTCATCAGCACTGGTGACCATGGTTTGCGTCAGCACGCGAACGCCAAGTTTCGTTAACTCACTATGGGCCGCAGCAGAGATACGTGGCGGCAATGCAGGCAAAATACGTTCGCCCGCTTCTACCAGCGTTACGTTCAGGGCTTCGTTGGTCAGACCTTTATAACCGTAACTGTGCAGTTGCTTGACCGCGTTGTGCAATTCAGCGGAGAGTTCTACACCCGTCGCGCCGCCGCCGACAATCGCAATGTTCACTTTGCCATTCGCGCCCAGGTTGGCGGAGTATTTCAGGAACAGATTCAGCATCTCCTGGTGGAAGCGACGCGCCTGGTGCGGGTTATCGAGGAAAATGCAGTTCTCTTTGACACCTGGCGTATTGAAATCGTTGGAGGTGCTACCCAGCGCCATTACCAGGGTGTCATAGGCGATTTTACGTTCTGGAACCAGCAATTCACCTTTTTCGTCGCGCAGTTCTGCAATAGTGATTGTTTTCGCTTCACGATCAATATCAATGACGGAACCCAGCTGGAACTGGAAACCATGATTACGCGCATGGGCCAGATAGCTCAACGCATCGACGCCTTCATCAAGCGAGCCAGTCGCCACTTCGTGCAGCAGCGGTTTCCACAGGTGGCTGTGGTTACGATCGACCAGCGTGATTTTGGCTTTTTTCTTGCGTCCCAGCTTATGCCCCAGCTGTGTTGCCATTTCCAGCCCACCAGCACCGCCGCCGACAATCACAATTTTTTTCAATGGCGTAGTCAACGTGACCCCCTTAAATTTATTAACCAATTGTTAATTAATGGTTATTAACATAGCTCTTAATTAACAACAGGTTACAGCAATGAAAATGTTCTTAGCTATTGAGAATAACATGAATGGTGCATTGGTCATACCAAAATTGATGTTAATCAAGTTTTGTTGCTGAAAAGATAGGCGACTTTACCGGGTGAGATCAAAAAACAGAGTTTATTGTTTATTATTTGAGCGAGTTTGTGAGAGTGATATAGCGTGAGGGGTGTATGGAGGACGTTTGGTAGGCCTGATAAAATGCGCATCAGGTACCGGCAAGGTTACCTGATGCGACGAGGGCATTTACCCGAGGGTTTTGAACGCTTTAATGCGCTGTAAATGCGGGGAGATATTCTTGAATTTGTGCGTCTGCTCTTCGTCCCAGACAATCTCGTAATAATGATGCAACTCTTCAGATGTCCGCTGGCTGTTAAGCGCTTCATCATTACGCGACAAAATCACCAGGCAACGATCGCGATTCTTCTCACGGAAGTTGGTCACACACTTAGTGGCAATATCGGCATACTCTTCCGGGCGATCAATCTTGCCTTCCATGTTCTCATAAGGGAACAAATTAGGGTTGAAGATCACCTGGCGGATGTCGCAAAGAAAACCAATCCGTTCCGCCCAGTATCCGCCCAGACCAACGCCGCAAATCAGCGGACGCTCGTCGACGTTCAGCTGCAACATTTTGTCCACTTCTTTAAGCAGATGCTGCATATCATGTTTCGGATGCCGCGTACTGTAGCTTATCAAGCGTACATCCGGGTCAATAAACTGCAATTGTAAGACTTTCTCGTGGTTACCCGGACTGTTAGAGTCAAAACCGTGTAAATAGATAATCATCGCTTCCTCACATAAGCCAGGGTTAGTGACCTGCTTTCTCTTCCTGCCAGCGTTCATGTAACTGATTCAGACGGGCGCTGATCGCTTTCCAGCGAGCCGAGTCCATCAGTTCCTGTCGCGAAAATGAACCTTTATGATACAAACGTGTAACACGTTCTGCCTTGATCGGTGACAGATTATCTAACACGCTGACGGCCCCTTTACGATTATTGCAGACCAGGATCATATCGCAACCCGCGTCCAGTGATGCCTGCCCGCGTTCGGCATAACTGCCCATAATTGCGGCACCTTCCATCGATAAATCGTCAGAGAAAATCACGCCATCAAAACCCAGTTCCTGACGCAAAACGGTTTTCAGCCAGTAGGGAGAACCGCTCGCCGGACGCGGATCGACATCACTGTAGATCACATGCGCAGGCATAATGGCGTCGAGTTTATTCTCGCGGATTAAGGAACTGAAGACCGACATATCTTTAGCGCGAATCTCCGCTTGCGGACGTGGGTCACACGGTGTTTCTTTGTGTGAGTCTGCCGTTACTGCACCGTGTCCTGGGAAGTGTTTCCCGGTAGTTTTCATTCCGGCTTCATGCATACCATCAATAAACCGGCTGGCAATTGCCAGGGCTTTTTCGGGATCGGCATGATAAGAACGCTCGCCAATCGCCGCGCTGATATGCCCGACGTCCAGCACTGGCGCAAAGCTGATATCAATATCCATAGCAATCATTTCGCTGGCCATCAACCAACCTGCCTCTTGCGCCAGTTTTCCGCCTTCTTCCATTCCCAACAGCGCAGCGAATGATTGTGCCGCTGGCAAGCGGGTAAAACCTTCACGAAAACGCTGCACGCGTCCACCTTCCTGATCTACCGCCACCACCAGATGATTGCGCGAAGCTGCGCGGATCTGTCGCACCAGTTCACGTAACTGGGCAGGATCATGATAGTTACGCGTAAAGAGAATCAGCCCTCCCACCAGCGGATGCGCCAGTATTTCACGCTCTTCCGCGTCCAGTTCGTAACCTTCGACATCCAACATTACTGGACCCACACTGCTCTCCTTATTGTTTTATTAATAGCTGCCGCCAGGTGTCATCGGCCAGCCTGATAAATTGTTGATCGCCGGTTTGTCGCCAGCGGTACTCAAACCACCCTGCTTTGAGCATCAGCAGCCAGGGAAACCATCGCCTGACCTGACGCCATAATTGCGCCGGATAAATCTTCGCGCGAGTGGCATAGTCATTGACCAATTGCCGGTGCTGGTCAGTATTTTCCACCCACACCGCCGCCAGTTCCAGCGCGATATCACCATCTCCGGCATACTCCCAGTCGATGAGTTTTAACCCTGACGCGCTATGCACTAAATTTCCGGCGTGGACATCCATATGCAATGGACTTAAGCGTAAAGGCCGTGGTTCCCGCTCTTTGCGCAGACGTTTTAACATTCGCAGCCAACCCACTGTCCGCCGAGCCGGATCGCTTTGCTGCCAGTACAGTTCCAGTAACGGCAACAGCGTTATTCGCCAGCCAAAACGCGGTTGTTGATGTAGATAATACAGCAAGCCTGCCAGTTCGTTGGTATCCGGCAAATACGTTTTTACCTCGCCGGGCTGGTAGTCGACCACCATCCAGTCACGGAGATATAAATGCGGCTTCGGTGCAATGCATGCGGGTAGTTGTGATAAAGCCCGATACTGGCGCAAGAACGCGAACCGCGGCGCATCAGGATCGTGCGGCTGACGCACAACAAAACGCTGGCCCTGATGTTCAATGAGAAAACTCCCGCCACTAAGCCCACTATTAAACGTCGTGACGGGATGAAATTGCGGGAAAAAGCGCGACAGCAATTCGTCGCGCGTGATGGGATTATTGCTGCGAAACGGCACCTTTACCTGACCAGATAATTTCACCCGTCTGCACCAGCATCAGCTGCATTTGTAGGGTCGGAGCGTTAACGTTGCCAGAGGCGCTGGAGTACAGCACGTAATGAGCGCCGACATTGCGGGCAATGCCTATGGCTTTACTACGGGTGCCTAAACTGTCCTGCGGCGACAAACCTAACTGTTGCTTTGCCATCGACAGCTGCTGGGCGGAAACCAGGGTAAATTTACCGTTATTAGCCAGCGCATTTCGCAGCGTTTCGGTCGCTTCTGCGGCATTCAGCGAACCGTTAGTACGGTTGTTAACGCTATCAACCAGCAGGACGCTACCCGCAGTCACGCCGTCAGCCCCAAGCATCTTACTGACCATCGGCTGCATTGCGCCATTCCAGTCATAATGGCGAATATGCGGCGCAGGCGGTGCAGTTTGATCTTCGTGCTCAATTGGGCCTGGCTGCTGCGGTATCGTCGGCACCGATGGCACTGTGGGGACAGGCTGTTGCGGCTCGGCTGGTTGTTCCGGCGCTGGTTTCACTTCTTCTACCGGCGCAGGTTCACGTTGCCCCACACACCCGGCGAGAAACATCGCCAGCGCGGTAATCAAGGCGTAGCGACTCATTTTGGTCATCAAGATTCACCCCTTACAAATATAGATAAAGTCTGACTTTGTGCGCCCCCAGAAAATTGGCGCTGCCGTACAGCGTTACCGCCGAATGTGCGGGAATGGTAACGCTGCGTGGCCTTTCCAGAGGATGCATCTCCAGCCCTCTGGCGTCATACCAGTAAAAACGATAATGAACGGTAACGGGTTCTTGCCTTTCGTTATAAAGCGTTGAGGATGCTGAAGGTTGAATATCAGACGTCGAAAGGACGGGCTTTTCTGCACTGATGCCCGCAGCCAATAAAGATGACTCCATCACCAGCGATTGCTCATCATTCACCGGAATTTCCGGATGTGAACGACAGCCCACCAGCAGTAACAACGCCAGAGACACCAGCCCAAAGCATCCTTTTCTCATCGTTACAGACCTTTATGCGCCAGCATTGGTCCCAGCGGACGGCCACCCAACAAGTGCATATGGATGTGGTAAACCTCTTGTCCGCCGTGGCGGTTGGTGTTCATGATCAGACGATAGCCATCTTCGGCAATACCTTCTTGCTCAGCAATTTTTGCCGCTACGGTGATCATGCGTCCCAGCGCCTGCTCATGCTCAGCAGACACGTCGTTCACAGTCGGAATGAGGATATTCGGAATGATCAGAATATGCGTTGGCGCTTGCGGCGAAATATCGCGAAACGCCGTTACCAGATCATCCTGGTAGACGATATCGGAGGGGATCTCACGACGAATAATTTTGCTGAATATAGTTTCTTCTGCCACGACATTTTCCTTTTTCAAATAGCCATGCGTTGCGCCATGCTACGCCGCGCCACACTGCGAGTATAGAGTATGGTCGAGTTAAACCTGCTCTTTCAACCTTAACTCACGATTTCTTAAGCAAAAAATCGTTTTGCTGCCGTATATATCGCCATTATTCCCATTTCTGCCTGCGAATGCGCTGAAAAGACATTCTCTGTTTGGTTTACACGTCAAATATGAATGCGTATATTTCTCATTTGCATTTACATGCAAAATTATTCGCACACTAAATATAACCGCTCATCACCCTCCTCCGGCATGAGCCTGACGACAACATAAACCTAGAGATTTCAAATGCTTTCAACACAATTTAACAGGGATAATCAATATCAAGCCATCACCAAACCGTCACTCCTTGCCGGTTGCATTGTACTGGCACTATTACCTTCTGCCGCTTTTGCTGCACCAGCCACTGAAGAAACGGTGATTGTTGAGGGTTCAGCCACAGCTCCAGATGATGGCGAAAATGATTACAGCGTAACGTCTACCTCTGCAGGTACCAAAATGCAGATGACTCAACGTGATATTCCTCAGTCGGTCACTATTGTTAGCCAGCAGCGGATGGAAGATCAGCAGTTGCAAACGCTGGGCGAAGTGATGGAAAACACGCTGGGGATCAGCAAAAGTCAGGCGGATTCCGATCGTGCTCTTTATTATTCCCGCGGATTCCAGATCGATAACTATATGGTTGATGGTATCCCCACCTATTTTGAATCGCGCTGGAATCTGGGCGACGCACTTTCTGATATGGCACTGTTTGAACGCGTAGAAGTAGTGCGTGGCGCGACAGGACTCATGACCGGGACGGGTAATCCATCTGCGGCAATTAATATGGTTCGAAAACACGCGACCAGTCGTGAATTTAAAGGCGATGTCTCGGCGGAATACGGTAGCTGGAACAAAGAACGGTATGTGGCGGATTTACAAAGCCCACTCACCGAAGATGGTAAAATCCGCGCGCGAATTGTCGGTGGCTACCAGAATAACGACTCATGGCTGGACCGCTACAACAGTGAAAAGACCTTCTTCTCCGGCATTGTCGATGCTGATTTAGGCGATCTTACGACGCTTTCAGCCGGTTACGAATATCAGCGCATTGATGTTAATAGCCCAACCTGGGGCGGTTTACCGCGCTGGAATACTGATGGCAGCAGCAACAGTTACGATCGCGCACGCAGTACCGCACCTGACTGGGCGTATAACGATAAAGAGATCAACAAGGTCTTTATGACCCTCAAGCAGCGGTTTGCTGATACCTGGCAAGCGACACTGAATGCCACCCACTCCGAAGTCGAATTTGACAGCAAAATGATGTATGTCGATGCCTATGTAAACAAAGCGGATGGTATGCTGGTTGGGCCATACAGTAATTATGGACCTGGCTTTGATTATGTCGGCGGCACCGGTTGGAACAGCGGCAAACGTAAAGTTGATGCGCTGGATTTGTTCGCTGACGGTAGTTATGAATTGTTTGGTCGTCAGCACAATCTAATGTTTGGTGGCAGTTACAGCAAACAAAACAATCGTTACTTCAGTTCATGGGCCAACATCTTCCCGGATGAAATGGGCAGTTTCTACAACTTTAATGGCAATTTCCCACAAACCGACTGGTCACCACAGAGTCTGGCGCAGGACGATACCACACATATGAAATCGTTATATGCTGCCACTCGAGTCACCCTTGCCGATCCGCTGCATCTGATCCTCGGCGCACGTTATACCAACTGGCGGGTTGATACGCTGACTTACAGCATGGAGAAAAACCACACCACGCCTTATGCTGGTTTGGTATTTGACATCAATGACAACTGGTCGACCTACGCCAGCTATACCTCTATTTTCCAGCCGCAAAATGATCGTGACAGTTCAGGCAAATATCTGGCTCCAATCATCGGTAACAACTACGAGCTGGGTCTGAAATCGGACTGGATGAATAGCCGTCTGACCACCACGTTAGCCATCTTCCGTATTGAGCAGGATAATGTCGCTCAGTCCACCGGTACACCTATCCCCGGCAGCAACGGCGAAACCGCCTATAAAGCGGTGGATGGGACAGTCAGTAAAGGTGTGGAATTTGAACTCAACGGCGCAATTACCGACAACTGGCAGCTGACGTTTGGCGCAACGCGCTATATTGCAGAAGATAACGAAGGAAACGCCGTTAATCCTAATCTGCCACGCACCACGGTTAAAATGTTCACCCGCTATCGGTTGCCTGTCATGCCAGAGTTGACGGTCGGCGGTGGTGTTAACTGGCAAAATCGCGTGTATACCGACACCGTGACACCGTATGGCACCTTCCGCGCCGAGCAAGGTAGCTACGCGCTGGTGGATCTCTTCACCCGCTACCAGGTGACGAAAAACTTCTCGTTACAGGGGAACGTCAATAACCTGTTCGACAAAACCTATGATACCAACGTGGAAGGTTCTATCGTCTACGGCGCACCGCGTAATTTCAGCATTACCGGCACGTATCAATTCTGAATAACACCTGTAAAAAAGGCAGCCATCCGGCTGCCTTAGTCTCCCCAACGTCTTACGGATTAGTGGTTACGGATGTACTCATCCATCTCGGTTTTCAGGTTATCGGATTTAGTACCGAAAATCGCCTGAACACCAGAACCAGCAACCACTACGCCCGCTGCGCCCAGTTTCTTCAGGCCAGCCTGATCCACTTTAGACACATCAGCAACGCTGACGCGCAGACGGGTAATACATGCGTCGAGGTTAGTAATGTTTTCTTTACCACCAAATGCAGCAACCAGAGCCGGTGCCATTTCGCTGGTACCTGTCGCTTTTGCATCTTCAGTCGCATCTTCACGACCCGGCGTTTTCAGATCCAGTGCTTTAATCAGCACGCGGAAGATGGTGTAGTAAACAATTGCATAACCGATACCGACGATCGGGAACAGCCACAGTTTGCTGCTGTTACCAGACAGAACAATGAAGTCGATCAGACCGTGCGAGAACGACGTACCGTCACGCATCCCCAGAAGAATACAGATTGGGAATGCCAGGCCTGCCAGAATCGCGTGGATGATGTACAGGATCGGCGCAACGAACATGAAGGAGAACTCGATCGGCTCGGTGATACCGGTCAGGAACGAGGTCAGCGCCGCGGAGATCATAATACCGCCCACTTTCGCGCGGTTTTCTGGTTTAGCAGAGTGCCAGATAGCAATTGCGGCAGCTGGCAGACCGTACATTTTGAACAGGAAGCCACCAGACAGTTTACCCGCAGTCGGGTCACCCGCCATATAACGCGGAATGTCGCCGTGGAAAACCTGACCTGCTGCGTTGGTGTATTCACCAATTTGCATCTGGAAAGGTACGTTCCAGATGTGGTGCAGACCAAACGGTACCAGGCAACGTTCGATGAAACCGTAAATGCCAAACGCAACTACCGGGTTCTGGTAAGCAGCCCACTGAGAGAAGGTCTGGATTGCAGAACCAATCGGCGGCCAAATGAAGGACAGCACAACGCCAGTAAAGATGGCAGCCAGGCCAGAAATGATCGGCACAAAGCGTTTACCGGCAAAGAAGCCAAGATACTCAGGCAGCTTAATACGGTAGAAACGGTTAAACATATACGCTGCAATCGCACCGGAGATAATCCCTCCGAGTACGCCAGTATCCGCCAGGTGTTTAGAGGCGATTTCTTCAGCAGGTAAATGCAGTACCAGTGGCGCAACCACGGCCATGGTTTTAACCATGATGCCATAGGCAACAACTGCGGCCAGCGCGGATACGCCATCGTTATTGGTAAAGCCGAGGGCGACACCGATCGCAAAAATCAGTGGCATGTTTGCAAAGACGGAACCGCCTGCTTCTGCCATAACATGCGATACAACGGCGGGCAGCCAGCTGAAATTCGCGGAACCGACGCCCAGCAGAATACCTGCGATAGGCAGTACGGATACCGGCAGCATCAGCGATTTACCGACCTTTTGCAGGTTAGCAAATGCATTCTTAAACATAATTGAGAGTGCTCCTGAGTATGGGTGCTTTTTTACGTTCTCACGCGTGGCAAGGGGGGAGAGCCTCGCCGTGTACAGGGCATCTAAGCGCCCTTTATTTATTACACAGAGTAAAATAATTCAGTGCCAATTTGTTTGACGGCTATCACGTTTCAACTTCAGATCATTGGAGAAGTTGCACATTTTGACAAAACATATGTCACAATATTTCAAACGTGGTTATTCACCGCCCAATTTTAGGCGGTGAACTTTACTCGTTTTAGCCATTAATTACGAGCTTTAAAAAAACTCATTCAACGGATGGATTGAAGGCGGGAAGCGTCGATGTGAAACAGACGGGCGAAGTTATCGGTGGTTACCTGCGCCAGTTCTTCAACGGCAACACCTTTCAACACAGCCATGTATTCTGCAACGTCACGAACCATCGCAGGTTGATTCTCTTTTCCTCGATGCGGCACCGGCGCAAGGTAAGGTGAGTCAGTTTCCACCAGTAACCGATCCAGGGGGACATAACGCGCGGCATCGCGCAGTTGCTCCGCATTACGGAAGGTCACAATGCCGGAAAAGGAGATGTAAAATCCGAGATCCAGTAATTTACCCGCCGTTTCTCTGTCCTCTGTAAAACAGTGTAGTACGCCACCGCAATCCGTCACTTTTTCTTCGCGCAGAATTGCCAGCGTATCGGCGCGGGCGTCACGGGTATGGACGATAACCGGCTTGTTCAGTTCACGACCAATCTGGATATGATGAATGAAGGACTCTTGCTGACGTACTTTAGTTTCCGGCGTGTAATAATAATCCAACCCGGTTTCACCCAGCGCAACAACGCCCACTTCTGCCGCCAGACGGCGTAAATCTTCTACATCGTAGGGATCATTCTGGTTGAGTGGATGCACGCCACAAGAAAATACGACGTTGTCACGTTCGCCTACCAGATCCCGCATATGTAAATAACCCGGTAATGTTGTGGCGACTGCCAGACAAAATTTCACATCGCGTGCGGCGGCTTTCGCCAGAACGTCATCCACGTCCTTATGCAAAGATTCATAATCCAGACCATCGAGATGGCAGTGTGAGTCGACTAAAAACATGATGTCTCTCTTAAAGATGAGGAACCGGTAGCACAACGCCCGGTTGCAGGTAATGCTCAATACGCAGTAAAAGATCGGTGATGAGAAGCTCGCGGTTGATGCTTGTGACAGACATTAACTGTTCACGAATGTGGCAAACATCCCCCAGTATAGCCTGCAGGCGCGAGGGAGAAAGATGGTTTGCCAGTTCGACGACCAGCCCCGGCACATCAACATTGGTCACCTGCGCAGCGCCATAATGGCGTTTTAGCGCATCCATCAGCAACGTTGCCAGCCAGTGTAAACGCGCCGGAGCTTGTTCATGATTAAGGGCCGCTAGCAGCGAATACCAGTCGCCCGATTGCACGCTATATGCCAGCGCCTGACACAATGTTTCACGAGCCTGCCAGTTATCTCCCTGAAACAACGCCAGTGCCGCCCCAGGCGAACCGGCGCTTAAGCGCAATGCGGCAAGTAGTGCATCCTGTGACATAGTCACTTCGCGTGAAAGCCAGGTCACGGCGTACTGTTCCGGCGGCGGCGCAAGGTAATGCAACCGACAACGACTACGCAATGTTGCCAGTAAACGTTCTGGCTCGCGGGTAGCAAGGAAAAACCACGTTTCTGCTGGTGGCTCTTCAAGCGTTTTCAGCAATGCGTTAGCCGCGGCGTCAGTCAGTAAGGCAGCATCGGTTACCCAGACAACTTTCGCACCACCTAAGCGTGCGTGCTCATTTAACTTTTCGGTGACTTCACGTACCGCATCAATGCCCAGCGCATTTTTCCCTTTTTCGGGAGCCAGGGTGTAATAATCGGGATGCGTGCCAGCCTGCATCAACTGACATCCACGACAGTGACCGCAACTTTTGTGGCCCTGCGGTTGTTGGCAGAGTAAATAACGGCTCAGGGCGTAGATTAAAGCATCATCGCCCATGCCCGGTAACGCCTGAATGAGTAGCGCATGGTGACCTCTTCCGGCCTGATAGCTGGCTACCAGTTTTTCGAAATCAGGTCGTAACCATGGATACCATCTCATGCGTCCAACTCCTTCACCCAGTTGGTCACGGTAGTGCGGATTGCATCCATCACGGCCTCCAGCGGCTGGGTGGCATCAATGGTATGAATGCTTTTATCTTGTGCTGCCAGTTCCAGATAGCGGGCGCGGGTGCGATTAAAGAAATCGAAAGATTCTTGCTCAATACGATCCAGCTCGCCGCGCGCACGCGCGCGTTTTAAGCCAACCTCCGGGGTAACATCGAGATAGAGCGTTAAGTCGGGGCGAAAATCCCCGAGAACAGCATCACGCAGTGTTGCCAGCATATGTTGGTCAATACCACGTCCTCCACCCTGATAGGCTTGAGTGGAGAGATCGTGGCGATCGCCAATCACCCAGGTGCCGTTAGCCAGCGCAGGTTTGATGACCGTTTCTACCAGTTGAACACGCGCGGCATAAAACATCAGAACTTCGGCTTTATCGGTAATGACTTCATCGCCTACCGATTTGATATCCAGCACCAGGCTTCTTAACTTTTCGGCAAGTTGCGTACCGCCAGGTTCCCGAGTGAAAACCATGTCGCGGATACCCAGTTGCTCGAGCGTCTCAACCACCACGTTACGCGCGGTAGTTTTGCCTGCGCCTTCCAGCCCCTCAATGACGATATACTTACTGCGCATTTTTTTCCTTAAGCACTTTCAGATAATCCTGCACAGACTTGTTATGACTGGCAAGATTGGTATTAAACGTGTGACCACCTTTACCATCGGCCACAAAATAGAGATACGGCGTTTTTGCCGGATGCGCAGCAGCCTTCAGCGAATCCGCCCCCGGCGTAGCTATTGCACCTGGCGGCAAACCGGTAATGGTATAGGTGTTATACGCTGTCGGCGTTTCCAGGTCTGCACGAGAAAGTTTGCCATTATAACGCTCTCCCATCCCGTAAATCACGGTCGGGTCGGTCTGCAGGCGCATACCAATGCGTAACCGGTTGATAAATACCGAGGCAACCTGATCGCGTTCACTGGCAACGGCGGTTTCTTTTTCGATAATTGATGCCATCGTCACCAGCTGGTTTTTATCTTTATAGGGCAGACCGTCCGCACGCCCTTCCCAGGCGCTATCGACCGCTTTCACCATTTTCTTGTGCGCTCGCTTGAGTAACGCGACATCGGTGGTATTGGCGGTATACATCCAGGTGTCTGGCCAGAACCAACCTTCAATCCACTCTGGGTTTTCCAGTTCAAGTGCCTGCGCTACGGTGGCGTACTTATCGTCGCTCAGCGTATGCTTGATATACGGGGCCTCACGCAATTGCTTGAGGTAATCGCTCAAACGCATCCCTTCTACCAGTCGCAGAGGGAACTGTGCTTCTTTACCGCTTTCCAGCAATTTCAGCATCTCACGTACGGTCATCTGCGGTGTAAAGCGGTAAGTCCCGGCTTTAAAGTGAGAAAGATCCGGTTCGATACGCAGCAGCCATTGGAAAACCCGTGGGCGATTGATGATCTTATCGGCATAAAGCTGTTCACCGAGCGCCAGACGTCCGGTCCCTGGCTTTAGGGTAAATATCGTCTCTTCTTTGATAAGCAATTTGCTGTCGGCAAGATGGCGAACCTTCCAGACGCCCACACCAGCGGCGATACCCAGTACCACCAGCAATAACAAGATAATCAATAACACTTTTTTCATGACTAATTCGGGCGCTCACAAAGTGGGGCTAAATATTCATATAACGTTGCTGACGAAAAGGAGACATCGCCACAGGCACGTACGGGTATCACTGGCATTAACGCATTACAAATAACCATTTCATCTGCCTGCAACGCCTCCTCCAGCGAGGCTTGCACTTCGACAAGCTGATAAGAGGATTGTGCCAGTAAACGGATACAGAATTGTCGCATAATGCCGTTAACACCTGCCTGATCCAGTCGCGGCGTATAAACTACGTTGCCCTTCCGCCAGAACAAATTAGCCGCACAGCATTCCGTAACCCACCCTTCGCTGTCAAGGACCAGCGCCTCATCAGCGTTTGTCTGCTCAAGATGAGAGCGGATCAATACTTGCTCAAGCCGATTAAGATGTTTAATACCTGCAAGATGAGGATTGCGCCCCAGCCGCACCGGGCTTAGCGCCAACGTCATCCCCTCGTTACGCAAACGGTCGTAATGTGCGGGATAAACCGTAACGGAGAGAATCCGCGTTGCCGGTCCGCTGTTCAATGTGCTGTATCCTCGCCCGCCACTACCGCGACTGATCACCACTTTCAGCACACCATTTTGCTGTTCTGCTGCCAGCGTTTTCATCTCTAGTTCAAGCTGAGGCCAGAAGTCACAGGAAATCATCAACCGCTGACAAGCATCCTGTAGTCGCTGGATATGCGCCGATAACAAACTGACTTTACCGTCGATAACTCTGGCGGTGGTAAAACAACCATCACCAAACTGCGTTGCCCGATCGCTTACTGCCAGCGATTCCTGCTTATGACCGTTAATTAAGAACATACCGGCTCCTTATCAGAGAATTGTTAGTGTGGCAGCATGTTCACTACGGAACAAGTCGGAATAAAAGCTAAGAAAAAAGGCCCGCAAGCGGACCTTTTATAAGGGTGGAAAATGACAATTTAGATCTTTTTAAAGATCAAAGAACCATTAGTGCCACCGAAGCCGAAGGAGTTACACAGAGTGTATTCCATTCCGCTAACCTGACGCGCTTCGTGCGGTACGAAATCCAGATCGCAACCTTCATCCGGGTTATCCAGGTTGATGGTTGGCGGAACAGCCTGATCGCGCAGCGCCAGGATGGAGTAGATAGATTCTACTGCACCCGCCGCACCTAACAGGTGACCGGTCATAGATTTCGTGGAGCTTACCAACACACGGCTTGCAGCTTCACCGAAGATGGTTTTCACCGCCTGCGCTTCAGCTTTATCGCCAGCCGGCGTAGAAGTACCGTGCGCGTTAACGTAGCCAATCTGACTCGCTTCAATGCCTGCATCACGCAAAGCATTTGCCATTGCCAGAGCTGCGCCTGCGCCATTTTCTGGCGGTGACGTCATATGATAAGCATCGCTGCTCATACCAAAGCCGACGAGTTCAGCGTAAATTTTCGCACCGCGTTTTTTCGCGTGTTCGTACTCTTCAAGTACCAGCATACCGGCACCATCGCCCAGTACGAAACCATCACGCTCTTTATCCCACGGGCGGCTCGCCGCTTGCGGGTTATCATTGCGGGTAGATAATGCACGTGCCGCGCCAAAACCACCAACGCCCAGCGGCGTACTGGCTTTCTCTGCGCCACCTGCAACCATCACGTCAGCATCGCCATACGCGATAATACGCGCAGCATGGCCAATGTTGTGCACGCCGGAAGTACAGGCGGTCGCGATAGAGATGCTCGGGCCACGCAGGCCATACATGATAGTCAGATGACCTGCCACCATGTTCACAATCGTTGACGGAACGAAGAATGGGCTGATCTTACGTGGACCACCGTTCATCAGAGATGTGTGGTTTTCTTCGATCAGTCCGAGGCCGCCAATCCCGGAGCCAATTGCGGCACCAATGCGGGTTGCGTTCTCTTCCGTTATTTCAAGGCCAGAATCCTGCATGGCCTGAACGCCAGCGACAATTCCATATTGAATGAAGGCATCCATCTTGCGCTGTTCTTTGCGCGAGATAATGTCCTCACAGTTAAAATCCTTTACTAAGCCAGCAAATTTCGTTGCATAGGCGCTAGTATCGAAATGGTCGATTAGGCTGATGCCACTCTGACCGGCAAGCAGAGCTTTCCAGGTAGACTCTACGGTATTGCCGACAGGAGACAACATGCCCAGTCCGGTCACAACTACACGACGCTTAGACACGTTTGTCCTCCAGGGAGGGAAAAAATGATTCTAGTGGGACAAAAAGATAAAACTCAGGCGGTCGAACGACCGCCTGGAGATGTTCACTTACGCCTGGTGGCCGTTGATGTAATCAATGGCAGCCTGAACGGTGGTGATTTTCTCAGCTTCTTCGTCCGGAATCTCAGTATCAAACTCTTCTTCCAGAGCCATTACCAGCTCAACGGTGTCAAGAGAATCCGCGCCCAGGTCTTCAACGAAAGAAGCATTGTTGGTAACTTCTTCCTGCTTAACGCCCAGCTGTTCGCCGATAATTTTCTTAACGCGTTCTTCGATAGTGCTCATACTCTTAAATTTCCTATCAAAACTCGCTTTCGCGATGGTTTTCGTAGTGTATAAAATGTTGAAAAATTTGCAACTAAATCCCGGCAGGTCTTACCACGATTTTACGTTATTTTGAGGCCTTACCCCCCAATAACGCAAATCATTTTGCACTAATTATTACTCATAACCACGCAGACTGCGCGCAACATGAGCATTTTGTGCAAATCGCGGTCAGACCATGTACATCCCGCCGTTCACATGCAAAGTTTCACCCGTGATGTAAGCTGCTTCGTCGGATGCCAGGAATGCAACCGCGTTGGCGATTTCCTGTGCGCCGCCGAGGCGACCCGCAGGAACCTGCGCCAGGATACCCGCACGCTGGTCATCGCTCAGCGCACGTGTCATGTCCGTTTCAATAAAGCCCGGAGCAACAACGTTTACAGTAATACCGCGTGACGCAACTTCGCGCGCCAGTGATTTACTGAAGCCGATCAAGCCCGCTTTCGCCGCAGCGTAGTTGGCCTGACCGCCATTTCCCATGGTACCAACCACAGAACCGATAGTGATAATACGACCATGACGCTTTTTCATCATAGCGCGCATTACCGCTTTTGACAGACGGAAAACAGATGAAAGGTTGGTTTCGATAATATCGTTCCACTCTTCATCTTTCATTCGCATTAACAGGTTATCACGAGTGATACCGGCATTATTGACCAGGATATCCACTTCACCAAATTCTGCGCGAATTTTTTCCAGAACAGATTCGATAGATGCCGGGTCGGTCACATTCAACATCAGACCTTTGCCGTTGGCACCTAAATAATCACTGATCGCCTGAGCGCCATTTTCACTGGTCGCAGTGCCAATAACTTTCGCGCCACGGGCTGCGAGCGTTTCAGCAATTGCGCGGCCAATTCCGCGGCTTGCACCGGTTACCAGTGCGATTTTTCCTTCAAAACTCATGATTTTCCTCTTTTAAAGCTCGAGCGCCGCTGCCATCGCTGAAGGTTCGTTCAGCGCCGAGGCGGTCAGGGTGTCGACAATGCGTTTCGTCAGGCCAGTAAGCACTTTGCCCGGGCCGACTTCATAGAGATGTTCTACGCCTTGCGCTGCCATGTATTCAACAGACTTCGTCCACTGAACCGGGTTATACAACTGACGTACCAGTGCGTCACGGATGGCATCACCATTGGTTTCGCATTTCACATCAACGTTATTCACAACAGGAACTGTTGGTGCGTTAAAGGTGATTTTCGCTAATTCTACTGCCAGTTTGTCGGCTGCTGGTTTCATCAGCGCACAGTGAGACGGTACGCTCACTGGTAACGGCAGAGCGCGTTTTGCGCCCGCAGCTTTACAGGCAGCGCCAGCACGCTCAACTGCTTCTTTATGACCGGCAATAACCACCTGTCCCGGAGAGTTAAAGTTTACCGGAGAAACGACCTGACCTTCTGCAGCTTCTTCACACGCTTTCGCAATAGACGCATCATCCAGACCGATGATTGCCGCCATAGCGCCCGTGCCTTCCGGTACGGCTTCTTGCATGAACTTGCCGCGCATCTCAACCAGACGCACCGCATCAGCGAAATCAATCACACCAGCGCAAACCAGCGCGGAGTATTCCCCCAGGCTGTGACCGGCCATCAATGCCGGTGCTTTACCGCCCTGCTGCTGCCATACGCGGTACAGCGCAACAGATGCAGTCAACAGCGCTGGCTGGGTTTGCCAGGTTTTATTCAGTTCTTCAGCTGGCCCCTGCTGGGTCAGCGCCCACAGGTCGTAGCCCAGCGCCGCAGAAGCTTCAGCAAACGTTTCTTCGACAATTGGATAACTCGCCGCCATATCAGCCAGCATTCCAACGGTTTGAGAACCCTGTCCAGGGAACACAAATGCAAATTGCGTCATGTTTTAATCCTTATCCTAGAAACGAACCAGCGCGGAGCCCCAGGTGAATCCACCGCCAAAGGCTTCAAGCAGAACCAACTGCCCCGGCTTAATGCGCCCGTCACGTACAGCTTCATCCAGCGCGCACGGGACAGAGGCCGCAGAGGTATTACCGTGGCGATCCAGCGTCACCACGACATTGTCCATCGACATGCCGAGTTTTTTCGCCGTTGCACTGATAATACGCAGGTTAGCCTGATGCGGAACCAGCCAGTCCAGTTGAGAACGGTCAAGATTATTCGCCGCCAGCGTCTCATCAACGATGTGCGCCAGTTCTGTTACCGCAACCTTGAAGACCTCGTTGCCCGCCATCGTCAGATGAATTGAATTCTCTGGATTCACACGGTCAGCATTAGGCAGCGTCAGCAACTCACCATAGCTACCGTCGGCATGCAGATGGGTGGAGATGATTCCCGGCTCTTCAGAGGCAGCCAGCACCGCAGCGCCCGCGCCATCGCCAAAAATAATAATAGTCCCACGATCGGTTGGATCGCAGGTGCGCGCCAGTACATCGGAACCGACGACCAGAGCATACTTCACCGCCCCAGATTTCACGTATTGATCGGCTACGCTTAATGCATAGGTGAAACCTGCGCAGGCTGCTGCAACGTCAAATGCCGGGCAACCTTTAATGCCCAGCATGCTTTGAATCTGACAAGCTGCGCTCGGGAAAGCGTGCGTAGCAGAAGTCGTTGCCACAACGATCAGGCCAATCTGGTCTTTCTCAATGCCCGCCATCTCAATTGCGCGTGTCGCCGCTTCAAAGCCCATGGTTGAAACGGTTTCGTTTGGCGCGGCAATGTGGCGTTCGCGGATACCGGTACGAGTGACAATCCACTCGTCAGAGGTGTCCACCATTTTTTCCAAATCGGCGTTTGTCCGCACTTGTTCGGGCAGATAGCTGCCAGTACCAATAATCTTCGTATACATGTACGCTCAGTCACTTTTCGGTTATATACCGTCACTTGCAAACTGCGAGTTCGCTGGCAGCGTCCTGCTACCGCAGAGTTCCGCTTTTGCCACCGTCCAGCAGCTCAAAACCAGCTGGGTATACAGATTCCAGGCGAGCGGCAATTCGCTGAGGAACTTGTCGCTGCACCGCCTGCACTGCCTGTTCAATCGCGACCGCAAAAGCTCGCTGATTGGCTGCACCATGACTTTTTATCACCGTGCCGCGCAATCCTAACAGACAGGCGCCGTTATACTGGTCGGGGTTGAGGTGACTGAATCGCCTCGTCAGGCTCTTTTGTAGCCAACGCTTTAATAACAGTAGCCACCACGACCGTTTTTTCCCTTCACCCTGAGATTTCAGCAGAGAAAGAAACATCCTGACAACACCTTCCATCGTCTTTAATGTGACATTTCCTGTAAAGCCATCACAAACCAGCACATCTGTCTTGCCAGTTAACAACTCATTGGCTTCAAGATAGCCGATATAATTGATAGAAGGGATTGTTTTAAGCACCGCTGAGGCATCTCGAATACTGTCGAGACCCTTTACTTCTTCTTCACCAATATTGAGCAACGCCACGCGAGGATTGGGAATTTCCACCACCTCTTCAGCCAGGACTGAGCCCATAATGGCAAATTGCACCAACATTGTGCTGTCACAATCGACGTTGGCCCCTAAATCGAGGACCACCGTTTTGCCCTTTTGCTGATGCGGTAATACCGTCACCAGCGCCGGACGCTCAATCCCCTCCAGGGGCTTGAGTAATAATTTTGCCAGCCCCATCAGCGCCCCGGTATTACCGGCACTGACACAGGCTTGCGCTCGACCTTCTTTCACCAGCTCCAGGGCCACGCGCATTGAACTCCCACGACTGGCGCGGATAGCTTGCGAAGGCCGGGCATCACTGGCGATAACTGACTGCGCAGGAATAATCTGCAGACGCGAACGTTGTTCAAAGTCAGCTTTAGCAAGTAATGGCGTGATGGCGTCGGGATTGCCGACTAAAAGAAGAGTGAGTTGCGAATTAGAATTCAGTGCCTGCAATGCTGCAGGCACTGTCACGGAAGGGCCAAAATCCCCTCCCATGACATCTAACGCCAGGGTTAGACGTGTCAAGGTATCGTCGCCGCCCGGTTTGGTCTTTCCCCAGTTGCCTGGGGAAAATCCTCACTAAGCTTCATCACGCAGACGCGTGATTACTTAGCGATGACCTTGCGGCCGCGGTAGTAACCGTCGGCAGTGATGTGGTGACGCAGGTGTTTTTCACCAGAAGTTTTGTCTACAGACAGGCTGGTGACTGCGGTCAGCGCGTCATGGGAACGACGCATGCCACGTTTGGAACGGGTTGGTTTATTCTGTTGTACGGCCATGGACCTTACTCCTCAATTACGGTTTATCCCCGATCCAACGGGGAGCACCAATTACTTACGCTTTAAGCTGGCTAATACGGCAAATGGGTTTGGCTTTTGCGCTTCTTCAGGCAGTTCACCAAAGACCATGTCCGCTTCGGACACTTCACAGTGTTCAGAATCATGCACCGGAACTACCGGCAAGGCGAGGATGATTTCATCTTCAACCATTGCAAGCAGATCGATTTCACCGAATTCGTTAACCTCAATCGGTTCATACGCTTCCGGCAGTGCTTCAGCCTGTTCGTCTGAACGCACAGGACTAAAACAATACGTTGTGTAGACCTGATGAGTAAACGGCTTCCCGCAACGCTGACACTCGAGCGTTACCGTCACCTTCGCATCGCCGTTTAACACTGCGAGACGTTGGTTATCGATAGCGAACGACATGGAGCATTCCACATCACTGTCCACACTGACTACGGATTCGGCGACGCGCTCAACCTGATCAGGAGTATAGATACCCTGGTAATCAAGGCGTTTTTGAGCCGTACGAACCGGATCGAGAGTCAGGGGTAATTTTACCTTTTGCATAGGGCGCGCATATTAACTTTGTAACGTCATAGAGTCAAAGAAAAAGGCAGCCTGTGGTTGCCTTTTGCCAATAATTCGCACACATTGCGGGTTACTGCTTTATTTTCGTTCAGTGCTGATAACGAACATCAACCTGCAAAACGAAGCGCATAGTTTAAAATGGCTATCATCAATACGCTATATCTGATGGAAAAAAATATGCCTAAACTTATTTTAGCCTCCACCTCGCCCTGGCGTCGCGCTCTTCTGGAAAAACTGCAAATCTCTTTTGAATGTGCAGCACCAGAGGTCGACGAAACCCCACGCAGCGACGAATCACCGCGACAGTTGGTGCTTCGACTGGCACAAGAAAAAGCGCAATCTCTGGCGTCACGTTATCCGGATCATTTAATTATTGGTTCAGACCAGGTATGTGTTCTTGATGGCGAAATCACCGGTAAACCGTTAACGGAAGAAAATGCCCGTCTGCAATTACGCAAAGCCAGCGGCAATATCGTCACCTTCTATACTGGACTGGCGTTGTTTAATTCGGCGAATGGGCATCTACAAACAGAAGTGGAGCCTTTTGACGTCCATTTCCGTCACCTGAGCGAGGCGGAGATTGATAATTACGTGCGTAAAGAGCATCCCCTGCACTGCGCGGGTAGCTTTAAGAGTGAAGGATTTGGCATTACGCTGTTTGAGCGTTTAGAGGGGCGTGATCCTAACACGCTGGTTGGTTTACCGCTAATCGCGCTGTGTCAGATGTTACGTCGGGAAGGGAAAAACCCGCTGATGGGATAGTTGTTTGCGCCGGATGCGGTTACTTCGCATCCGGCAATCGGTGCTGGCGGCCTGATGCGGCGTAAACGCCTTATCAGGCCAACCGCCCATTATCAGGTTTATATGCTTGTATTAGCGCGCGTTACGCAGCTTTTGCAAACAACGCTTCAAACCTTCATCCATCGGCGCTTCGATACGCATCACCTCACCGGTCCCCGGATGAGTAAACTTCAACGCTGCAGCGTGCAGGAACAGGCGATTTAATCCCGTGCCTGCTTCAGTGAGCTGTCTGTCAAATTCACGGTCACCGTAGCGATCGTCAAAGGCAATCGGATGACCCGCATACTGTGTATGAACACGGATCTGATGAGTACGCCCTGTTACCGGGCTACAACGCACCAGGGTGGCAAAAGCATAGCGTTCTTCCACTTTAAAGCGTGTTTCCGACGGTTTGCCTTCCTGACTCACACGCACGATACGTTCGCCGCTTTGCAGAATATTTTTCAATAACGGCGCTTGAACGCTCTTCACATGCGACTGCCACTGACCGCGCACCAGCGCCAGGTAATCTTTTTGCATCCCTTTTTCACGTAATTGCTCATGCAGAGAACGCAACGCCGAGCGTTTTTTCGCTACCAGCAACACACCTGAAGTGTCCCGGTCGAGACGATGAACCAGTTCAAGGAACCGCGCTTCCGGGCGCAACGCCCGCAAACCTTCGATAACGCCGAAGCTTAAACCACTACCGCCATGTACCGCCGTACCGGAAGGTTTATTCAGCACCAGGATATGGTCATCTTCATATAAGATGACGTCCGCCAGCGCCGCCACCTTTTGCAGATGTGGCGAAACCGCCTCTTCTTCCCGTTCAGCAACGCGAACCGGTGGGATACGCACCTCATCACCCGCTTCGAGTTTATATTCAGGCTTAATACGTTTTTTGTTCACCCGCACTTCGCCTTTACGCAAAATACGGTAAATCATACTTTTTGGTACGCCTTTCAATTGGGTACGCAAAAAGTTATCGATACGTTGCCCCGCTTCGTCAGCGGTGATAGCAACAATTTTTACGGATGGAGTCTCTATTTTCATGGTGGGCGATTCTAATTAGCCAACAGGATTCGCGCCACTCATTTTTCTATGCTTATATTTAGTTTTGCACCTTATTACTTCACTACGTGATCACTTTATTGATGGTTATTAAACCAATCACCAGCAAGAAGTGAAAAAACTGTGAGTAAGCGGGTGATAAATGGTAAAAGTCATCTTGCTATAACAAGGCTTGCAGTGGAATAATGAGGCCGTTTCCGTGTCCATCCTTGTTAAAACAAGAAATTTTACGGAATAACCCATTTTGCCCGACCGATCATCCACGCAGCAATGGCGTAAGACGTATTGATCTTTCAGGCAGTTAGCGGGCTGCGGGTTGCAGTCCTTACCGGTAGATGGAAATATTTCTGGAGAGTAATACCCAGTCTGTTTCTTTGATAATTGCGCTGTTTTTCCGCATGAAAAACGGGCAACCGACACTCTGCGCCTCTTTGAGCTGACGATAACCGTGAGGTTGGCGACGCGACTAGACACGAGGCCATCGGTTCACACCCGGAAAGGCGTTACTTTGCCCGCAGCTTAGTCGTCAATGTAAGAATAATGAGTAAGTTACGATGAAAAGAATGTTAATCAACGCAACTCAGCAGGAAGAGTTGCGCGTTGCCCTTGTAGATGGGCAGCGTCTGTATGACCTGGATATCGAAAGTCCAGGGCACGAGCAGAAAAAGGCAAACATCTACAAAGGTAAAATCACCCGCATTGAACCGAGTCTGGAAGCTGCTTTTGTTGATTACGGCGCTGAACGTCACGGTTTCCTCCCACTAAAAGAAATTGCCCGCGAATATTTCCCTGCTAACTACAGTGCTCATGGTCGTCCCAACATTAAAGATGTGTTGCGTGAAGGTCAGGAAGTCATTGTTCAGATCGATAAAGAAGAGCGCGGCAACAAAGGCGCGGCATTAACCACCTTTATCAGTCTGGCGGGTAGCTATCTGGTTCTGATGCCGAACAACCCGCGCGCGGGTGGCATTTCTCGTCGTATCGAAGGCGACGACCGTACCGAATTAAAAGAAGCACTGGCAAGCCTTGAACTGCCGGAAGGCATGGGGCTTATCGTGCGCACCGCTGGCGTCGGCAAATCTGCTGAGGCGCTGCAATGGGATTTAAGCTTCCGTCTGAAACACTGGGAAGCCATCAAAAAAGCCGCTGAAAGCCGCCCAGCTCCGTTCCTGATTCATCAGGAGAGCAACGTAATCGTTCGCGCATTCCGCGATTACTTACGTCAGGACATCGGCGAAATCCTTATCGATAACCCGAAAGTGCTCGAACTGGCACGCCAGCATATCGCTGCATTAGGTCGCCCGGATTTCAGCAGCAAAATCAAACTGTACACCGGCGAGATCCCGCTGTTCAGCCACTACCAGATCGAGTCACAGATTGAGTCCGCCTTCCAGCGTGAAGTTCGTCTGCCATCCGGTGGTTCCATTGTTATCGACAGCACCGAAGCGTTAACCGCCATCGACATCAACTCCGCACGCGCGACCCGCGGCGGCGATATCGAAGAAACCGCGTTTAACACCAACCTCGAAGCTGCCGATGAGATTGCTCGTCAGCTGCGCCTGCGTGACCTCGGCGGCCTGATTGTTATCGACTTCATCGACATGACGCCAGTACGCCACCAGCGTGCGGTAGAAAACCGTCTGCGTGAAGCGGTGCGTCAGGACCGGGCGCGTATTCAAATCAGCCATATTTCTCGCTTTGGCCTGCTGGAAATGTCCCGTCAGCGTCTGAGCCCATCACTGGGTGAATCCAGCCATCACGTCTGCCCGCGCTGCTCCGGTACCGGTACCGTGCGTGACAACGAATCGTTGTCGCTCTCTATTCTGCGTCTGATCGAAGAAGAAGCGCTGAAAGAGAACACTCAGGAAGTTCACGCCATTGTTCCTGTGCCAATCGCGTCTTACCTGCTGAATGAAAAACGTTCTGCAGTGAATGCGATTGAAACTCGTCAGGACGGCGTGCGCTGTGTGATTGTGCCAAACGATCAGATGGAAACCCCGCACTACCATGTGCTGCGCGTGCGTAAAGGGGAAGAAACTCCAACCTTAAGCTACATGCTGCCGAAGCTGCATGAAGAAGCGATGGCGCTGCCGTCTGAAGAAGAGTTCGCTGAACGTAAGCGTCCTGAACAACCTGCGCTGGCAACCTTTGCCATGCCGGATGTGCCGCCAGCTCCAACCCCAGCTGAACCTGCCGCCCCTGTTGTAGCCCCAGCACCTAAAGCTGCAACGGCAACACCAGCATCTCCTGCACAACCAGGGTTGTTGAGCCGCTTCTTCGGCGCACTGAAAGCGCTATTCAGCGGTGGTGAAGAAACCAAACCGGCCGAGCAACCAGCACCGAAAGCAGAAGCGAAACCGGAACGTCAACAGGATCGTCGCAAGCCTCGTCAGAACAACCGCCGTGACCGTAATGAGCGCCGCGACACCCGTAGTGAACGTACTGAAGGCAGCGATAATCGCGAAGAAAACCGTCGTAATCGTCGCCAGGCACAGCAGCAGACTGCCGAGACGCGTGAGAGCCGTCAGCAGGCTGAGGTAACGGAAAAAGCACGTACCACCGACGAGCAGCAAGCGCCGCGTCGTGAACGTAGCCGCCGCCGTAACGATGATAAACGTCAGGCGCAACAAGAAGCGAAGGCGCTGAATGTTGAAGAGCAATCTGTTCAGGAAACCGAACAGGAAGAACGTGTACGTCCGGTTCAGCCGCGTCGTAAACAGCGTCAGCTCAATCAGAAAGTGCGTTACGAGCAAAGCGTAGCCGAAGAAGCGGTAGTCGCACCGGTGGTTGAAGAAACTGTCGCTGCCGAACCAATTGTTCAGGAAGCGCCAGCTCCACGCACAGAACTGGTGAAAGTCCCGCTGCCAGTCGTAGCGCAAGCTGCACCAGAACAGCAAGAAGAGAACAATGCCGATAACCGTGACAACGGTGGCATGCCGCGTCGTTCTCGCCGCTCGCCTCGTCACCTGCGCGTGAGTGGTCAGCGTCGTCGTCGCTATCGTGACGAGCGTTATCCAACCCAATCGCCAATGCCGTTGACCGTAGCGTGCGCATCTCCGGAACTGGCCTCTGGCAAAGTCTGGATCCGCTATCCAATTGTACGTCCGCAAGATGTACAGGTTGAAGAGCAGCGCGAACAGGAAGAAGTACAAGTGCAGCCGATGGTGACTGAGGTCCCTGTCGCCGCCGCTGTCGAACCTGTTGTTAGCGCACCGGTTGTTGAAGAAGTGGCTGAAGTTGTAGAAGCCCCCGTTCAGGTTGCCGAACCGCAACCGGAAGTGGTTGAAACGACGCATCCTGAAGTGATTGCCGCCGCGGTAACTGAACAGCCGCAGGTGATTACCGAGTCTGATGTTGCCATAGCCCAGGAAGTTGCAGAACACGCAGAACCGGTGGTTGAACCGCAGGAAGAGACGGCAGATATTGAAGAAGTTGCCGAAACTGCTGAGGTTGTGGTTGCTGAACCTGAAGTTGTTGCTCAACCTGCCGCGCCAGTCGTCGCCGAAGTCGCAGCAGAAGTTGAAACGGTAGCCGCGGTTAAACCTGAGGTCACCGTTGAGCATAACCACGCTACCGCGCCAATGACGCGCGCTCCGGCACCGGAATATGTTCCGGAGGCACCGCGTCACAGTGACTGGCAGCGCCCTACTTTTGCCTTCGAAGGTAAAGGTGCTGCAGGTGGTCATACGGCAACGCATCATGCCTCTGCCGCTCCTGCGCGTCCGCAACCTGTTGAGTAATAATTAGCTCAAGTAATCAAGCCCTGGTAACTGCCAGGGCTTTTTTATTTCAGGGTAGCATCTTTGTTGTAATGACATTAGCGTTACATGCGCTGTATAATTATCATCCATGCAAAGCCGAAGGATATATTTATGCCAGCAGCCAATAACATTCCAACCAGGCGCGAATCTTTAAATTTGCGCATAAAACCCGCAGAACGCGATCTTATTGACCGGGCCGCTAAAGCCCGAGGAAAAAATCGCACCGAATTTGTCCTTGAGGCCGCCAGAGCCGCAGCTGAAGAGGCGCTCATTGAGCAGAGAATTTTCAGGATCGATTCTGATGATTACCAGCTATTTTTGAATCGTCTGGATCAGCCCCCCGCGCCCAATGCTGCATTACGCAAAACCATGCAAACACCCGCGCCGTGGGAGCAAAAAAAATGATTCAGGCCCCCGAGCCACTCATGGCAAGGCATCAATTCACCTCTTTTTGCTCGGGAGTAGAAACGATGGATAACTGGCTAAAGCAGAGAGCCCTAAAAAATCAGCTTGCCGGCGCATCACGTACATTTGTTAGCTGTGATACGTATAGCAACGTTTTGGCATATTATTCGCTTGCTTCCAGCGCCGTTGAAACGTATGTCGCGACAGGACGATTTCGCCGAAATATGCCAGAACCGATCCCTGTTGTAGTACTTGGTCGTCTGGCAATAGATAAATCATTACAGGGTCAGGGCATCGGTCGTGCGATGGTCAGAGATGCCGGTCTACGAGTACTACAGGCGGCTGAAGTCATTGGTATTCGCGGAATGTTGGTCCATGCGTTATCAGACCAGGCCCGTGAGTTTTATCTGCGAGTGGGGTTTGAACCATCGCCTGTCGATTCTATGATACTGATGGCAACATTGGCTGATTTGCAGGAATGTCTTAAATAGTTCGTTATGTCTCATGCAAAAAAATGCCCGCCCCGGCGATCCCAGAGCAGGCAGAGAAAACATACCCAGTTTCATGATATGTTTTAAAGCGAGCTTATTTGTTGAGCTGGAACAGCGACAATCCCTGCATATCGGTAAATGCTTTATACGATGCCTGCAATGCCGTTTGCTGCATGATGTAAGATGAAATAGTTGCATTCCAGTCCACATCAACCAGATCGCTCATCTGCTGCGTTTGCCCTAAAGCGCGATCGCTACCTAATGAATCCAGCGACTCCAGTTCGTTCAGCTGCGTGCCTAATTCCGCGCGAACAGTCAGCACATTGTTCAGCGAGTTTTTCAGTCCGCGGTTGGTTTTATCCAGTGCCGCAGCGGCGGTTTCTTTATGCGCTTCGCTATCCGCGACCGGCGTTTTTAGGGCTGCGATGGCGCTATCCAGCATGGCAAAAAGATTGGTTTCAGAAGCGCTACCGTCTGGTTCCGCTACCGCGTTGCTGGTAATACTGTCGAAAATTTTGTCACCCGTGTGCCCTATCACCATCGAACGCGAAGCATCGACCTGTTGTTTAATACTTTCTGCTCCGCCTTCGTATTTGCCATCCGCCTCACTAAACGGCGCAGTTTCTGTTTTATAACCGGCAAAAATGTAGCGCCCGTTACCGTCAGTGGTGTTCGCCAGATTCAGCAACTGGTCACGAAGCCCCTGAATATCCGTAGCCAGCGAGGCACGGTCATCGTCACTCAAGGTGCCATTGCTGGCGTAGACAATTTTTTCCTGAGCATTCTGGATAGCGGTGGTGACCTGGCTAAGTACACTCTCTTCCAGTGACACTTTTTGAGTGGCGAAAGTACGCGCCAGCGTGTACTGGCTGTTTTGCGCCTGTGCCTGGGAGAGAACAACAGCTTGTGATGCAGCAATGGGATCATCTGAAGGGTTAACGACTCGCTTACCCGTCGACATCTGTTCGCCGTACTTCATCCATTCTGCCTGAGAATTGGTGATGCCGCGCATGTTTTGCTGGTACATCATCTGGGTACTGAAACGCATTTTATCTCCCCTTAGCGAATGTTAATCAGCGCATCAAAAATCGCGTTTGCCGTCTGCAGAACCTGCGCATTCGCGAGGTAATACTGCTGAAAACGTTGCAGATTTCCGTACTCCTCATCGAGATTGACACCGGAAATCGACTGCTGCTGATTGGAAAGCTGCGTCACCACATTACCTTGAGTGGTGCTACTGGTTTTCAACGTCGCGGTTTTATTACCGATATCACTCACTAACGAGGCATAAGCGTCGTTAAAGGATTTCGCACCGCCCACCGTTTTACTGTTGCTTTGCAGATCGAGCAGGGCCTGACCGTTGCGGTTGTCGCTATCACCCGCATCTTCTGCGCTCGCCATGGCGATTTTCGCTTCGTCGGTGATTAATACATCCATGTTGACGATGGCGTCACTTACCGGTTTCAGCGTGAAGCTGTCGTTAACGGCAGGCGTTCCTGTAAACGTCAACTCCAGACCATCAAATGCCACTTTACCGTTGGCATCCGGCGTCACCGTAAAAGTGGTATTGCTGGCAAGGCGGGTGACCTGCCACTGATTATTATCGAACGAGATTTTGTAATCTGTCGCCAGTACCGCGGAGGCATCAGTTACCGTTGCACCGATCGCAACGTCACCTTTGTTTTTCGTGTTTTGCAGAACCGCGGGCTTACCGATAGCAAAGAAATCTTCACCGGCATCGCCGTTAGCATCAAATCCGGCTTTGTGTTGGGTGTTGAAAGCCTCGGCAAATGCCAGCGCCAGTTGTCCAAGCGTATTACGCGTCTGGTCAAGATCCTGAGAACGGAATGTCAGAATGCCGCCCAGCGACCCGGTATTCAGTAATTTCTCCGGGATCTCAATATTGCCTGCCGTCCCATAAACATAAGCGACAGTCGTACGAGAAGGGTCGGCGCTGGAAGGAACTGCCGCAAGTTGCCGCGCCGTACTTCCCTGAACCAGTGAGTAGCCATTGGCCATCGTGATGTTATAAGTGCCACCATCCTGAACGCTGACTTCTACGCCAACAATCTGGTTTAATTCGCTCACCAGTTGATCGCGTTGATCCAGCAGATTGTTAGGTGATGCCCCTGCCCCCACGCCTGTCAGGCGGGAGATTTGATCGTTCAGGCTGGCGATTTGTTTAGCGTAATTGTTGATCTGATCAACACTGGCACCTATCGCGATATTGACCTGTTTGTCCTGGTCGCGCAGATATTGATCGGTGGTTTTAAACTGATTCACCAACCCTTCTGATTTCCCAATCAGCGCCTGGCGCGCTGCCGGATCTTCCGCGTTACTCACCAGCGTTTGCAGGCTGGTGAAGAAATCCTGCATCTGTGTTGCCAGCGAAGAGGTACTGGTGGAGAGCATATTGTCGATTTTCGACATCTGCTCATAGCGGGCAGTCAGGCCGCTACTTTGCGTCTGCGCCGCACGTAACTGGTTGGTAATAAACGCATCATACTCACGCTGCACACCAGAAACGTAGACGCCATTGCCAACCCAGCCGCCAGCGCCCAACGTGCTATTGGCCTGCGCCATAATAGTGGTTTGGCGGGTATATCCGGCAACGTTATAGCTGGAGATATTATTACTTGCCGTATTTAACGCCGCCTGGGCCGCGTTCAGTCCGCTCATGGCGTTATTGATCAAGCTGGACATGGAGGTTCCTTATAAGCCTTCAATTACAGAGTATTATCGGCAGCGACCCGCCGGACTTGAGTTATTCAGAACAGATTATCAATGTTCATGCTGTAGGTTTTGCTCACCTTGTCGCTTATCGATTTCATCTGCTGAATCATGTTGGTGAGTTTGCGGGCATAGTGAGGATCGGTGGCATAGCCCGCGTCCTGTAGGGCCTGCGCCCCCTGCTCCGCACTCGCGGCGGTCGTCACGGCGGCGTAGCGCGGGTTACGCGTTAACAGCCCAACGTAATCCGACAATGCTTCCAGATACGAGCTGTAGACCCGAAACTTCGCTTTTACTTTCTTCGCTTCGCCATTTTCATATTCAGTCGTGGTGATTTCAGTGAATGGCCCTTTCCAGTTGCCAGAGGCTTTGACGCCAAACAGGTTATAGCTCGGCTCGCCGTTTTCACGGCGGATTTGCCGTTGTCCCCAGCCAGATTCCAGCGCCGCCTGAGCGAGGATCAAATGATGTGGCACACCGCTTTGCTGGCTTGCCAGTTGGGCGGGCAACGAGAGTTGCGCGAGGAATGCTTTACTGTCACCCGGCAGCGAATCATCGTAGTTACGTGGTACGGCCTTTTGCACCAGCTGCGAAAGCGTCTGATTTTGATAACGCACCACGGTTTCGAGCGGGAATTTCATCGGTGCTGCTGGCGTGGACTCCTCTGGCAATGGTTGTTCTGGCGTCATCTGTTTAACCATCATCTCTGCCAGCCCCAGACCTTTGCCCGCCGTCATCTGTTGGGCAATCTGCTGGTCATACATACTGGTATACAGGCGAGTGTGCTCGCTGCTGAACAGGCCATCTTTTGGTAAAGCGTCGCGCATGCTTTTCAACATCATCTGCACGAACATCCCTTCCACCTGGCGGGCCACCGGACGGATATTTGCCGCCGGATCTTCGCCCGCTTTCGCCTTAAGTTCGTTGAGCGATTGTGCATCCCAGGCCGCACTTGCCAGTAGTTTGCTGTCGCTGATCATCAGATGATTTCCAGTTTTGCCCGCAGACATCCCGCACTTTGCATTGATTGCAGTATGGACATCAGATCCATCGGCGTAGCGCCCAGCGCATTGAGCGCACGCACCACGTTATTAAGGCTGGCGCTGGAACGTACGCTTTGCAGCGAACCGCCGCTCTGGCGTAAATCGATCTGCGTTTGTGGAGTAACCACAGTCTGCCCACCACCAAACGGTGTATCTGGCTGGCTGACATTGGCCTGGCGATTAACTGTTACTGAAAGATTTCCCTGCGCTACCGCGCAGCTGTCGAGGGTCACTTCGCGATTCATCACCACCGAACCGGTGCGCGAGTTAATCACTACTTTAGCGTCCTGCGGGGTAACATTAACCTGCATATTCTGGATATCGGCAAGGAAACGGACCTGGGAACTGTTGCCACTCGGTACGCGCACCTGAATAGTCCGCGCATCTAACGCGGTGGCGCTGCCATATCCACGCACGCGGTTGATGGTGTCAGCGATTTGCTGCGCCATACTGAAATCTTCGTCGTTAAGTTGCAAATTAAGGGTATTCCCGACGCCAAACTGGCTGGGCAATTCACGTTCAATAACCGCACCATTGGTGATCCGTCCACCGTTCAGTTGGTTCACCTGAACACTGCTACCGCCAGCGGAGGCCCCTGCGCCGCCAACCAGAATATTGCCCTGCGCCAGCGCATACACCTGACTGTCAACGCCCTTAAGCGGTGTCATCAACAACGTACCTCCACGCAAGCTTTTGGCATTACCCATGGAAGAAACCACCACATCGATGGTTTGCCCCTGACGTCCAAACGGTGGAAGTGACGCTGTCACCATAACCGCAGCGACGTTTTTTAGCTGCATATTAGTGCCCGTCGGAACGGTAATTCCCAGCTGTGAGAGCATGTTATTAAGCGTTTGTGTGGTAAACGGCGTCTGAGTTGTCTGGTCACCTGTACCATCAAGCCCCACCACCAGGCCATAGCCAATCAGTGAGTTTTGCCTTACCCCCTGAACACTGGTGAGATCGCGAATACGCTCAGCCTGAGCTGCCGTGGTAACCAGTAAAAGAATTAATGCAGAGAGAAATTTAATCACCACAGCCTCACTTACATTGGTGACAGGTTGAGGAAGAAACGCTGCAACCAGCCCATATTTTGCGCTTCGTTAATGTAGCCATTGCCTACGTATTCAATGCGCGCATCCGCCACCTGAGTAGACGGTACGGTATTGCTGCCGCTGATAGTGCGTGGATTAACTACACCAGAGAAGCGAATAAATTCGGTACCCTGATTAATGGCGATCTGTTTTTCACCCACCACATGCAGGTTGCCGTTGACCAGTACCTGGTCAACCGTCACCGTCAACGTGCCGCTAAAGGTATTGCTGGCATTGGCCCCGCCTTTTCCGTTGAACGTGTTACCACCGGAGGCTTCGACATCGGCACGAGCGTTACCAAACAGCCCCTGCAAATAGCGCGGCACAGTATCAAAGCCAAAATTAGTTTTACCGTCACGGCTGGCATTCGCAGAGGAGCTTTTGCTGGCGCTGACGTTCTCCTGCAACACGATGGTCAGCGTATCGCCAATATTGCGTGGTCGACGATCTTCAAACAGCGGTTGATAGCCATAGTTAATCGGCTGAGCAGACTGGAAAATAGAACCGTTGGCGACGGGCGTCGGACCGGGAACCGGTTGTGCACTGGTCGCCCCCTGTACCAGCGGCGTGGAGGGTATCCAGGCGCAGCCGGTTAGTGAAAGCACCAACAAGCTGGAAATGGCATAAGTATGCGCAGCGTTTTTTTGCATGGCTATCATCTTCAAAAATCAGTAAACCGGTGAATCTGCCACCGGTTATGCCTTAGAGTTGCGTCAGTTTTTGCAGCATCTGATCGGTGGTGGATACCGCTTTACTGTTGATTTCGTAAGCGCGTTGCACCTGAATCATATTGACCAGTTCTTCCGCCACGTTGACGTTAGACGTTTCGACATACCCTTGATACAGCAGTCCCGCGCCGTTCAGGCCCGGCGTGCTTTCGTTCGGTGCACCGGAGGATTGCGTTTCGGTGTAGAGGTTTTCGCCAATACTCTCCAGTCCGGTATCATTCATAAAGGTGGTGAGATTGAGCTGCCCAACCTGAACCGGAGCTGCCTGGCCTTGTTGTGTTACGCTGACCACGCCATCACGACCGATGGTGATACTTAGCGCATTCGCCGGTATGGTGATCGCTGGCTGCACCTGAAAACCACCAGCCGTCACCAGCTGCCCGTTCTGATCCACCTGGAAAGAGCCGTCACGGGTATAGGCTGATGAGCCATCTGGCAACATTACCTGGAAAAAGCCCTGCCCTTTAATCGCGACATCTTTGCTGTTATTGGTTTGCGACAGGTTGCCCTGGCTGTGTAAGCGTTCAGTGGCGACCGGGCGCACCCCCGTGCCGATTTGTAACCCGGAAGGTAAGGTCGTTTGTTCGGAAGACTGAGCACCGGGCTGGCGAATGGTTTGATAAAGCAGATCTTCAAATACCGCGCGCTGACGCTTAAAACCGTTGGTACTGACGTTTGCCAGGTTGTTGGCAATGACGTCCATATTGGTTTGCTGGGCATCCAGGCCCGTTTTGGCGATCCATAATGAACTGATCATAAAATGTCCTGTAGTGGATTGCTGACAAGCAGAGCAGAAGCACGCGGCGGTGCGCATTTCCCCTCACCCTAACCTCTCCCAAAATGGGCGAGAGAATAGTCCGCGCGCTTTTATTGCAATGTCATCAATCGTTTAATTAACTCATCGACAGCAGTTGGTTGGCACGGCCTGCGTTATCATCGACGCTGCTGATCACCTTCATCTGCATTTCAAAACGCCGCGCGCTGGCAATCATGTCGCTCATTGCCGCAACGGCATTGACGTTACTGCCTTCCAGAACTCCCGACATCACACGCAAGGTTGGATCTGCCTGCAGTACCGGCCCACGCGTGGCCTGGCTTTCCGCGCTTAAACGAAAAATGCCGTCGTCACCGCGCTGCACTTCGCTGCCCGTGGCTTTCACCAGTTTCAGACGCCCCACTGGCGCAACCGTATTTGCCGGATCGCCCGGATTCAGCGCCGAGATTGTGCCATCGGCAGCAATAGTGATTTCCGCCCCTTCCGGCACAGCAATTGGCCCCGCCTCGCCTATCACCGGATGCCCCTGAATTGTCAGTTGCCCGGTGGGATCAACCTGAATGCTGCCATTACGCGTATACCCTTCGCTGCCGTCAGCGGTCTGCACGGCCAGCCAGCCATCCTGCTGCAACGCAACGTCCAGCGGGCGCGAGGTGTAATCCATCTTGCCGGGCGTCATGTCTGCACCCGGCGTTGACGCCGTTACCAGCGTGCGCGTAGGCAGTGAAAGCCCTTCCACCGGCACTGCGCGCAAGGCGTTTAACTGCGCGCGAAAACCGGGCGTTGAGGCATTGGCCAGATTACTGGCAGTTACCGCCTGTTGATTCAGCGTCTGGCTGGCTGCTCCCATCGCGGTATAAATTGCGTGATCCATTGAGCTATCCCGTCAGCGATTAGCGTAAGTTAACCAGCGTGTTGAGGATCTGGTCCTGGGTTTTGATGGTCTGGGCGTTAGACTGATAGTTACGCTGGGCAACGATCATATTGACCAGTTCTTTACTGAGATCGACGTTGGACGCTTCCAGCGCACCGTTGGTCAGGGTGCCAAAGTTGCCCGTCCCTGCTGTCCCCAACAGCGCCACACCAGAAGATTGCGTCGCAGACCAGACGTTGTCGCCTTCGGATGCCAGACCTTCGTTGTTGGCAAAGTTCGCCAGTACAATCTGCCCCAGCAGTTGGGTTTGTTCGTTGGAATAGTTGCCGACAACCGTACCGTCATCATTGATTTGATAACTCACCAGATCGCCCGGTTTGTAGCCGTTCTGGGTGGTTGCCACAATGTTGTTAGCGCCGGTATTTTGCTGCATGGAGTTGAGGAAGCTCAGGCTAAACGTGGCGGGTTCTGCACCGTTAATTGCGCCAGTGGTAATATTCGCTGTTGGATTTGAGGTCAGAACGCCATTGGCATTAAACACCAGCGTCATTGCAGGCTCAGCTGTACCTGTTGGATCACTGCTATCCTGGGTGTAGACCTGCCAGTTATTATCCCCGGTCTTCACAAAGTACACGCTCATGTCATGAGCATTACCCTGACTGTCGAAAACAGTCACCGAACCTTTTTTGTTATAGCTATCCGCATTGCCAGCGCTGAATGGCGTAACAGCAGGAAGCGCATCGCTGGAATTCAGGTTGATCTGCATCGATGCCGTGGTGGTAGTTTTCGCTGCCATCAGGGTATTCGGGATCGAAATATTGGTCGGATTCGCCCCTTGCTGAATAGTCGGCGGCGTACCGGTTGCCGGGTAACCCGTCAGCTGTAAACCTTGCATATTCACCAGGTTACGGTTTTCATCCAGCTTAAATTGTCCGTTACGGCTGTAGAACACCGAACCGTTGCTGTCTACCAGACGGAAAAAACCGTTCTGGCTGATAGCAACGTCCAGACCTCGCCCGGTGTTGGTGGTCGTGCCATCGGTAAAGTCCTGGGTGATACCGGCAACTTTTACCCCCAGTCCCACTTTCGAACCGGCAAACATATCGGCAAAAGAGGCCGTGCCTGATTTAAAGCCGTAGGTGGCGGAGTTGGCGATATTGTTGCCAATAACATCGAGGTTGGTGGCGGCAGCGTTTAATCCGCTAACCGCTTGAGAAAAGGCCATGACTGACTCCTGAAATGTGAAGGCTTAAATTATCTGCCGTACTTCGTCGAGGGTGGTGGTGCCGTAAGTGCCGAGATCCAGCGTATTACCGTTGTTGCCGCGGATCACACCCTGCACCAGAGCAAACTGCAGCGGCTGGGCAACCAGTTGTGTACCACCGTTACTGGCGCTAATCGCTACGTTGTAAGAACCGTTCGGCGCAGTGCTGCCGTCAGTCAACGTACCGTCCCAGGTGAAACTGTGGACTCCGGCAGTCAGTTCACCGATATCAATGGTACGGACAACCGCACCGTTTTTATCGGTGATGGTGGCCGTCACTTTGTCTGCCGCCTGTTGCAGCTCAACACCAAACGGCGTGGTCGTGGTCACAGCCCCTTCTTCACTGCCGGTTCCCGCAAGAACAGTGGTGCCGGGGATCATCACGCCGTGACCGATCAGGTTACTGGCCTGTAACGACTGGCTGTTATCAATCTGTCCGGAAATAGATCCGAGCGTGGTATTGAGTTTTTCAATCCCGCTGACCGTGCTGATTTGAGCCAATTGCGACGTCAGCTCGTTGTTTTCCATTGGATTGGTCGGGTCCTGGTTTTTCAGCTGCGCCACCAACAAAGTCAGAAAACTGCTTTGTAAATCTGCGGCGTTGCTGCCCGTGAGCGAACTACTACTGGTGGTGCTGACGCCGGTATTTGTCGGATCGGTGGTGGTTACCGCAATGGACATAGTTTTCTCCTTTATTGACCGAGCGTAAGGGTTTTCAGCATCATGCTTTTCACCGTGTTGAGCACTTCAACATTGGCCTGATAGCTGCGTGACGCCGACATGGTGTTAACCATCTCTCCGACGACATCAACGTTTGGCATTTTCACGTAGCCCTTTGCATCCGCCAGCGGATTACCCGGTTCATAAACCAGTTTGTCCGGGGCCTGACTTTCTATAACATCGGCAACCTTTACGCCGCCTGTCGCAGCACCTGGTGCAGCGTTAACCTGGAATACCACCTGTTTTGCCCGATATGGCTGTCCATCGGGACCGGTCACGCTATCAGCATTCGCCAGATTACTGGCCGCCACGTTCAGGCGCTGGGACTGGGCAGTTAACGCCGACCCGGCGATATCAAAAATATTCAGCAGTGCCATCCGTTAATTTCCGCTCTGTAAAACGTTCATCATGCCTTTGATTTGCCCGCTCAACGCACTAAGGCTCATCTGGTATTGCAGGCTGTTATCGGCAAACTGGGTGCGTTCGCGATCCATATCGACGGTATTACCGTCAAGCGAAGGCTGGTCCGGAATACGGTATTGCAGTTCTGCGGTAGGAGGCGTCAGCGCCTGCGCCGGAATGTGTTGCGTTGAGGTCATCGTCAGTGCAACCACGCTTGTTGCATCCCGTCCACGTTGCATGACTTTTTTAAGTTCACTGGCAAAATCGATATCGCGAGCCTGATAACCAGGGGTATCGGCATTGGCGATGTTTGCTGCCAGCACTTCCTGACGCTGGGCGCGCAGATTGAGCGCCTCTTGTTGAAAACGTAAGGCGGCGTCGAGCTTATCGAGCATATCTCCTCCGCAGGTATCAAAATTCTGCCATCAGCTTAAATGCCTTTACGCGCGCGTTATCGGCGGAATAAACGCAAAATGGGTCGCTATTTATGCCGTTGATGGTCATTGCGGACAGGTACAATTCACGTTGTAGATATGGCTGGGGGGCGAAAATGCTGGCAATAAAACGTAGCGTGGCGATCATCGCGATACTGTTCAGTCCGTTAAGTGCGGCGAGCAATCTCACATCGCAATTGCACACCTTTTTTAGCGCCCAGCTCGCGGGGGTAAGTGATGAGGTTCGTGTTTCTATTCGTACAGCGCCCAATCTACTACCGCCGTGCGAGCAGCCATTGCTTTCGATGAGCAATAATTCCCGCCTGTGGGGCAATGTGAATGTGTTGGCACGCTGCGGTAACGACAAACGATATTTACAGGTTAATGTGCAGGCCACAGGAAATTATGTGGTTGCCGCAATGCCCATTGTGCGGGGAGGAAAGCTGGAAGCTGGCAATGTCAAACTGAAACGCGGACGGCTGGACACCTTGCCACCGCGTACGGTGCTGGATATCAATCAACTTGTTGATGCCGTTATCCTGCGCGATCTATCACCCGATCAACCTATCCAGTTAACCCAGTTTCGCCAGGCATGGCGGGTAAAAGCGGGACAACGCGTCAACGTGATCGCCAGCGGTGATGGGTTTAGCGCCAACGCAGAAGGTCAGGCGCTGAACAATGCTGCCGTCGCACAGAATGCGCGGGTGCGCATGGTATCGGGACAAGTGGTCAGCGGCGTTGTTGATGCAGATGGGAATATTCTTATAAACCTGTAAGCTGTTAAAGATTACCCGTCCCTTGCCGATAAATAAGCAACACATGATAAAAGCGCCCTCAATGAGGAATAAACCATGAGTATTGATCGCACTTCGCCTCTGAAGCCCGTAAGCACCGTTCAACCGCGCGAAACCACTGACGCGCCGGTAACGAACACCCGGGCGGCAAAAACAACCGCCTCCACCAGCACCAGTGTGACGTTAAGCGACGCGCAAGCAAAACTGATGCAACCCGGCAGCAGTGATATCAATCTTGAACGTGTCGAAGCGTTAAAACTGGCAATTCGTAACGGTGAACTAAAAATGGACACCGGCAAAATTGCCGATGCGCTGATCAACGAAGCGCAGCAAGACTTGCAGAGTAACTGATCGTATGACGCGTCTTGCAGAGATCCTCGACCAGATGTCCGCTGTGCTTAACGATCTCAAAACGGTAATGGATCAAGAGCAGCAACATCTCTCTATGGGGCAGATCAACGGCAGCCAGTTGCAATGGATTACAGAACAAAAAAGCTCACTGCTGGCGACGCTGGATTACCTCGAACAGTTACGCAGGAAAGAACCCAATACAGCAAATAGCGTTGATATTAGTCAACGCTGGCAGGAAATTACTGTGAAAACGCAGCAACTACGCCAAATGAATCAACATAACGGCTGGTTACTGGAAGAACAGATTGAGCGCAATCAACAGGCGTTGGAAATGTTGAAACCGCATCAGGAACCGACGCTATATGGAGCGAACGGTCAGACCTCAACAACCCATCGCGGCAGTAAAAAGATTTCGATCTGAAGATTATCTCCGGCCTGCACTGCAGGCCGGAATGCCTTGTTACACCGTCCGGCGGGCAAACTCTTTAACTTTGAAGCCCAGTACCGCCAGTGCAGCAAAGTACGCAGCAATCCCCGCCAGCACGACCGCCATTAAACGCAGTAAGCGCCAGGGCATGGTACCCAATGACCACTCCGGCATGATATGTAACATACCTAAAAGCACACCCGACATCACCAGTACCGCCACCACCAGACGCAACAGAAACGCCATCCAGCCAGGTTGCGGGGTAAAGATTTTCTGCTTACGCAACTGCCAGTAAAGCAGCGAAGCATTCAGACACGCCGCCAGACCAATAGAAAGTGACAGCCCGGCATGTTTCAACGGACCGATAAACGCCAGGTTCATCAATTGCGTTAAAATCAGCGTAACGATGGCAATTTTCACTGGCGTTTTAATGTCCTGGCGGGAATAAAAGCCAGGAGCCAACACTTTCACAACAATCAGGCCAATCAAACCCACCGAGTAGGCAATTAACGCCCGCTGGGTCATCAGCGCATCAAAGGCGGTAAATTTACCGTACTGGAACAGCGAAACGGTCAACGGACCTGAAAGAATGCCCAACGCAACCGCACTCGGCAGCGCCAACAGGAAACAAAGACGCAGCCCCCAGTCCATCAAACGGTTGTATTCATCATGATTGCCACTGGCAAAACTTTTCGACAGCGACGGCAGTAAAATGGTGCCAAGAGCCACGCCCAGTACACCGGACGGAAACTCCATTAAGCGGTCGGCGTAATACATCCACGACACCGAACCGGAAGCAAGAAACGAGGCAAAAATGGTGTTGATGATTAAGGAGATCTGGCTCACAGAGACGCCAAGGATCGCCGGTCCCATCTGTTTCACCACGCGCATTGCTCCGGCATCGTGGAAGTTAATGCGTGGCAAAACCAGCATGCCGATCTTCTTCAGATGCGGTAGCTGATACACCAGCTGCAGGACGCCGCCGACCGTAACAGCCCACGCCAGCGCCAGCACCGGTGGGTTAAAGTACGGTGCGGCAAACAGCGCGAAACCAATCATGCTGATGTTAAGCAGTGTTGGAGCAAACGCCGGAATCGAGAAGCGGTTCCACGTATTCAGAATCGCTCCCACCAGCGACGCCAGGGAGATCAGCAAGATATAGGGAAAGGTAATCTTTAGTAGCTGGCTGGTCAGGGCAAATTTGTCAGCTGTGTCAGCGAAGCCTGGCGCAGTCACCATGATCACCCACGGTGCGGCGAGCATGCCAGCGACCGTCACAACCGCCAGCGCGAGTGTCAACAGACCAGAAACATAAGAGACAAAGACCCGCGTGGCGTCTTCACCCTGCTTACTTTTATATTCCGCCAGAATCGGTACAAATGCCTGGGAAAATGCCCCTTCGGCAAAGATACGGCGTAACAAGTTAGGAAGTTTAAAAGCGACGAAAAAGGCGTCGGTTGCCATCCCTGCGCCAAAGATTCTGGCGACAATTGCGTCTCGTGCGAAGCCAAGCACACGCGAAAACATGGTCATCGAGCTGACTGCGGCCAGCGATTTTAATAAATTCATCGGTGTTCTAATCCAGACCCACGGGCAAAACGCCTGCAAGGCAGGCGCTGAAAGAGGCGAATAGTCTACCTGGATTATGGTGAATTGCTACCGCCAGATGTTACAGGGTTTATTCACTCATCGCATCGCGCCAGATCTTGTCAACGATACGTTGCGCCCGAACTGCCTGTTCGCCGGCGGTTTGCGGAACTGTCTGATTTTGCACACATTCAATGAAGTGCCGCGCACAGCCGACAAATCCACGTTGCTCAAGCGTACTCTGCCAACCAGGAATCGGTTTATTCACTACACCCTGCCCACGCTCCTCACGCCATTCGCGCATATCCGTAATGTCGATGAGCGCACCGTCAGTCACGGCCTGCACGGTTTCACGCTGACTTCCGGCACGGCGATGCATACAGGTGGTGATCTGCAAAGGACCGGCCGAAAAATGGTGCTCGGCAAACAGCATTTCGCCAGCGTCATTAGTCAGTAGCGTACCGCCATCCAGAGAGGCTTTACCGCCCGACAACCACAGCGCGGTATCCACCACATGCAGATAATCATCCAGCAACGTGAAATAAAGATCGTGTGGCCCGACGCTATTGCTACGATGTTTATCCATTCTTAGCGAGGCTGCGGTGGCGAGTTGCGTTTTTAACTCACCGTAGAGTGGTGCGAAACGACGGTTAAAACCGACCATCAACGTCAGTTTTTTCCGCGCCGCAAGTTCCACCAGCCGTTCAGCATCGCGCAGATTTTCTGCCAGCGGTTTATCGACACAGACATGTACCCCCGCATTGAGTAACGTACTGACCACGTCAAAGTGGCTGGCGGTGCTGGAATGCACAAAAACCGCATCGCAACTGGCGGCAAGGCTGGATAACGAATCGGCATAAGGAATGCGCCAGCTTTCACAAATTGGCAGGGCTTTCGCGCGCGTAGGCGACCACGCACCTTGTAACGTCCAGTCAGACGCTGCCGCCAGCACCGGTAACCACGCTTTTTGCGCAATGCCGCCTAATCCCACTACGCCGATACGTAATTTTTTCACTTTAATCTCCCAGATGGGCCAGCAACGAATCAAGACGCTGTTTCAGTTCTGCCACTTCGATTTCCAGAGCTTCGACGCGGGCCTGTAAATCACCGTCAACCGCGTTCGACGTATCCGTTACCGCCGGCTGATCTTCAACCTCACCACTGAAAAGATGCATGTAGCGGCTTTCACGTTTACCCGGTTCGCGGGCCAGACGCACCACAAAAGGACCATCTTCGCGATTTGCCAGTTGTTCCAGCGTCGACTCCACTTCCGCCATATCGCTGAATTCATACATTCGCGCGGCGCGGCTGCGCAGTTCACCCGGCGTCTGGGCACCACGCAATAACAACGTGGTGATTAACGCCACTTCTGCGGCGCTCAGTTTCAGATCGCCAAATTCTGAATTACAAAAACGTTGCTCATATTTGGTGACCCGATTACCAAAACCGCTCACTGTGCGTAGATAATGACGTTTGACCAGATTATCCAGCTGTTCCTGCACTTCGGATTCACTCAGATTCATGACCGGTTCACGGTTCGTTTTCTGATTACAGGCCGTGACTACACCATTGACTGAGAGCGGGTATTGCTCCGGCGTGGTCACCTGCTTTTCCAGCAAGCAACCAATCACGCGAGCTTCAAGGGCAGTAAGTTGATATTTCATGAGATTCTCCTTAGCGGCCGGGCGTCCAGTCTGGGGTAGTTAATGCCGTCAGTACGTGATCGCGCCATTGTCCATCAATCAACAGATAGTCTTTCGCATAGCCTTCTTTTTCAAAACCCAGTCGCGCCAGTAAATCACCGCTGCGTTTATTGTGCGGCATATAATTAGCCATAATGCGATGAATATGTTGGGTGCGCTGCATATAACGAATGGCTGCGGTCAGGGCTTCAAACATGAGTCCTTTGCCCTGCCATTTTTGCCCAATCGAATAACCGAGATAGCAGGCATGAAAAGAACCACGAACAACATTGGAAAAATTGGCAACGCCAATAATCTCTTTTTCGTCCGGGTCGAATAAGCCAAAGTAGAAAGCTGAACCTTGTTTATGAAATTCGTTAATCATCCCTAGCCTGGCCTGCCAGCCTGATGGATAACAGTGGCTTTCGTCGCGCACTGGCTCCCAGGGCTTGAGGAAATGGCGATTCTCTGCGTAATAATCCGCAAGACGCCAGGCATCACGATCATGCACCAGACGCACGACCAGTCGGTCTGTGGTTAAGCGCACTTTTGGCACGTTACTGCGATAGCCAAACATTCTATACCTACTCCTTCCCGTAACGTCTTTAATACGCTGTAAGTATTACTATACCTGCGCAACCAGACCCTGTGAAAAGTCCAGAATGCCATTTTCTGCATTATTCACATATTTGATAAAAACTCTCTATCAAAGCGACGTTTTGATAAAAAAATATTGTCCCCGAAGTGATGGGAAAAGTCTTAGCGGCAATGCAGAATAGAAAGTGCTCATCTTTTATTTCCCGGGAGGGGAAATGTCCCGCGTGTCGCAGGCGAGGAACCTGGGTAAATATTTCCTGCTCATCGATAATATGCTGGTCGTGCTGGGGTTCTTTGTTGTCTTCCCGCTGATCTCTATCCGCTTCGTTGATCAAATGGGCTGGGCCCGTCATGGTCGGTATTGCCCTCGGCCTACGCCAATTTATTCAGCAAGGTCTGGGTATTTTCGGCGGAGCAATTGCCGACCGCTTTGGTGCCAAACCGATGATTGTTACCGGTATGCTGATGCGTGCCGCCGGATTCGCCACGATGGGTATCGCCCACGAACCGTGGCTATTGTGGTTTTCATGCCTGCTCTCGGGACTCGGCGGCACGTTGTTTGATCCGCCGCGTTCGGCGCTGGTGGTGAAACTAATCCGTCCACAACAGCGTGGTCGTTTTTTCTCGCTGTTGATGATGCAGGACAGTGCCGGTGCGGTCATTGGCGCATTGTTGGGTAGCTGGCTGTTGCAATACGACTTTCGCCTGGTCTGCGCCACAGGGGCAGTTTTGTTTGTGCTGTGTGCAGCGTTCAATGCGTGGTTGTTACCGGCATGGAAACTCTCCACCGTACGCACGCCCGTTCGCGAAGGCATGACCCGCGTGATGCGCGACAAGCGTTTTGTCACCTATGTCCTGACGCTGGCGGGTTACTACATGCTGGCTGTACAAGTGATGCTGATGCTGCCAATTATGGTCAACGACGTGGCGGGCGCGCCCTCTGCCGTTAAATGGATGTATGCCATTGAAGCGTGTCTGTCGTTAACGTTGCTCTATCCTATCGCCCGCTGGAGTGAAAAGCATTTTCGTCTGGAACACCGGTTGATGGCTGGGCTGTTGATAATGTCATTAAGCATGATGCCGGTGGGCATGGTCAGCGGCCTGCAACAACTTTTCACCCTGATTTGTCTGTTTTATATCGGGTCGATCATTGCCGAGCCTGCGCGTGAAACCTTAAGTGCTTCGCTGGCGGACGCAAGAGCTCGCGGCAGCTATATGGGGTTTAGCCGTCTGGGTCTGGCGATTGGCGGCGCTATTGGTTACATCGGTGGCGGTTGGCTGTTTGACCTGGGCAAATCGGCGCACCAGCCAGAGCTTCCGTGGATGATGCTGGGCATTATTGGCATCTTCACTTTCCTTGCGCTGGGTTGGCAGTTTAGTCAGAAACGCGCCGCGCGTCGTTTGCTGGAACGCGACGCCTGATTTGATACTCCCCCCTGACTCCTCCATACTGAAAGTGAACTGACAGCCAAATGGAGGAGTCACGTGAAGCTATACATTTACGATCACTGCCCTTACTGCCTCAAAGCCCGCATGATTTTCGGCCTGAAAAATATCCCCGTCGAATTACATGTTCTGCTCAACGACGACGCAGAAACACCCACCCGGATGGTCGGTCAAAAACAGGTTCCCATTCTGCAAAAAGATGACAGCCGCTATATGCCAGAAAGCATGGACATCGTTCACTATGTCGATAAACTCGACGGCAAACCGTTACTGACCGGCAAACGTTCCCCTGCCATTGAAGAGTGGCTGCGCAAGGTCAATGGCTACGCCAACAAACTGCTGTTGCCGCGTTTTGCCAAATCGGCATTTGATGAGTTTTCTACTCCTGCCGCGCGCAAATATTTCGTCGACAAGAAAGAGGCCAGCGCGGGTAATTTTGCCGACCTGCTGGCCCACTCTGACGGTCTGATTAAGAATATCAGCGATGATTTACGTGCGCTGGACAAACTGATCGTCAAACCGAACGCCGTGAATGGCGAACTTTCGGAAGATGATATTCAGCTATTTCCGCTGCTGCGTAATCTGACGCTGGTAGCCGGAATTAACTGGCCAAGCCGCGTTGCTGATTACCGCGATAATATGGCGAAACAGACACAAATCAATTTGTTATCATCAATGGCGATTTAATCCTGACCCGCCGCGGCAGCCTGTATTCGCGGGTTGCCGCCGTTTTCAGTTTTTTCTGCTGGCGCGTTTATCGCTGGTGACACATGCTGCGTTGTGTCAGGATATTGACGCAGATTTCATGTCGAGGACTACCATGAACAAGTTTTTATTTGCCGCTGCATTGATCGTCAGTGGCCTGCTCGTTGGCTGTAATCAACTCACCCAATACACCATCACCGAACAAGAAATTAACCAGTCGCTTGCGAAACATAATAATTTCTCAAAAGATATCGGTTTACCCGGCGTGGCTGATGCCCATATTGTTCTGACAAACCTGACCAGCCAAATTGGTCGCGAAGAGCCGAATAAGGTTACCCTAACCGGAGACGCCAATCTGGACATGAACTCCCTGTTCGGTAGCCAGAAAGCGACCATGAAACTGAAGCTGAAAGCGCTGCCCGTGTTTGATAAAGAAAAAGGCGCGATCTTCCTGAAAGAGATGGAAGTGGTCGATGCGACGGTACAACCGGAAAAAATGCAAACGGTGATGCAAACGTTGCTTCCCTATCTGAACCAGGCATTACGCAATTACTTTAACCAGCAACCTGCTTACGTCCTGCGCGAAGATGGCAGCCAGGGCGAAGCAATGGCGAAGAAACTGGCGAAAGGCATTGAAGTGAAGCCAGGCGAAATTGTCATTCCGTTTACTGATTAATCACGAGGGCGCATTCGCGCCCTTTATTTTTCGTGCAAAGGAAAACGTTTCCGCTTATCCTTTGTGTCCGGCAAAAACATCCCTTCAGCCGGAGCATAGAGATTAATGACTGCACCATCCCAGGTATTAAAGATCCGCCGCCCAGACGACTGGCACCTTCACCTCCGCGATGGCGACATGTTAAAAACTGTCGTGCCGTATACCAGCGAAATTTATGGACGGGCTATCGTAATGCCCAATCTGGCTCCGCCCGTGACCACCGTTGAGGCTGCCGTGGCGTATCGCCAGCGTATTCTTGACGCCGTACCTGCCGGGCACGATTTCACCCCGCTGATGACCTGTTATTTGACAGATTCACTAGACCCTAATGAGCTTGAGCGTGGATTTAACGAAGGCGTGTTCACCGCTGCAAAACTTTACCCGGCAAACGCAACTACTAACTCCAGTCACGGCGTGACGTCAGTTGACGCAATCATGCCGGTACTTGAGCGCATGGAAAAAATCGGTATGCCGTTACTGGTGCATGGTGAAGTGACACATGCAGATATCGACATTTTTGATCGTGAAGCGCGCTTTATTGAAAGCGTGATGGAACCGCTGCGCCAGCGCCTGACTGCGCTGAAAGTCGTTTTTGAGCACATCACCACCAAAGATGCTGCCGACTATGTCCGTAACGGAAATGAACGGCTGGCTGCCACCATCACTCCGCAGCATCTGATGTTTAACCGCAACCATATGCTGGTTGGTGGCGTGCGTCCACATCTGTATTGTCTACCCATCCTCAAACGCAATATTCACCAACAGGCATTGCGTGAACTGGTCGCCAGCGGTTTTAATCGCGTATTCCTCGGTACGGATTCTGCGCCGCATGCACGTCATCGCAAAGAGAGCAGCTGCGGCTGCGCGGGCTGCTTCAACGCCCCAACCGCGCTGGGCAGTTACGCTACCGTCTTTGAAGAGATGAATGCTCTGCAGCACTTTGAAGCATTCTGTTCTGTAAACGGCCCGCAGTTCTACGGGTTGCCGGTCAACGACACATTCATCGAACTGGTACGTGAAGAGCAACAGGTTGCTGAAAGCATCGCACTGACTGATGACACCCTGGTGCCATTCCTCGCTGGGGAAACGGTACGCTGGTCCGTTAAACAATAAAAATCGTAGCTTCCTGTTGTCATTAGGTTATTTTACCTGTATAAATAACCAGTATATTCAACAGGGGGCTATTATGCGAATTGAAGTCACCATAGCGAAAACTTCTCCATTGCCAGCTGGGGCTATTGACGCCCTGGCTGGCGAACTTTCCCGCCGTATTCAGTATGCGTTTCCTGATAATGAAGGCCACGTATCGGTACGTTATGCCGCAGCGAATAATTTATCGGTTATTGGCGCGACAAAAGAAGATAAACAGCGCATTAGCGAAATTCTCCAGGAAACGTGGGAAAGCGCCGATGACTGGTTTGTCAGCGAATAATATGCAGTGATTTTTGTTTTTGCCGGGTCGCCCCGGCTTTTTTATTTTACTTACAAATTTCGAGTACAAAATTTCTACACTTCCTCAAAATAATTGCACAATATGCTAAAAAAATATGAATGACATGCTGTTTTATTGTTCATATAAATCTTAAAAGCAAAAATTTATCTGTTCCCCCCTTTAAAAATTCGGTGAATACCCTTACTTATTGGTATACTGAAGTTGCTTCAGATAAAAACGCATTGAACCTCGAATAACGTTGTCTAGTAACACGAATTAGGGGGCCATGATGGAAAAAAATAATGAAGTCATTCAGACTCATCCGCTCGTAGGGTGGGACATCAGCACCGTTGATAGCTATGATGCGCTGATGTTGCGTTTGCACTACCAGACCCCAAATAAGTCCGAGCAGGAAGGGACTGAAGTTGGTCAGACGCTCTGGTTAACCACTGATGTTGCCAGACAATTTATTTCGATATTAGAAGCAGGAATCGCCAAAATTGAATCCGGTGATTTCCCGGTAAACGAGTATCGGCGTCATTAACATGACATGACCATCCACCCAAAAGGCACCTCACCGGTGCCTTTACCATTTCTGGGTTGTATATCTGCATTCAGTTAATTACTCTGCTTAAACCATGAGAGCAGAGAGAAAAAAATGAAATACGATCTCATCACTATTGGCAGCGGTTCCGTAGGCGCTGCCGCCGGGTATTATGCAACCCGCGCCGGTTTAAACGTGCTTATGACCGACGCCCATATGCCACCGCATCAACACGGCAGCCACCACGGCGATACGCGATTAATTCGCCATGCTTATGGTGAAGGCGAAAAGTATGTCCCACTGGTTCTCCGCGCGCAAACGCTGTGGGATGAACTCTCCCGCCACAACGAAGAAGATCCCATTTTTGTACGCTCTGGCGTCATTAACCTTGGCCCGGCTGATTCCACATTTCTCGCCAACGTCGCCCACAGCGCCAAACAATGGCAACTCAACGTTGAAAAGCTCGATGCGCAAGGGATTATGGCCCGCTGGCCAGAAATACGCGTCCCGGACAACTACATCGGCTTATTTGAGACTGATTCCGGTTTTTTGCGCAGCGAACTGGCGATTAAAACCTGGATCCAACTGGCGAAGGAAGCGGGCTGTGCGCAGCTGTTCAACTGCCCGGTCACCGCAATTCGTCATGACGATGATGGCGTAACTATTGAAACGGCTGACGGTGATTATCAGGCGAAAAAAGCGATTGTCTGCGCGGGAACATGGGTAAAAGACCTGCTCCCGGAGCTGCCTGTCCAGCCCATACGCAAAGTATTTGCCTGGTATCAGGCCGATGGTCGCTATAGCGTGAAGAATAAATTCCCGGCGTTTACCGGTGAACTGCCCAATGGCGATCAATATTATGGTTTTCCGGCAGAAAACGACGCGTTGAAGATTGGCAAACATAACGGAGGCCAGGTTATCCATTCAGCGGATGAACGTGTTCCGTTTGCGGAAGTGGTCAGCGATGGTTCGGAAGCCTTCCCGTTCTTGCGCAATGTATTGCCGGGTATCGGTTGCTGCCTGTACGGCGCTGCCTGCACCTATGATAATTCGCCTGACGAAGATTTTATTATCGATACCCTACCCGGCCACGATAATACACTGCTCATTACCGGCCTGAGTGGGCACGGTTTTAAATTTGCGTCAGTTTTAGGGGAAATAGCTGCCGATTTTGCGCAAGACAAAAAAAGCGATTTTGATTTGACGCCATTCAGGCTTTCCCGCTTCCAATAATCATCATTACGGCCTCCAGAATGAGGCCGTTTTTCCAGGAGTATTTAATGCGTCGGCTGTTGCACTATCTCATCAATAATATTCGCGAGCATCTGATGCTTTATCTTTTTCTCTGGGGATTGTTGGCAATTATGGATCTGATCTATGTGTTTTATTTTTAGTTTTCCGTACTGACATAAACTGACAAATATTTAATCTCCCTTTCATTTAGCGTGAAAAATTGAATGAGATTCTTCCTGCCTCTACAGCACTCACCAGACCTTCCAAATGCTGAATCCACTAAACTTATGAAGATTCTTTCATTATTAATTCAAAATTATTGAAATAAAAATAAATATCATTCAATTTGTTATTTTTGTGTTGCATTTCATTCTCCGACACGCCATTTTCTTTCTCTCGCAAATTCGTTTTGGATGCACTTATGTCATTCACAAATACCCCTGAACGCTATGGTGTTATATCTGCGGCCTTCCATTGGCTAAGCGCAATTATTGTCTACGGCATGTTTGCTTTAGGTCTGTGGATGGTCACGCTCAGTTATTACGATGGCTGGTATCACAAAGCACCCGAAGTGCATAAAAGCATCGGCATTTTGTTAATGATGGGGCTGGTTATTCGCGTTCTGTGGCGCGTCATATCTCCACCGCCGGGTCCGCTGCAGAGTTATTCGCCCATGACTCGTCTTGGCGCAAAGGCTGGACATCTCGCATTGTACTTATTGCTGTTCGCCATCGGCATCAGCGGCTATCTGATCTCAACTGCCGATGGTAAACCGATCAGCGTTTTTGGCTGGTTTGACGTCCCCGCGACCCTCGCCGCGCTGGCGCACAGGCTGACTTTGCCGGTGCCCTGCATTTTTGGCTCGCGTGGAGCGTCGTAGTACTGTCCGTTATGCATGGATTTATGGCCCTGAAGCATCATTTCATCGATAAAGACGACACTCTGAAGCGCATGCTGGGAAAGTCGTCATCTGACTATGGAGTATAAAAAATGAAAAAAAGTCTGCTTGGTTTAACCTTCGCTTCCCTGATGTTCTCTGCCGGTTCAGCGGTTGCCGCCGATTACAAAATTGACAAAGAAGGTCAGCACGCCTTTGTTAACTTCCGCATCCAGCATCTTGGCTATAGCTGGTTATATGGCACCTTTAAAGATTTCGACGGTACTTTTACCTTTGATGAAAAAAATCCAGCTGCCGATAAAGTGAATGTGACAATTAACACCACCAGCGTCGATACTAATCACGCCGAACGCGATAAACATCTTCGCAGTGCAGATTTCCTCAATACCGCAAAATATCCACAGGCAACATTCACCTCCACCAGCGTGAAGAAAGACGGTGACGAACTGGATATTACCGGCGATCTGACGCTGAATGGCGTAACCAAACCCGTCACGCTGGAAGCGAAATTAATTGGTCAAGGCGACGACCCGTGGGGTGGTAAACGTGCAGGCTTCGAGGCCGAAGGCAAAATTAAGCTCAAGGACTTCAATATCAAAACAGATTTAGGTCCAGCTTCTCAGGAAGTGGATCTGATTATTTCAGTGGAAGGCGTACAGCAGAAGTAAGAGTGAAATGTTGCCGGATGACACGCATCCGGCAATGATATTTATTCTGTTGGATCAGGAATGCCCAGTGTTGTATTCAGACGTCCACGAGACTTATTAAAGATCTTATTGCCATTTTCACGTCCTGCCCGACGGCGTCGCTGTTCTTCAGGCGGTAACGCGCTTTCTTCGCAGCAAATCTCACTACAACAACCTTTGTATTTTTCCGCACATACTGGACACTGAATAAACAGCAGGTGGCAGCCATCATTTTTACAGTTGGTATGGCTGTCGCACGGCGCACCGCACTGGTGGCAATGCGCGATAATCTCATCAGATATACGTTCGCCCATCCGCTCGTCAAAAACAAAATTTTTGCCAATAAAACGTACCGGTAAACCCTGCTCGCGCGCCTTGCGGGCGTATTCAATAATTCCGCCCTCGATATGCCAGACTTTATTGAATCCGTTATGTTTCATCCAGGCACTGGCCTTTTCACAACGAATGCCACCGGTGCAGTACATAACGATTTTTTTATCTTTATGTGCCTGCATCATCTCGACTGCTTTTGGCAGCTGCTCACGGAAGGTATCTGCCGGAATTTCCAGCGCGTTTTCAAAGTGCCCCACTTCATACTCATAGTGGTTACGCATGTCGATAAACAATGCATCGGGATCGTCAAGCATGGCGTTCACTTCCGCCGCTTGCAGATACTCACCCACATTGCTGGCATCAAAGTGAGGATCGTCAATACCGTCGGCAACAATGCGATCGCGTACCTTCATGCGCAGAACCCAGAAGGATTTCCCGTCATCATCCAACGCGATATTCAGGCGTAAGCCCTCTAAAGCCGGGTCGAAGGCATAGAGCTGTGCGCGAAATGTTTCAACATTGCTCGCAGGTACGCTGATTTGCGCGTTAACACCCTCATGCGCCAGATACACTCGCCCAAAAACATTCAGCGCGGTAAACAGCTGATATAAAGCGTCACGGGTCGCCTTAGGATCGGCGATGTGGAAATACTTATAAAACGAAATGGTGGTTCGCGGTTCGCTCTCAGCCAACATTTTGGCTTTTAACGCGTCGTTGGAAATGCGGTTGTGTAACACTGGCATGGTGTACGGTTCCTGCGAGATGGGAAAGTAAAAATCCGCGGCATGATATAGCAATTATCGATAATTAACATCCACACATTTTACGCTACATTTGCGCATTAAAAATTATTTGTTATTTACAAGCGCGGCAATTTCGCCCAGTCTTCAGCCACAAATTTTGGTTGCGGGCGAAAAAATGCGACAATACATACAATTGCCCGTATAGGTTGAAAAACAGGATTGATATGACGAATCTACCCAAGTTCTCCACCGCACTACTTCATCCGCGTTATTGGTTAACCTGGTTGGGTATTGGCGTACTTTGGTTAGTCGTGCAATTGCCCTACCCGGTTATCTACCGCCTCGGTTGTGGATTAGGAAAACTTGCGTTACGTTTTATGAAACGACGCGCAAAAATTGTGCATCGCAACCTGGAACTGTGCTTCCCGGAAATGAGCGAACAAGAACGCCGTAAAATGGTGGTGAAGAATTTCGAATCCGTTGGCATGGGACTGATGGAAACTGGCATGGCGTGGTTCTGGCCGGACCGCAGAATCGCCCGCTGGACGGAAGTGATCGGCATGGAACACATTCGTGACGTGCAGGCGCAAAAACGCGGCATCCTGTTAGTTGGCATCCATTTTCTGACACTGGAGCTGGGTGCGCGGCAGTTTGGTATGCAGGAACCGGGGATTGGCGTTTACCGCCCGAACGATAATCCACTGATTGACTGGCTACAAACCTGGGGCCGTTTGCGCTCAAATAAATCGATGCTCGACCGCAAAGATTTAAAAGGCATGATTAAAGCCCTGAAAAAAGGCGAAGTGGTCTGGTACGCACCGGATCATGATTACGGCCCGCGCTCAAGCGTTTTCGTCCCGTTGTTTGCCGTTGAGCAGGCTGCGACCACGACCGGAACCTGGATGCTGGCACGGATGTCCGGCGCATGTCTGGTGCCCTTCGTTCCACGCCGTAAGCCAGATGGCAAAGGGTATCAGTTGATTATGCTGCCGCCAGAGTGTTCTCCGCCGCTGGATGATGCCGAAACCACCGCCGCGTGGATGAACAAAGTGGTCGAAAAATGCATCATGATGGCACCAGAGCAGTATATGTGGTTACACCGTCGCTTTAAAACACGCCCGGAAGGCGTTCCTTCACGCTATTAAATCTCCCATGCCGGATGCTTCAGAAGGGTATCCGGCATTACCACAGCAAATCCCCCTGATTTAGCGATAAAAGCTCTCTGGATTGCGCCCCCTGGAAGTCGGGCGCATAATTAGTGTGCTTATCTTTTCTTCTTATGTTCACCGCGCCTGGCGCACCAACAGCGGATTGCTATGTCACCCTGTGAAAATGACACCCCTATAAACTGGAAACGAAACCTGATCGTCGCCTGGCTAGGCTGTTTTCTTACGGGTGCCGCCTTCAGCCTGGTAATGCCCTTCTTACCCCTCTACGTTGAGCAGCTTGGCGTTACGGGCCACTCCGCCTTGAATATGTGGTCCGGTATTGTCTTCAGCATTACATTTTTATTTTCGGCCATCGCCTCACCGTTTTGGGGTGGACTCGCCGACCGTAAAGGCCGCAAACTCATGCTATTACGCTCTGCCCTCGGCATGGGCATCGTGATGGTGTTGATGGGGCTGGCACAAAATATCTGGCAGTTTTTGATCCTACGGGCGCTTCTTGGGTTACTTGGCGGATTTGTCCCCAACGCTAATGCTCTTATCGCCACACAAGTACCGCGTAATAAAAGCGGCTGGGCGCTGGGTACGCTCTCCACAGGCGGCGTTAGTGGTGCGTTGCTCGGCCCAATGGCTGGCGGCCTGCTCGCCGATAGCTACGGCTTACGTCCGGTATTCTTTATTACCGCCAGTGTGCTCATACTCTGCTTTTTCGTCACCCTGTTTTGCATCAGAGAAAAATTCCAGCCGGTCAGCAAAAAAGAGATGCTGCACATGCGGGAAGTGGTGACATCACTTAAAAACCCGAAACTGGTACTCAGCCTGTTTGTCACTACGTTAATCATCCAGGTGGCGACGGGCTCAATTGCCCCCATTCTGACGCTGTATGTCCGCGAACTGGCGGGTAACGTCAGTAACGTCGCCTTTATCAGTGGCATGATCGCCTCGGTGCCAGGCGTGGCGGCTCTGCTGAGTGCACCACGACTCGGCAAACTTGGCGATCGAATCGGCCCCGAAAAGATCCTGATTACGGCGCTGATCTTTTCTGTACTGCTGTTGATCCCAATGTCATACGTTCAGACGCCATTACAACTTGGGATTTTACGTTTTTTGCTCGGTGCCGCCGATGGTGCACTACTCCCCGCCGTACAGACACTGTTGGTTTACAACTCGAGCAACCAAATAGCCGGGCGTATCTTCAGCTATAACCAGTCGTTTCGTGATATTGGAAACGTTACCGGACCATTGATGGGAGCCGCGATTTCAGCGAACTACGGTTTCAGAGCGGTATTTCTCGTCACCGCTGGCGTAGTGTTATTCAACGCAGCCTATTCATGGAACAGTCTACGTCGTCGTCGAATACCCCAGGTATCGAACTGATTTTTCGCCTTTCATACTTGCAAAAGCGGAGAATCAGCTATCCTTTTCCCTGAAACCTCATCAACTCAAAGGGAGAATCGTGATGACCATGTACGCAACGCTTGAAGAAGCCATTGACGCTGCACGCGAAGAATTTCTTGCAGACAACCCCGGCATCGACGCCGAAGATGCGAATGTGCAACAGTTCAATGCCCAAAAATACGTTTTGCAGGACGGCGACATCATGTGGCAAGTTGAGTTTTTTGCCGACGAAGGGGAAGAAGGTGAATGTTTACCTATGCTTAGCGGTGAAGCCGCGCAAAGTGTCTTTGATGGCGACTATGATGAGATAGAGATCCGCCAGGAGTGGCAGGAAGAGAATACATTACATGAATGGGACGAGGGGGAATTTCAGCTTGAGCCACCGCTGGATACCGAGGAAGGACGCGCAGCAGCTGATGAGTGGGATGAACGTTAATTACTCATACGGGCCATGATGAATGTCGATCGGCAGCAGTAAAGTATCAAAAACCAGGGAGAATGGCAGATCAAGGATTGTGACATAACGCCAGGCGGAGTCACGCACATCCCATTGCACACCGGGATAATATTGGTTGCCATGCCCCTGCCCCGGTATAGTGCGACTAATAATGCTGCCACAGCCACTCAGCAAGGTCACCATGATGCTCACCACAATTAAACGCATTTGATACCTCTTCCGTAAAAAAATACCGGCATAACGCCGGTATTTTTATTGGCTCGTTGTTTTTGCCAGATGTGGCGTGAACGCCTTATCCGACCTACAAAATCTTGCAAAATCAACACATTGCAGGAGCGATGTAGGCCTGATAAGCGTAGCGCATCAGGCAACTACGTTTTTATTGCGAAGCCGCATCCGGTTTACGCAATGCCAGTGGATTGAGCTTTATCCCTTCGTAATAACTCACCCATGAAGAATATCTCTCAGGGGAATTCCAGACGCGGAAATGCAGACGGGCCATCGTCACCGGATCGCTTAGCAGCACCAGGCGACGATCGCGATTCAGCTTCTCTGGCGTCTCGTTCAGCGCCTGTTCAACGTGGCGGTCACGGGCGATTTCCAGCACCTTACTGGCCCGGTGACGCGCGGTCGCCATTGCGGTTGCCAGAGCGTTAAATGACGGGTTAAACACTGCGTGCATAAAGCCATCGTCAAGGGAGCGTTGGCGATTCATCTCAAGGAACCGATCGGTATCAACCAGCACCTGCGGCGGTGAATACTCTTCCGGGATCAGGAACAGTTTCCAGCGTTTGGTGCGCAGACCAACGGTGGCACGGCTGGAAATCACCGAAACAAACGGTGACAGGATCAACGAGAAGACAATCGGTGCCAGCCAGAACAGGAAACGCAGATCCAGCCACGCCATCCCAACAGCCCACACTAACCCTAACAGCAGCTGTGAGCCGTGGCGTTTGAACGCTTCACCCCAGGAAGTGGAGTCATCATCACGCTGCGGTGAATTCCACACCACTTCCCAGCCAAGGAACGCGCTGACGACGAAGACCGTATGGAACAGCATGCGTACCGGAGCCAGCAGCACGGAAAACAGCACTTCCAGCAGCAACGATAATGTAACGCGCCAGAAGCCGCCGTATTCTTTCGTTCCTTTGCACCAGATAAGCAAAATGCTCAATAACTTCGGCAGGAACAACAGCACCATGGTCGAAGCAAAAAGTGCAATCGCCAGCTCAGGACGCCACTGCGGCCACACCGGGAACAACTGCCGTGGTTGTAGGAAGTATTGCGGTTCGGTTAACGCATGCACTACCTGCAATGCAGTAGAGAGCGCGAGGAACATAAACCACAGCGGAGCGGAGAGATAAGACATCACGCCCGTCAGGAACACCGCACGGTGAACCGGGTGCATACCCTTCACCAGGAACAGACGGAAGTTCATCAGGTTACCGTGGCACCAGCGGCGGTCACGTTTTAGCTCATCAAGCAAGTTAGGCGGCAATTCTTCATAAGAACCTGGGAGATCGTAAGCAATCCAGACCCCCCAACCTGCACGGCGCATCAACGCTGCTTCCACGAAGTCATGTGACAGGATTGAACCGGCAAAGGAACCTTCGCCCGGCAGCGGAGCCAGTGCGCAGTGCTCGATAAACGGTTTCACGCGGATAATCGCGTTATGTCCCCAGTAGTGCGACTCGCCAAGTTGCCAGAAGTGCAAACCGGCTGTAAACAGTGGCCCATACACGCGGGTCGCGAACTGCTGACAGCGCGCATACAGCGTATCCATACCGGACGCTTTCGGCGACGACTGAATGATCCCGGCGTTCGGGTTGGCTTCCATCAGGCGCACCAGGCCGCATAAACAATCACCGGTCATTACCGAGTCAGCATCCAGCACCACCATGTAGCTGTACTGGCTGCCCCAGCGACGGCAGAAGTCATCGATATTACCGCTTTTACGCTTCACGCGGCGACGGCGGCGGCGATAGAAAATCTGACCTTCGCCACCGACTTCAGCGATAAGCTCCATCCAGGCTTTTTGCTCTGCGACGCAGATATCCGGGTTATAACTGTCACTCAGAATGTAGACATCAAAGTGTTTGGCATTCCCGGTGGCTTTTACTGATTCCCACGTTGCACGCAAGCCAGCAAAAACACGGTTCACGTCTTCGTTACAGATAGGCATGATCAACGCCGTGCGATGCTCCGGGTTTAATGGTTCATCGCCAACTGTTGACGCAGATATACTGTATTTATCGCGACCAATAAGCAGTTGCAGGAACCCCATCAACGCCGTCCAGAATCCGGCGGACACCCAACAGAACAGTACCGCAAAGAGGATCAGGATACCGGTTTGCAGCATATAAGGCAGAAGCTGCATAAAGGAAACCCACAAATCCTGACCAACCATATCCATAGGATTAATCAGCGCCCAACCCTGATAAGGAAGAATGGTCTTCATATACCAGGTCGCGACGACAGTTTGCGCGAGCGTCAGGATCAACAGAATGTAACGGCGGATGGTACCGACGGTACGCCACTTTTGCTCGCTCTCCTGCTCTTCTTTGGTCAAACGAGCCAGATAGCGCGGCGTGACATCGCGTCCACGCAGGCGATCCCAGAAACGGCCTACCGGGTTGGTACGCCACGGGTCGGGAAACATCGAGGAGCGTTTTGCTTCTGGCATAGCCTTAAGCTGATCGCGCCCTTCGTCGTCTTTAATTAACTGTCCATCAGCAAGTGAATCTGGCCAGGCTTGTTCCAGACGCGCCTTTACCGAGCCTTGCGGGGAGTCATCCTCCCGCGGCCAGGTGCGGTGTTCGGCATCCAGCGCCTGATGAACGGCGCGGATATCAGTCTTCGGCAATGCCGCTTTCTCGCTTGCGGCGATGGGCATTGCGTCAATGTACTCAGTTGTCTTATTCATTGGCAGGTAACTGGTAGCTCCAGGTTTCACTCAACGTCTGATCGGCATTCACCAGCGCAGCACGCATTTCAGTGGTTTTCTTGGCATCTTTCACTTTCACACGCATCACCAGACGCCAGCCTTTGGTGACCGGGTTATAGCGCACCGTGCTTTCCACTATCTCACCATTATCACCAATGCTGGTTTGCGCTGTGACCGGGGTATCCTCTGGCAGTTTTTTCATCTCTGCGCCGCTAAAATCGACCACAAAGGCGATAGTACCGTCAGGTTGGCGAATCAGGTTCGACTGCTTCACATCCCCCGTTGAACGACGCGTTTGTTGCACCCATGCGTTATCTGGCGCATGCAGTTTGTCTTCATCACGGCTGAAGGTGATGGTGTATTTAAAGTTCATCTCTTTACCCGGCTCCGGCAGCTGATCCGGCGTCCAGTAAGCGACGATGTTATCGTTGGTTTCATCGTTGGTTGGAATTTCCACCAGCTCAACGCTGCCTTTGCCCCACTCCCCTTTCGGAGTCACCCATGCGCTTGGACGAAGATCGTAACGATCATCGAGATCTTCGAAGCGGGAGAAATCACGACCGCGCTGCAACAGACCGAAGCCTTGCGGGTTTTCCATTGAGAAGCTGCTGACCGCTAAATGTTTCGGGTTATTCAACGGACGCCAGATCCATTCGCCATTACCAGCATGGATAGACAGACCGTTAGAGTCGTGCAACTCCGGACGATAGTTATTTGCAGGCGACGGTTGGTTCGGCCCAAACAGGAACATACTGGTTAACGGTGCAACCCCCAGTTTGCCGACTTTATCGCGCAGATAGATTTTCGACTGCACATCCACAACCGTGTCACGCCCTGGCATAACCACGAATTTGTAAGCACCTGTCGCACGCGGCGAGTCAAGCAATGCATAAATGGTTAAACGTTTATCAGTCGGTTTTGGACGCTCGATCCAGAACTCTTTGAAACGTGGAAATTCTTCACCCGATGGCAAGGCGGTATCAATTGCCAGGCCGCGTGCAGAAAGGCCATAAACCTGACCTGCACCAATCACGCGGAAATAGCTGGCCCCGAGCATGCTGACGATTTCATCGTTTTTATCTTTGCTGTTGATCGGGTAAAGCACTTTAAAACCGGCAAAACCAAGGTCTTTTACCGTGTCTTTGTCATGCTGAACATCGCCGAAAGTGAAATAATCCGGGCTGTATTTGATTCGTTTGACTGCGGTGGCAGTCACTTCATTTATTTTGACCGGGGTATCGAAGTACATACCCTGATGGTAGAACTCGAGTTTGAATGGGGTCTTCAGATTGTTCCAGTACGCTTTGTCATGATTAAACTGGATCTGCTGATAGTCCGCGTATTTCATGTCGCGGAAAACGGAGGGCAAGTTGCTTTTGGGCGCATCATAGCCTTTCCCGGCTAAGGATTGAGCTTGCTTTGCGACATCATCAATACTGAAAGCCCAGCTTGAAGATGTATACAGGGTTAACATTACTGCAGCACTCAACCAACGCATTTTCATCATTTGTAGTTTATGTTTCATAATTAGTAAGCACTTCCCCCTTTGTGTGCTTATATCGATCCGATCTATTTTAATGGATAACAAGCCATTCCGACAACAGAATCCCGGTATCGTTCAGCACGCTGGCTCATGGATTAAGCACCTGATTGCAACCGTTTTCACTTTCCGTGCTTCTCCTAAAGACAGAAGCATCGACTTCGTGTAGGGTTTGCCAGCAAATTTATTTATCAACCGTCTTACAGACGCTTCCATTCTGGTTAGTGGTAGCGATGATGCTATGCATAAAAACCTTGAAGCCTGCGTCTGGCGCGGTCAGGTCGGTGTCGCTATGGCAACAAGCCTAAAGGCATAACCCGACAGGGATAAGACGAAAAATCCGAGATTAGTTAACCATATATGAACCCAGTACCCGCGCAACGTGAATATTTCCTCGACTCCATCCGCGCCTGGCTGATGTTGTTAGGGATCCCTTTTCATATTTCTTTAATCTATTCGAGCCATACATGGCATGTGAATAGCGCCGAACCGTCATTATGGCTGACCCTTTTTAATGACTTCATCCACTCGTTCCGCATGCAGGTATTTTTCGTTATATCCGGGTACTTTTCCTACATGCTTTTTTTACGCTATCCCTTGAAAAAATGGTGGAAAGTACGTGTCGAACGTGTAGGTATCCCGATGTTAACAGCCATCCCCCTACTGACATTGCCGCAATTTATTATGCTGCAATACGTCAAAGGGAAAGCGGAAAGTTGGCCTGGACTGTCATTGTATGACAAATATAATACGTTGGCCTGGGAATTAATATCACACCTGTGGTTTTTACTGGTGTTAGTGGTCATGACGACGCTGTGCGTCTGGATATTCAAACGTATCAGAAATAATTTAGAAAATTCTGATAAAACGAATAAAAAATTCTCGATGGTAAAACTATCGGTGATTTTTTTGTGCCTCGGCATCGGTTATGCGGTAATAAGAAGAACAATTTTTATTGTGTATCCGCCCATTCTGAGTAACGGCATGTTCAATTTTATTGTCATGCAAACGCTATTTTATTTGCCGTTCTTTATCCTCGGCGCACTGGCTTTCATTTTCCCTCATCTTAAAGCCTTGTTTACCACGCCGTCTCGTGGCTGTACCTTCGCAGCAGCATTGGCATTTGTCGCTTACTTACTCAACCAGCGCTATGGCAGTGGCGATGCCTGGATGTACGAAACCGAGTCGGTGATCACCATGGTCCTCGGTCTGTGGATGGTGAATGTGGTCTTCTCCTTCGGCCACCGTTTGCTTAACTTCCAGTCAGCGCGGGTGACTTACTTTGTTAATGCATCGCTGTTTATCTATCTGGTTCACCACCCGTTAACTCTGTTTTTCGGCGCGTACATTACACCGCACATCACATCCAACTGGCTTGGTTTTCTCTGTGGCCTGATATTCGTAGTAGGGATTGCGATAATTCTGTATGAAATTCATTTACGCATCCCGTTACTGAAGTTTTTGTTCTCTGGTAAACCGGTTGTTAAGCGTGAGAACGATAAAGCACCAGCCCGTTAAGCCGCGTTTACAATAACCATTCCACGGGCAATATCGATGCCAGTCTGACCATAACCCGCTTCCAGAAACTGGTGGCGGGTTCTTTTTTGAGAACAATTTCTTTCTTTGCATGACGATCAACCCAGTTGATCCGTCCCCACCTGTCCAGACGGAGCTGCCAGGCCGCATCATACTGGCTCTGAATAAAGCGTTTATCAATTAACTGTGCCAGCGTTTCGCTCTCTATCACGAACCCCATTTCAGTATTGAGCAATGTCGAACGCGGATCGAAATTGAAAGAGCCGATAAACACCGTTTTACCATCGATGCTAAAGGTTTTAGCATGCAGGCTGGCACCGGAATTACCGGTTATGCCGCGATCGTGTAACGTACTACTTTGTTCACGCGTCGGCTTGAGTTCATATAATTCCACGCCGTAGCGGAGCAATTTTTTGCGCCAGCGTGCGTATCCGGCATGGACGACAGCAACATCGTTAGCGGCAAGAGAATTGGTTAGGATCGCAATCTTTACCCCTTTTCTCACCATCCGTAAGAGTTGCGCCACACCTGCGCGTGTCGGTACAAAATAGGAAGAGATAATATCGATACGTTCACTGGGTGAGCCCATGATATCGAACAGGCGCTGCGGTAACAGTGAATGCCGTTTTTCCTTGCCTTCCCCTTTCGCCGGATCATCACTTAATAAACGTGTTTTCGCCCAAATAAGCGGCAACGTTCCATCAACCAGATGATTTATAAACGGGCTGGATTCCATTTTGCGTAAATAACGATGCGTCATGGCATCGTTGTGCCAGGATGCTGGTAACTCGATGCGATCCGCCATTTCACCTTCCGGGACATCCAGCACCTGCTGTAGGGGTGAAACCGATTTGCAATACCAGTAGCGGGCGAAATCATCGGCAACGTCCTCTACAACTGGTCCTATTGCCATGACATCTAAATCCGAAAAAAGTGGCTCTTCCCCTGCCCCAAAATAGGCATCACCAATATTTCGCCCCCCTACCAGCGTCACCACGCCATCGACAGTGAAACTTTTATTGTGCATACGGCGATTGAGACGGGAAAAGTCGGTGATATAACCAAGCGGACGTAGCAAGCGAAACGAGAAAGGATTAAAAAGCCGGACTTCAATGCGGGGATGACTGTCAAGCAAGCGTAAAATGTCGTCAAGTCCGGGTGTATTGTTGTCGTCCAGCAACAAACGGACGCGAACGCCACGCTTTGCTGCGGCTAACAGGGCGGAAAACAGTAACCGACCCGACATATCGTCCTGCCAGATGTAATACTGAACATCCAGCGTATGCTCTGCCATTTCGGCCAGACGATACCGGGCGGCAAACGCATCCAGACTTTTCTCCAGAGGAAAAAGGCCACACTGACCGGGATGTTGCGAACACAGTGGCAGCACCGCGCTCGCCAGCCGGGGCAAATCATTCATCTCCTTGTTGAGTAAGGAGTCTTTCGTAGAGGTGGGCGTTTTCTTCATCATAACAGACAAAGTATACCTGTTCGGGTAAAGCGTGACGGGTAATAAATTCTGAAACGGTTTTTACTGCGATTTCAGCCGCTGCCGCACGAGGGTAACCATAAACCCCAGTACTAATTGCAGGAAAAGCCACTGACGTATAGCTGTTTGCCGCCACCAGTCGTAGGCTATTGAGATAGGCATCCTGCAAAAGCTGGTCTTCGTTTTGTTCACCACCACGCCAGACTGGCCCGACGGTGTGCACTACGGCTTTAGCGGGAAGATCGCCTGCAAGCGTAATAACGGCATGCCCCGTAGGGCAATCGCCCTGCTGTTGCCTGACTTTTAAACAGGCATCCAGCAGCGCCGGACCCGCTGCGCGATGAATGGCCCCATCGACGCCGCCGCCTCCCATTAATGACGGATTAGCCGCATTCACAATCACATCAACGGCCAGTTTGGTAATATCACCCTGCACAACATGAATACGCGTTTTCATAACGCCTCCTTACACCTTCTTGTTTCTTAAGTGTACAGCAGGCTTTTTGGTTAAATCGCATTTTTCTGCTCAGCAAGGTGAGTTGTTCAGAAACTTAGTTATATTCGATGTTCATTACAGCCAGCTTTTTCTGTTTATCAAGATACTGCACTTTTACTGAGGCTATTTGCGCGTTTTTGACATTGCCGCTCATTAACGCTTTGCTGGAATAGGTTCTGCCCGGAACAGAGCCATTCTGTGGGCAGTTCATTTCTACGGGTGTTGACTGGGTACTGACGTCACATGCCGGTTCCACAATTTGGCCATAAAAGTGGACCACGCCCCCTTGCGCGCTGCTTCCTGCGATGGCAATAAAAGGAAAAAACATACTGCCGAGCATTAGAGAGTCTAAAAAAGGTCTGAACATTTATTCTATTTCCTCAATGATTAGTCATCCTTGAGGGTTGTGTTATCCATACTTTCAGGTTGGCTGATTCGCAGCAGACCATTCTCTCCAGATTCATCTTATGCTCGATATTTCAACAAATTAAGACTTTTCTGAAGAGGGCGGCCATTGTTGTGATAAATGAAGTGACTGTCCATCAGAAACAGTAACAACTATTTTCACCCGATCGTCCGGGGAAATATTTAAACTCAACTTCGTCAAAGCAATGGGTTGATTAGCAGGCAATGAGAGGGTCTTTTCTTGCTTCGTCTGACTTTGCCCTGAACTGCCTTCGCGCAGGGACAATATTTGTACTCTGCACAGACAAGATTGAGTAAGAGTGACTTCAGGAATAATGGTGTACATATCCCCTTGCTGGGTCGTATTAAAGGTTATCTGACTGGAAAGTGCCGCAAGGAGTAATAACGCATTCATATTCTTCTCCCGAAAAAAAACAGGGCTTGCGCCCTGTTTCTTTAATACAGATGTGTATTAGTACTGATGAGCGGTCGCGTTGTTACCAAAGCCAACCTGAGTGACGTTAACGCTGGAGTTAGATGCAGTCTGGTCAACAGCAGCACCGTTACCGCCACCGAACTGTTTAACAGTCATAGTAGAATCTTTACCATTCCACTGATCAAGAGTAGCGCTGTTGCCGAAACCACGCTGAGTCAGATCGATTGAGCTGTCATCAGAACCTTGGCCAACATCTGCGCCGTTACCGCCGCCGTGCTGGGTAATGGTCAGATCAGAGTTACGGGCGTCAGCTTGCAGAGCAAGTGCAGAGTTACCGCCACCGTACTGGTAAATGTTCAGCTCTGAATTTGGGCCGCTATTATTACCGCCACCACCGTGGTTACCGCCACCGCCGCCGTACTGAGGAACAACACCTGCCAGAGCGCTACCGGAGAATACGATTGCTGCAATTGCTGCTACTTTTAAAAGTTTCATGTAAAACCCCCATCGGATTGATTTAAAAGTCGAATGGAAATTAACGTTGTGTCACGCGAATAGCCATTTGCGACTGTCTCTGCACTACAATTGCCGTTTTTTGAGTACCATACTGTGTAATATTTGCTTTATTACCAGAACCTTTCTGGATAATCATCGCAGTATTACCATAAGCACCTTGCGAAATACTGGCATCGTTGGCATTGCCCGCCTGATCAATATATGCAAGGTTATAATCTCCTGTCTGGTCAATCTTTGCCCGGTTGCTACTACCTTCTTGCGCAACAACCGCCAAAAGTTTTGAGCCTCCCTGCCGTAACTGAGCACTATTATTAGTCCCAGCTTGACCAATTATGGCTGCCTGATTAAATGAAGACTTACTCAATTCATTTACCGCGAAGTTATATTCTGAATTAGCTAAATCATAACCTGCTGCGGCTGCAATCCCAGGCGCACCCAGTATTGTTAACATCATAAATAACAATTTGTTTTTCATGTTGTCACCCTGGACCTGGTCGTACATTTAAGAAATTAAATCATTTCAACTTGGTTGTTAACGCAACCTGTATTTTGTTAACGCTGCGTTACGATGGAAAGTATGTCTGCGGAAATATTTTTAATAACTCACCCGCGCGTTGTATTTTTCTTTTTTTGTTCATACCAAAGTATTAAAACCCACGTAAATACGCTGTTATCTACGCAAAAAAATATTTTGTTTTCTTTTAAATCTCCGTTTTCCGCAATCAAAAATCACCAGACAGCCATTCTTCTTGCCCGTCGCTGATTGCTGCGATATGTCTTGCGCACAAGCCGTGACAAACCTCGTCTTTTTGCAGTAAAAAATTGTCCACGGAGGTGTGAAGAAAAAACAAGAACGTTTTACATGACGAAAGGACTACACCGAAATATTTTTTATATGCATTATTAGTAAGTTAGCACCATTTGTATGATTTTTTAAAATTGTGCAATAAAAACCAAATGTACAACTTTTCTATCATTTCTAAACTTAATAAAACCTTAAGTTTAACATTTTAATATAACGAGTTACATTTAGTTACATGTTTAACACTTGATTTAAGATTTGTAATGGCTAGATTGAAATCAGATGTAATCCATTAGTTTTATATTTTACCCATTTAGGGCTGATTTATTACTACACACAGCAGTGCAACATCTGTCAGTACTTCTGGTGCTTCTATTTTAGAGGCAGCTGTCAGGTGTGCGATCAATAAAAAAAGCGGGGTTTCATCATGTTTAATGAAGTCCATAGTATTCATGGTCATACATTATTGTTGATCACCAAACCTTCTTTGCAGGCGACAGCTCTCTTGCAGCACCTTAAACAATCGCTGGCAATTACAGGAAAATTACATAATATTCAACGTTCTCTGGACGATATATCTTCAGGCTCTATTATTCTTCTGGATATGATGGAAGCGGATAAAAAGCTTATCCATTATTGGCAGGATACTTTGAGCAGGAAAAACAACAATATCAAAATATTGTTGCTAAATACGCCTGAAGATTACCCGTACCGCGACATTGAAAACTGGCCTCATATCAACGGCGTTTTTTATGCCATGGAGGATCAAGAACGTGTTGTCAATGGGTTGCAAGGCGTCCTGCGCGGCGAATGCTACTTTACGCAAAAGCTTGCCAGTTACCTGATTACGCATTCAGGTAACTATCGTTATAACAGCACGGAATCAGCCCTCCTTACTCATCGGGAAAAAGAGATCCTGAATAAGCTGCGTATCGGCGCGTCTAATAACGAGATCGCTCGTTCGTTGTTCATCAGCGAAAATACGGTTAAAACGCATCTTTATAATCTTTTCAAGAAGATAGCCGTAAAAAACCGGACACAAGCGGTTTCCTGGGCAAACGATAACCTCAGGCGATAAAGCCATGAAACGTTATTTACGCTGGATTGTGGCGGCAGAATTTCTGTTCGCCGCAGGGAATCTTCACGCCGTTGAGGTAGAAGTCCCGGGATTGTTAACTGACCATACTGTTTCATCTATTGGCCATGATTTTTACCGAGCCTTTAGTGATAAATGGGAAAGTGACTATACGGGTAACTTAACGATTAATGAAAGGCCCAGTGCACGATGGGGAAGCTGGATCACTATAACGGTCAATCAGGACGTTATTTTCCAGACTTTTTTATTCCCGTTGAAAAGAGACTTCGAAAAAACTGTCGTCTTTGCACTGATTCAAACTGAAGAAGCACTAAATCGTCGCCAGATAAATCAGGCGTTATTAAGTACGGGCGATTTGGCGCATGATGAATTCTAAATAAAAAATTGTTCGGAGGCTGCAATGCGTGTCAAACATGCAGTAGTTCTACTCATGCTTATTTCGCCATTAAGTTGGGCTGGAACCATGACTTTTCAGTTCCGTAATCCAAACTTTGGTGGTAACCCAAATAATGGCGCTTTTTTATTAAATAGCGCCCAGGCACAAAACTCGTATAAAGATCCGAGCTATAACGATGACTATGGTATTGAAACACCCTCAGCGTTAGATAACTTTACTCAGGCCATCCAGTCACAAATTTTAGGTGGGCTACTGTCGAATATTAATACCGGTAAACCGGGCCGCATGGTGACCAACGATTATATTGTTGATATTGCTAACCGCGATGGTCAATTGCAGTTGAACGTGACAGATCGTAAAACCGGACAAACCTCGACCATCCAGGTTTCGGGTTTACAAAATAACTCAACCGATTTTTAAGCCCCAGCTTCATAAGGAAAATAATCATGCAGCGCTTATTTCTTTTGGTTGCCGTCATGTTACTGAGCGGATGCTTAACCGCCCCGCCTAAAGAAGCCGCCAGACCGACATTAATGCCTCGTGCTCAGAGCTACAAAGATTTGACCCATCTGCCAGCGCCGACGGGTAAGATCTTTGTTTCGGTATACAACATTCAGGACGAAACCGGGCAATTTAAACCTTACCCGGCAAGTAACTTCTCCACTGCTGTTCCGCAAAGCGCCACGGCAATGCTGGTCACGGCATTGAAAGATTCTCGCTGGTTTATACCGCTGGAGCGCCAGGGCTTACAAAACCTGCTTAACGAGCGCAAGATTATTCGTGCGGCACAAGAAAACGGCACGGTTGCCATTAATAACCGAATCCCGCTGCAATCTTTAACGGCGGCAAATATCATGGTTGAAGGTTCGATTATCGGTTATGAAAGCAACGTTAAATCGGGCGGTGTTGGGGCAAGATATTTTGGGATCGGTGCCGACACGCAATACCAGCTCGATCAGATTGCCGTGAACCTGCGCGTCGTCAATGTGAGTACCGGTGAGATCCTCTCCTCGGTGAACACCAGTAAGACGATACTTTCCTATGAAGTTCAGGCCGGGGTTTTCCGCTTTATTGACTATCAGCGCTTGCTGGAAGGGGAAGTGGGTTACACCTCGAACGAACCCGTGATGCTGTGCCTGATGTCGGCTATCGAAACAGGGGTCATTTTCCTGATTAATGATGGTATCGACCGTGGTCTGTGGGATTTGCAAAATAAAGCAGAACGGCAGAATGACATTCTGGTGAAATACCGCCATATGTCGGTTCCACCGGAATCCTGATAGATAAAAATGCCGGAATTATCATCCGGCATTTTACTGTTTAAGCGAAAGCGTGAGTGCCCCTCACGCTTTATTTTTGATTTGCTGCTCACGGTGAGCGGTCTTCGTACTACGCGCCGCCAGCCACAGGCCGCTGTTTTTCATTGCGTAACCAAATACCAGTCCAAGCGCCAGCGAAGGTAACACCAGTTTCCAGTCACCCTGCCCGGCAAACGTCGCGCATGCGCCTATAAACGTCCCCGGAACAAATGAAAGCAGCAGCTGTTTCGCCTGAATACACATCAGAAACGCGACAATACCGGTTATGACATAACCGAGAATTTCCAGATGTGGTGCCAGTGCACTACCGTAAATAATGACCATCGCCCACACCACGCCACTAAGCAGGGTTGCAGCGGAGATCGCCAGCCCTTTCAGCCCACCTTGCGGGCAGGCAAAGTAGGCCGTACAGCCCAGGAAGCCCGCCCAGCTTAGTAAGCCCAGGGAAACAGCCACCCATCCCCAGATACCGGAGAGAATGCCTGTTGTGATTGCAATAGAGAGAAGTATGTTCATGCCGCGCATGATAGCAGAAAACGCGGCCATGAATGAGATCGAGCACACATTTTATGCAACAACAAATTATCTGTTGCAGTTATGAGTGATGCAGATCACATTTACTCTTCAGAATCTTCTTCCAGCTCGTCCCACATTGCACTAATAGCATCGCGGGTTAGCGGTGCCATGGTGCGCCAGAAAGGCGTAGTTGCATGGGCCTCCACTTTGCCAAGGAACGCACCACACCAGGGTAACAGATACTCACTGAACAGTGTTTCCAGTGCTTCGCTCTCATCTTCCGTTGACTGATCTTCCAGCCAGGAAGCCGCGAGCAGCAATGTGCCGATGTGATCGGCTGGCGTATCCGCTAATGGCATCCCCCGTTCGGAAAGAAAAGCGCGCACTTCCGCTTCCGTCGCGCCCTCAACCCATGCGCTACGATATGGCGGCACAGCACATTCATCGCCGATAAACAACGCATTGTAATCGGCAGAGACTTGCGCCATATCACAGCTTTTCTGTAAACGCGTCAGTAACTCATCCTGCTCCAGTGGCCAGTTCGCAGCCAGTTTCCCCTCACGAATCAGGGTAAACAGCGGCACCAGTAAAGGATCTTGCGGTTGGCGGTAATAGAGCGAACCCAGCACACGACAGAGGATAGAAAACTCGTTCATTAATATATTTCCATTACTAGTAATTAAAGGTCTGCAAATTCCGCAATCGGTGCCATACCGCGAGATTCAAGGAAGTTCAGTAAGCGGCGCGGAGAAACATTCAAAATGCGCTCTGGCGGAAAATCTACCGCGTCGAGGATTTTAAGACACTCTTCAAATTCACCCATGGTAAACGCGGTGTGAGAATCCGAACCTAATGCCACCCAACCTCCAGCGTCACGTACCGCTGCGGCTACCGCACGACAGTTGTCTTCACTGCCCTTACGTGAGTGTAAAAATGAGGAATTATTGATTTCCAGCGCCACCTGATGTTTCGCAGCTGCTTCAGCAACGGCTTTAACATCTATTTCATATTTCGGATTTCCGGGATGGCTTATTATATGCACATTGCCGCTGGCGATAGTGGCGATCATCGCTTGCGTATTAGTCGCTTTGTCATGCGGCGCAAACACCGGCTCATGAAAACCGGCAATAATCAGATCCAGCGAATCAAACATTTTGCCACTGCAGTCAATTTCACCGTCAACATTTTTAATGTTAGCTTCGATGCCGCGCAGGATCCCAACCCCATCAACCACTCGCGGCCAGATACGCATGTTAATGAAGTGCCAGTGATGCGGCGCATCTTCCATATCCGGGCCATGATCGGTGATCGCAAAAAGTTTAATGCCCTTTTGTTTGGCCTGGGCAATGTAATCACTCAATGTGCTATATGCATGCGTGCTGGCAACGGTATGCATATGAAGGTCGACGGGATACATAACTCTCTCCTGTATTCAATTCCCGCCAAGGATAGCAGGAAACCTGATGCTTTATTAGTAGCCGCGTGCGCGGTCGACTTGCCCGCAGACCCTCTCCCCTTTTTCGAGCTGGGCAATGGTGCGAGAAATGTACTCCACAGCTTCAGCGGGACGGGTAATTGCGGCGACATGTGGTGTTATCGCCACGCGAGGATGTAGCCAGAGCGGACTTTCCGGCGGTAAGGGTTCGCGATTAAAAACATCCAGCATTGCACCTTTAACTTTGCCGCTATCCAGCGCCGCGAGCAGGTCATCTTCCACGACATGAACACCACGCGCCAGGTTGAGGAGATACGCGCCATCCGGTAATTTTTCGATTAATTGTTGATTAATAATGCCGACGGTTTCAGGGGTATTCGGTAACAAATTAATCAATACCCGGCATTGGCTCAGAAATGCAGAAAGTTCTTCCCGTCCGGCAAAGCTTTGCACGCCAGGCCACGATTTACGGGTTCGACTCCAGCAACGCAGCGGAAAGCGCCAGGTTTGCAGACTCTGTGCAACTTTACTGCCCAGTACGCCTGCGCCCAAAATGCCGATGGTAAAATCTTCCCGATGATATTCAGGCAACGGTTGCCAATGCGAACTATTTTGCTGGATGCGATAATCGTCAAAACGTCGAAACCAATGCAGCACCTGACTGACAGCATATTCCTGCATTTGCTCGCCCATACCGGTATCTTCCAGCCGAAAAAGTGGAACAGAAGGCTTCAGCATTTCAGGGTGTGCCTTTAGCTTGCTCAAAATAGAATCAACACCGGCCCCGAGTGCGAACACCGCTTTAAGATCGCGCCCTGCCAGCATTTCAACTGGAGGATGCCAGACTAAAGCATAATCAGCAGGGTCATTATCTCCGCTTTTCCATGCTCTGACTCTTGCCTGAGGAATAGCTTTGCGCAGTGCCTCAATCCACCATTGGGTATCGAACGTTGGGTGATAAAAGATGATATCCATACAGACTCCCGAAAAGCGTTGCGCGAAATTTATTCGCACTTATCGTTATGATCTACAAAGACCACCAGCATAACAAATCCGTGGTCGGTGGCAAAAAAAGCAGATTTCGCTTATTAAAACTGCATATTGATTGAAGTTTGAATAAACGCGCGATTTTTTAAAAAAGTTTGTTGACCTCAGGTCATGATTTCCCTAAATTAGCGCCCGTTCCAGCAAGACAGGAACGACAATTTGGTGAGGTGTCCGAGTGGCTGAAGGAGCACGCCTGGAAAGTGTGTATACGGCAACGTATCGGGGGTTCGAATCCCCCCCTCACCGCCAGATATTGAGCGCATGTTATTGTTTAACATGCGCTTTTTTTATTTTTCCTTCCAGGCAGTATGCCACAGGGTATGCCATCTGAAACCGGTTTGTATGAGCCTCGATCACATCTTATCAGACAATTTCCGATCTTTGAGCATACAGGGCAAAGCTATACTGCCAGCATGTCAGGATAGTGTCTGACGATAATATCATTCAGTCTGTCAACCAGTTCCGGTTTCCTGAACGTGATATGCGCGGAGCCTTTCCTGAAGTATCTGATGCTGAACATCTCATCCTCATAGCATGCTTCACCCTGAACGGACCGGATGTGCTCATCCAGACGAATGAGGATATTGTCCCGGTCAGTGGGTATGGGTTTACCGCTGAACAGATACAGTATCCTTTCCAGGTCGGCAAGCCGCCCGGCCTGCGGACCATGGTTCAGACCAAATCCCCACCAGTCCCATTTCACCAGGTTGTTGAGGATAATCTTACTGCCGAATTTACAGGGTGACCCGCTGTTGTGCGTCCGGCTCAGTCCTCTGAAGAGGTTGATGACGCCCCGTTCAGCCATTTCATCCCTGTTACGGTGCAGTTGTTCAGACGTACTCAGGATATTCGCTTCGCTGATTTCCGGAAAATTATCCTCCTCCAGTGAACGGTACCATTCATCACGCGCCTGTGCATCCATCAGACTCAGCATCCCGGAGCGTTGCATCAGGTCACGCCAGATTTCACGGTCAAGGTTCCGGGTGATGGCTTTCATTGCGGTTTCCGGTTTTTCCATCAGCCAGCAGCCACAGCGAAAATCCTGTTTCACGGCCCAGTCCCGGGCCGTTTTACCTCCGATGCTTTCTGTCATTACTGAGATTTCTGCCAGTTGCCGGATAAGCCTTTCGGTTTGTTGCAGTGCTTCATTCCGTACCGTCACAACGTGCCGGATACTGGTTGAGCAGATAACGTCCGTATGTCCGTTAAGCGTTTCCGGACGGGAGACTGTGATATCAGACATAACCGATATTCCTTTTTGCAGATAAATGAAAACGCCAGCCGTATTCGGACTGGCGTCAGTGGAATGAATCGTGGTGAGTGAGATGATGAGTGAGACTCACAGGTTCTGGTGCTGAAGCTGCAGCTGGCGCAGGGTGCGGATATCCTCCCTGGCCTGTTCGATACAGGGCAACAGTGCTGCCGAATCCGTTTTATCCTCATCGTTGTCGAAGATAATGCAGGAGCCGCAGTCGATATTGTCCTGCAGCCACGCAATCAGAATATCCGGTGCTGTTTCTGTGGTTAATGATTTCATACGGTGTCTTTTGTCCCGGTTACCAGTCGAAAGTGGGAAAACCCGGCAGACATTCAGCGCCGGCATCCAGATGAATGAGACTGACGCCATAACGCCGGATGAGAGTGACAACCAGACGACGAAACGTTTTTGACAGACCCAGGCGTTTAAGCCGCAGAGCCGGGTACGACCACGCATCAGTACGTAACAGATATCCGCTGCCTGTAAAATGAATCCATTCTGATTCGCCGTTGTCATTCGTCTGATGCGACAGCGAGTACAGCCAGGCATTGTCCTGCTCCGTGATATGTGCGGTACTGCAGCGTATGCCGGTAAGGGCCGCAAATGGTGGCATGCAGTCTGCTGAGGTCCGGTCAGATTCATCAGCAACACGAAGGGAACAGCCATTATCGCAGACCACGTTAATCAGTTCAGCGAGATTAACACCATCGACGTCAGCGACAATGCGCCCCATGTTCAGTGCCTGTACGTTAACGCTGTCGGCTTCCAGTGTCAGGGACAGTTTCATGGTTTCACCTCACAGTGTTTACCCAGGGTGATGTTGTTCACCATTCTGTAGTGGCTGCGGGTCATCAGGCCGGTCGCCCGGCGGGCCCGGAGAATATCAATGCTGCTGATTAACTGCGATGAAGCTCCTGCGCTGAATCCCGGCTGGTCGGTACGCACCAGCGCGTATTTTTCCACAAGAAAGTTCACCGCATCACACAGTGAAATACCCGCCTCAATATGCTGCTCAATCACACGTTCATCGGCGAACGGTGTGTCATTCAGCGTGAGGCCGTAGTGCTGGTCCAGCAGCCGGGTGAGCAGTGTCTGCCAGATTTCAACCGGAGACGGGCAGCGCGATGTTGCCCGTACGTGTGTGTCGGGGAATGTTTTCATCTTAAGTACTCTGTAACAGGTGATGATAAAGAAGTGCTGTCCGGGGTTATGCGGTGGTTCAGGGTGTTGCCGGTGTCGGATAAATGGCGATATACACGTAACCACAACTGCCGAGGGTGTCGGCATCGCAGGTCAGCCCTTTCGCATACAGTGTCACGGTATGCTGATGGCGGGGACTGAGTTCACCGCTGGTGAGCATGAGTTCCAGCTGTTTCATCAGCAGCGGAAAGGCCTGGTCCAGGTGGTACGCATCTGCGTCGCTGAACCGGCCTCTGATACCGGCGCGGTCTGCAAGGTAATGCAGGCGGTTACCCTCCTGCACCAGACGGGCACCAAAACAGGGTGTCACGGTGCAGGGCAGTCCCCACCAGGGGCGGTCGCTGTTGTCGTCAGGATGCGTTGTCCCGGTGAGTGTGTCTGACATGATAAAGTCCTCACTGATAATCGGTTAAGAATGGTTTTAACAATGACGGGTCAGCCGGCGCGCAGACCGGCTTCGGTGAAGGTGTATCCGTTGATGAGAAGGGCCTCATCCACGGCGTCGTCTGAGGTCAGCCAGTCGTACTCGTTTTCCAGTTGACTGTATAACCAGAAGGCAAGGTCCCGCAGGGCGTCACAGACAACGGTTTCCGCGCTGGCTGTCATTGCCTGTCCGGTCGGACTGTCCCGGGTGACGGTGATATCCATGCTGTACGGATGGCAGTAGTGTCCCCGGTGGCGGATTTCAGCCTGAAGCTGCCGGAAGTTACGCTTCTGCACCGCCTGCAGGGCATCCGCGATACGATGAAGCTCACGGTCCTGCGGGGCATATTCCCTGATTTTCCGGGGTGCCGCTGGCTGCCAGCGCCAGCGTCCTTCAAAACAGGCTCCGTCCCCCTGGCTGCAGAATCCGCTGAACCAGATGCACGGCTCTTCCATAAACCTGCCGTTGCTGAGCCGGATAACACGCTGGCGGAGGGCAATCCCGACAATCTCACAGACCGTCCTGAAGTCCTCATACACGTTTTCATACCAGTTGCTGTCAGCATGATGCTGACGGTACCATTCACGGGCCTTCTCCCGTGCTGTGGCGGAAAGTTCATCCGGCGTATACACGGTGGTGATGATAATTCTGCTCATCCGCATCTCCACTGACTCAGTTCAGGGTGACGCTCATTAGCCGGACATACGGGCCAAAACTGTCCTTCCGGCGTTCGGCAAACACGGCAAGCACACCGGGGATATCCTGCACTTCACGACCGGTATACGCTTCAGCACTGCCGTGCCAGCGGTATTTACCGGTACAGAACGGAAAAAGACGGGATGACGGATACTGACGGTGAACGCGCATGGCTTCACCACGGGTGATGATTTTCATGAGAACAGTCCTCCTGAATGTGAAAGTGAGAAACAGCTGAGAAAGAGAAACTGAAGTGACAATATGAAGGTGGCTGTGACGGTGACGGATTAAAGCAGACCGTGTTCCGCAAAGGAGAACACCCGGCTGCCACCGACTATCAAATGGTCCGGTACCCGGATATCCACCAGGGCCAGTGCCTGTACCAGACGTTCAGTGATAAGGCGGTCTGCCTTACCGGGTGTGACCTCACCGGACGGATGATTGTGCGCCAGCACCACGGCAGCGGCATTGTGGTACAGGGCGCGTTTAACCACCTCCCGGGGATGCACTTCCGTGCGGTTGATGGTACCGGTGAAGAGGGTTTCACCGGCAATCAGCTGATTCTGGTTGTTCAGGTACAGCACCCGGAACTCTTCCCGCTCCAGTCCCGCCATGTGCAGAATCAGCCATTCCCGTGCCGCATGCGTGGAGGTGAAGGCCACGCCGGGTTCATGAAGATGGCGGTCCAGGGTTTTCAGGGCCCGCTGAATGAGGCTGCGCTCGCCGGGCGTCATCGCGCCGGGCAGAAAGGAAATCTGTTGCATAACCTCACCCCTCAGTCGATGATGCGCATAATGGCGCTGCATTCCGGATGCTGCAGGGCGTAATCCCGCAGCCGGTAATAATGGACCGTCATGGCATAATGCTCCGTACGGCAGGCGTGATGACTGTAGGCCATCAGGCAGGCGGCAATGCCGGCGGCTTCAGGGCTCATTTCCGCGCGGTTGCCGTTCATGGTGTTAAACAGTGCCCATGTTTCGTCATCATCGTCACCCGGTTCGGGAGCCATAAATGCGCCGCCGTTGTTCAGGGTGTACATATTCCAGATACCCCCACTGTAGTCTTCACACAGACGGTCCATCCAGCCGAAGATTCGGGGCTCAAGGGTCACCCACTGCGGAATGAGGCCAAAGTGCTGCGGCCAGAAGCTGATGCGCTGTTCGTCAGGCACTGGGCTGGCAACCAGCTGAGGTGGATTATTCCCGGATGCAGTGGTTGCGGAAACAGAGTCATGCGAAACCGTTTTCATAAGTGAAATCCTTAAGTGAATAAGTGAACAAGTGAATTAAGGAAATAAGTGAATGAATAAGTGAATAAGAGAGAAAAGACAGGGCACTGACAGCGTCGCGTTAATCAGCGCAGGCTCTCCAGCAGCGTTTCCGTCATCACCCACAATGCGCGGTTGAGCTTAATGTCGGTGTCAATGCTGTGAATGGCCCGGGTGTGGATACGTTTTCCTTTTGCACTGCGCCCCTGAAGACCACCCTTGAGCATATTCTCCTGGATGGTCTGATAAGCACTCCACAGGTCCTTACCGTAATCCTCCCGGCGTCGTGGCGTCAGAATGTCAGCGGTGGTGACGGGCTGATGTTCGTCACCATAACGGTAAGTCAGGGCGGCCTGTGCCAGCGCTTGGCGAGCCGGTGGTGGTAAAATCAGCGACTGCATGGCATCACGCTTCTCCTCAATCCGGTCAAAAACCCCCACCACTTCGTAAGCCCCTTCGATGACCCTGTCCACCACGTTTCCCCGGTGTGGCACACGCACCTCTCCGAGAGACTGACCGCAGACGCACCCGTTCTGACACACGAACCGGAAGTAACCCGGCAGCATCTGGTAGCTGGAGGTACCGTCATGGGAGTTGAGCAGAATGATTTCCGGGACATGCTGCCCGTTTATCTCCCCGTCACGGCGCAGACGCAGCATGTGCTTTGTGTATCCCCGACGTCCCGGGTCCCGCACGCGGGTCTGGCAGGCAAAGAAGGGCTGAAAGCCTTCCCGCTGCAGGCTTTCCAGCACGGTAATGGTGGGGATGTATGTATAGTTCCGGCTCCGGGAGGTGTGCTTATCTTCCCCGAAAATCCCGGGCACATGGTGCATCAGTTCTTCATGTGTCAGCGGACGGTCACGGCGTATCTGGTTCGCATAACCAAAACGACTGGCTAATCGCATACTTTGCTCCTTATCAGTGGTTAAGACTGACTGACGTAATCAATGAAAAAGCCGCGTCTCCCGGAGAAGACGCGGCCTGATGGATGAAATGAATGAGGGTTTACCGAAGTCCTTCAGCATTGAGGTGAAGCCGCCGGAAATGTGTTCCCGGGTCATCTTCGATAAATACATTGCGGTAAGCTGTTATGGCAGAAACCGCCTGCACGTGTGAGAAAGGTCTTCGCTTAAGACGTACTCTGTGTGATCCGGTATTTCTGGTTTCTCCTGATTAATAGCCTCTGCCACAAAGTGTGGAAGAGGCTGAATCATGGTATTTACTTCTTTCATCATGGTGGTATTCCGGTGTATTAACCGGGATCTGATTCCGGAAAATAAGGAATAAACGTAAAGGAGCAGAATGCTCGTTATGCCAGACACGCAGGGGGTAATGCCTCTTCCGGGTGGTTAACCATATTGCCGGGATGTGATGCTTCATATTCCATAACAGAGCGTTGCCTGATGATACTGACTACCAGTGGTTTGATTCACATATTGGTCGCTGCCCGTTGCTGTACGCTGGCGGCGAAAATGATCTCCAGAGCATTCTGATCGATAACACGGGCCAGATTCGCGTTCAGATTTTCAGTTTCATTTTCGGTCAGCAGGAAACTGACGGCAAGCCACGTCACCTGCTCCTGAATCATGGCAGGAATTTTGATGCGCTCCTCTTCAGCCAGAGTACCGGCAATTTTTCCTGATACCACTGCAATCATTCCTCCCGGAACGCCGCCCGCCAGCGAATATGAAATAACCGGGGTATGCGTTCAGTGATACAGCCAGCCAGTAAAGCCGGACCGGACAGACACAGCAATATGAGTCCTGCCAGCACAGACGCTGTGCTGGTTAATGCTCTGAACAAAAAGCGAAGAATGGCAAATCCTGCGATAAGCAGGATCAGCACGCCGACTATCTGTAACATAGTCCCCCTGATAAATATCATGTTATTGTTAATGCCAGCGAATGTGGCGTTGAATATCCGTTGCGCCGGTCCGGGTCCCGATCATGATGACCGGGACCACAAAGAGGCAATGCAGAATTGTCAGAAAGTCACATTCAGCGTGGCCTGACCGTTATAACCTTCAGCGCTGCTGCCGCTGACGCTGCGGGCATAACCGGCCTGAACACCCAGGGTGATATTTTCCCGGACACGGGCTTCCAGTCCGGCCTGCAGGTCCAGTGATGTGCCATTCTGTGACGGTGAGAACATCATGTTACTGCCGGCTGCGGCTGTACCCATGCTCATGTCTCCCCGGGAGCTGAAGGTGCGGATAACAGAAGGCTGTACCCACCCGTTCACCGGCAGTTCACTCACACTGTGTCTGGCACTGCCGCGCAGGGTGTCACGGGATGAGCTGCCTTCACCAAAGCTCATATCGTTGTGGCTGCCCAGACGGAAACCGGCACGCACATGTTGTGCACTGCCATGCCCGAACTTCACATAACCGGCGTTATCCTGGCCGTCATCCAGGGAGAGTCCCTGCCAGGTGTACTGCAGTTGTGGCTCCAGCATCAGATGGTCAGTGATACTGAAGGGCAGACCGGCTTCCAGTGAGCCCAGCCAGCCCCGGCCCCGGGCGCGGAAGTCGTTACTGTCCGATGACGCTTTCATGCTGTGGCGGGTTTCCTGTGCCACAAGGTCAGCCCACAGGCCGGAGGACGTGTGTACCAGATTCAGGTATCCGCCCAGGCTGCCGGCATCATCCCGGACCGTGCCGGCGCGGGAGCCGTTATCATCCCTGACATCAACGGCAGAATGACCCGCAGCACCATATACCCCTGCGGTCACAGACATACCGGCAACCTCTGTTCTCAGCAGGTCCCCCTCCAGACGGACGAAGCCATAGCTGCCGCTGCTTTCCGGCGTGGCCCCACGGACAATACCGCCGTTGTTACCGTGACCGAGATGACCGCCCTGAATGCTGAGGCGGACGCTGTTATTTTCACCGTTCACATCGCTCTGATGGCTGCGGGAGCCTGCCAGAATCCGGTCGTAGTCCATCCCCTGCGTCAGCATGGAGGCGTACAGGGGGACTTCCGCGCGATAACGCGTTTCACTGCGCAGATACCAGCTCTGGTCACCGTCACGGGTCAGGGTGTAGTCATACACCCCGGCCTGCAGCGGGTTGCCCTGAACAAAAGCGCCTTCCTCCGTGGTGGCACCATTAATGGCCTCCACCACCTGAATGCCCTTACCGGTGGTCGCCAGCCCCGACGCACTGTTGCCGGCGTTCACCAGGTTCAGGGTGGTTTTCCCGGTGGCACTGCCACCGTCAATCACCAGCCTGTCGGCATTGTGCTGTGCCAGGTCAGGGCGGACACGCAGGGTGATGCTGCCGTTCTGTCCCCGGAGATTTTTCACCGTCAGGGTGGCCGGCGTGAAGGCTCCGCTGCGGGTGCTGACGAAGTTAATCTTCCCGGCATGACGGAGTTCATCCACCACCGATTTCACCGTGGCGTTGTCCGGAATGTTCCAGGTGGCACCGGAGGTGAGGGTGACATCCGTGGGGTCAATGGCACCGGTCAGCACGGTGCTGCCGGTCAGGCTCAGGGTGGTACCGCGCCGGGCAATGATATCCGTGGTGACGGTACTGTCGGCCAGCGTCAGTGCGCCTTCGTTAAGGCTGACGGCGTTCCGGGTGAGAGTGGTGTTGCTGACAGTGAGTGTGCCGCTTCCTGATTTTTCCACCCTGCCGTTACCGGTGAGTACGCCCCCCTGCAGAAGCGCATCGCCTTCACGGGTGACCAGGGTGCCGTCATTCACCGTCTTCCCGGAGAGGGTCAGCGTGGCACCGTTATTCAGCGTGGTGGTGCCGGTCAGGGTTCCGCCCTGCGCGGTGAGCTGCCCGCCGTTCACGGTGGTGTCACGGGCGCTGTCGCCGGCCTTCAGGGTAAAGGCGCTTCCCTTGCCCAGCGCGAGTCCTGAGGCGTGTCCGCTGCCGATACTGAAGGCACCTCCACCGTCATACTGACCGCTGACAGTGGCACCGGAATCGGCCAGCAGCATACCGCCTCTGCCCATGGATACCGTGGTGGCTGTACCACCGGTCAGGACTGCCAGCGTGCCCCCGTCATCCACCCGGGTGTCAGTGGCCGTGTGACCGTTCAGTACATCAAGACGACCGCCTGACTCCAGCAGCACGCCGTCAGCCTTTCCGTCTGCCACGGAAAAGTGGCCCGCACGGTTTGTGCCGGAGACGGTGGCTGCCGTACCGGTAACCAGCGCACCGCCCGTATTCTGGGTGACGGCGGTGGCCTTACCACCGGCATTCACCTGCAGCTTTCCTTTCTAATTGATGGTGGTATTCTCAGCCACCGCTCCCGTCTTCACCACCTGCCAGCCACCGTCGTTAATCACCGTGTTCTGTGCCACACCGCCCTGATGAACATACTGGTTGCCGCCGTTAAGGGTGGTGGACAGAGCGTGACCATGTACCGACTGGTCGCCACCGGCCTGTATGGTGGTTTCTCCTGCCATACCTTCGCCCGCAATGACCTGCCGCCCGTTTCTGTTCACGGTGGTGGAGAGTGCCATCCCTGCCACGAGCTGACCGGTGGCATCGTTATCAGAGTCCGGCCCGCCTTCAGCGCCGGTATTCACAACGGTGTCGGTTGCCACTGCGCCGGGTTTAACGGTCTGATAACCGTCGCGGTTAATGACAGTACCGACAGCACTGCCTCCCTGATGTACCCACTGCTCACCACCGTTCAGGGTGGTGTTCACCGACTGCCCCCGGAGGCTCTGCCCCCCGCCGGCATGGATAACGGTGTCAGTGGCTGTACCGCCCGTCATCACAACCTGACGACCATTTGCGGTGACCGTGGTGTTGCTGGCTGTCCCGCCATTATCTATCCACTGCCCACCGTTGTTTTCCTCACTGTCCGGCCCCAGCTCCAGCCCGGTACTAATGGTCATGCCACTGGCCGTACCGAAGACAATCTGGTTGTCGTGATTTGTCAGCGTACCGCCATTCACTGTATCTCCTGCCTGTACAGCGCTGTCAGCAGCCGGCGCGGGCGCTGACATGACTGCAGCAAGGGACAGTGCGGCAGCCACGCCCGCACGCTTCCCCCGCGTGCGGGCCAGTTCAGAGGCCACCGCGAAGGTGCCCGTGACGTGATTCCATACCAGCCGGTAACTGGTGTTCAGATGTCGCTTCATTAGTAAGCGTACAGCGAGAGCCGTATTGACGGGGATGTGTTATTCAGCTGGCAGTGCTATGCGCCACGGAAGCAGTTCGCTGACCCGGTTGACCGGCCAGTCTGCTATGACGCCAAGCACATGGCGAAGGTAGCTTTCTGGATCCACGTCATTCAGTTTGCACGTCCCGATCAGGCTGTACAGTAGCGCTCCCCGCTCACCACCATGGTCAGAGCCGAAGAACAGGAAGTTTTTACGACCCAGACTTACCGCCCGCAGGGCATTTTCAGCGATGTTGTTGTCGATTTCCACCCAGCCATCGTTCGCATAGTACGTCAGTGCCGGCCACTGGTTAAGTGCGTACGCGAACGCCTTCGCCAACTCTCAGTGTCGCGACAGGGTCTTCATCTTTTCACGCAACCAGCTTTCCAGGGATTTCAACAGCGGTTTCGTTTTTCGCTGACGTTCAGCAAGCCGCTGCTCTGCCGGCATTCCCC
>NZ_JBJQJO010000025.1:0-78080 GCF_046487395.1 Escherichia sp. WS1450
ATGGACGTGATCTGGTTCGCCATCCATTTCAACCAGTTCAGCTTCAAAATCAGCACATACATTTGAAAAGTAAGTGCGTAGTTTTTCTGTCGCGTCATGGTCAAAAATCTGACGTCGGTATTTGGTGACAAAGACCTGGTGAACATGCATCAGGAAAACACAATGCCTTCCACGCCGGATATCGGTTTCTTTTCTCACAGACCAAAGTATCATTTGGCCTGTGAAACGACTACAGGCATTTAAATTCCAGTTAAGACCCGGTGGTCAACAGGAGCGTGAAATGAGGCGCTTCGCAGGCGCATGTCGTTTCGTTTTCAATCGTGCTCTGGCACGTCAGAATGAGAATCATGAGGCCGGTAATAAATACATCCCTTACGGGAAAATGGCTTCCTGGCTGGTTGAGTGGAAAAACGCCACTGAAACGCAATGGCTTAAAGATTCGCCCTCACAGCCATTGCAACAGTCACTGAAAGACCTTGAGCGGGCTTACAAAAACTTCTTCCAGAAGCGGGCTGCTTTTCCCCGATTCAAAAAGCGGGGACAGAATGATGCATTCCGCTACCCGCAGGGCGTTAAGCTCGATCAGGAAAACAGCCGTATTTTTCTGCCGAAACTTGGCTGGATGCGCTACCGGAATAGCCGTCAGGTCACGGGTGTTGTGAAAAATGTCACTGTCAGCCAGTCCTGCGGTAAGTGGTACATCAGTATTCAGACTGAAAATGAAGTATCAACTCCGGTTCACCCTTCAGCATCAATGGTCGGGCTGGATGCTGGCGTGGCTAAACTCGCCACGCTGTCAGATGGCACAGTCTTTGAGCCTGTAAACAGTTTTCAGAAAAACCAGAAGAAGCTGGCGAGACTTCAGCGACAGTTAAGCCGCAAGGTCAAATTCAGCAATAACTGGCAGAAGCAGAAACGCAAAATACAGCGACTGCATTCCTGTATCGCAAATATCCGCAGGGACTACCTTCACAAAGTCACAACGACCGTCAGCAAAAACCACGCAATGATAGTCATTGAGGATTTGAAGGTCAGCAACATGTCAAAGTCAGCAGCGGGTACGGTCAGCCAGCCGGGGCGCAATGTCCGGGCAAAATCAGGTTTAAACCGTTCGATACTGGATCAGGGCTGGTATGAAATGCGCCGCCAGCTTGAGTACAAGCAGCTCTGGCGTGGCGGTCAGGTGCTTGCTGTTCCGCCAGCGTACACAAGCCAGCGTTGCGCGTGCTGTGGTCATACAGCGAAAGAAAATCGCCTGTCACAAAGTAAATTCAGATGCCAGGCATGTGGATATACAGCGAACGCCGATGTAAATGGCGCTCGTAACATTTTAGCGGCGGGGCACGCCGTTCTTGCCTGTGGAGAGATGGTGCAGTCAGGCCGCTCGTTGAAGCAGGAACCCCCCGAAATGATTTAGGCGACAGCCTGAACGTAGCAGGGATCCACGTCCTTCAGGGCGTGGAGGATGTCAACATATCAGTATGGTTTCACCTCAGGCACTGGAAGCCAGACGTAAGGTCATCAAAGAGACGCTCCTTAGCTGGCTTCTGGTTGACCCTTCATCTACCGCGCGCGAATAAAACTGCCATCCGGCTGACGGGTAAACAGGACCTGTTGATTATTCCCCGTATCAATGGTTAAGCCCGTCACCACGCCGCTGGCGTTCTGGCGGATTTTCACCATCTGCCCGTTTTGCAAATTACTCAGCGGCTTATCCGCGCCTTCTACCTGCGCCATTGCATAGACATCGGTAGCGGGCAGTCCGTGGTCGCGGAACAGCTGCGCCATCGTTTTACCGGGTTCGACACGGTAAGAGCGCCATTGATTATCAATTCCGCTATCTGGCTGGAATGGTTGCGTTTGGGTAGTTTGCGGCTGCTCTTCTGGCTGGCCTTCCTGTATAGGTTCTGGAGCGACCGGAGCCACCTGATCAGGATCATTTTGTGGGGTGACTAATTGCGCCCGCAGCTGTTCTTCTGTCGGCGGTTGTGATTGCGACTGAATATCTAACTGCGCTTCACGCGTCACCACCGGCGCGTTGGGCGTATCATCAGATGGAAGCAGAAATCCGACCACCAATACAATGGCGGCAATAATGATCCCCCGACGATGCATCGGCGGCAGCGGGTCCATGAAGCGAAAATTGTCCGGCGCGTGCCAGACTTTCTCCAGGGTTGGTTTTAGTTCAAAGCGCCCGGGCATGGTTTCCTCCTGCTCCGCGTCTTGTTCCTCAATCATAGCCTATGAATAAGCTAACGCTATGATGTCCGTGGTAAACCCGCCTTTATTATATTCATACGGGATATTGCTATTGTTTCTTTTTCCCCGGGATTTGTCATCATTCCCGCGACAAAGTTTTACCCAAAGAAGTGTGGCTGATATGCTGCCCGCTACTTTATACCCTAAGAAAGGAAATACGATGACCACCCCAACTTTTGACACCATCGAAGCGCAAGCAAGCTACGGCATTGGTTTGCAGGTAGGGCAACAACTGAGTGAATCTGGCCTGGAAGGGCTGCTGCCAGAAGCACTGGTTGCAGGCATTGCTGATGCGCTGGAAGGCAAACATCCGGCTGTTCCGGTTGATGTGGTGCACCGCGCGCTGCGTGAAATCCACGAACGCGCCGATGCCGTTCGTCGTCAGCGTTTCCAGGCGATGGCTGCTGAAGGTGTGAAATACCTGGAAGAAAACGCCAAAAAAGAAGGTGTGAATAGCACCGAATCTGGCCTGCAATTCCGCGTGATCAACCAGGGTGAAGGCGCAATTCCGGCACGTACCGACCGCGTTCGTGTTCATTACACCGGTAAACTGATCGACGGCACCGTGTTTGACAGCTCCGTTGCTCGTGGTGAACCCGCTGAATTCCCGGTTAATGGCGTGATCCCTGGCTGGATTGAAGCACTGACTCTGATGCCGGTAGGTTCTAAATGGGAACTGACTATCCCGCAGGAACTGGCATATGGCGAGCGCGGCGCAGGCGCATCCATCCCTCCGTTCAGCACCCTGGTGTTTGAAGTCGAACTGCTGGAAATCCTCTAAGCAGCGCATTCTGTTCCCCTCGAGCCAGAGGGGAGCAGGCATTCAGCAATAAACCCTTCAGTTTGCCAAACGGCGCTATTTTGTGTTGCAAAGACCGCGTAAGCGTGTATTTTTGTGAGCTGTTTCGCGTTATCACCGTGATATGACACTCACTTTAAACATAAAATTAACATTAGATCTAAATCTTAGTATTCATCCCGCGTATTGTTACCTAATATCGATGAGTCCCGATACAGATTCGTCGTATCATAGACTGACTAAAGGCCGTAGAGCCTGAACAACACAGACAGGTACAGGAAGAAAAAAACATGGTAGATCAGGTAAAAGTCGTTGCCGATGATCAGGCTCCGGCTGAACAGTCGCTACGGCGCAATCTCACAAACCGACATATTCAGCTTATTGCCATTGGCGGTGCCATTGGTACGGGGTTGTTTATGGGGTCCGGCAAAACGATTAGCCTTGCCGGGCCGTCGATCATTTTCGTTTATATGATCATCGGTTTTATGCTCTTTTTCGTGATGCGGGCAATGGGGGAATTGCTGCTTTCGAATCTGGAATACAAATCTTTTAGTGACTTCGCTTCCGATTTACTCGGGCCGTGGGCAGGATATTTCACCGGCTGGACTTACTGGTTCTGCTGGGTTGTAACCGGTATGGCAGACGTGGTGGCGATCACGGCTTATGCTCAGTTCTGGTTCCCCGAGCTCTCCGACTGGGTCGCCTCGCTGGCGGTGATAGTGCTGCTGCTGACGCTCAACCTCGCCACCGTGAAAATGTTCGGTGAGATGGAGTTCTGGTTTGCGATGATCAAAATCGTCGCCATTGTGTCGCTGATTGTCGTCGGCCTGGTCATGGTGGCGATGCACTTTCAGTCACCGACCGGTGTGGAAGCGTCATTCGCGCATTTGTGGAATGATGGCGGCTGGTTCCCGAAAGGTTTAAGTGGCTTCTTTGCCGGATTCCAGATAGCGGTTTTCGCTTTCGTAGGGATTGAGCTGGTAGGTACAACAGCTGCGGAAACCAAAGATCCAGAGAAATCACTGCCACGCGCGATTAACTCCATTCCGATCCGTATCATTATGTTCTATGTCTTCGCGCTGATTGTTATTATGTCCGTGACGCCGTGGAGTTCGGTAGTCCCGGAGAAAAGCCCGTTCGTTGAGCTGTTTGTGTTGGTAGGTTTGCCTGCGGCTGCCAGCGTGATCAACTTTGTGGTGCTGACCTCTGCCGCTTCTTCCGCTAACAGCGGCGTCTTCTCTACCAGTCGTATGCTGTTTGGTCTGGCGCAGGAAGGTGTGGCACCGAAAGCGTTCGCTAAACTCTCTAAGCGCGCAGTACCCGCGAAAGGGCTGACCTTCTCTTGTATCTGTCTGCTCGGCGGCGTGGTGATGTTGTATGTGAATCCCAGCGTGATTGGCGCGTTCACGATGATCACGACCGTTTCCGCGATTCTGTTTATGTTCGTCTGGACGATTATCCTTTGCTCGTACCTGGTGTATCGCAAACAGCGTCCGCACTTGCATGAGAAATCAATCTACAAGATGCCGCTCGGCAAGCTGATGTGCTGGGTATGTATGGCATTCTTTGTGTTCGTGGTCGTGCTGCTGACACTGGAAGATGATACCCGCCAGGCGCTGCTGGTTACCCCGCTGTGGTTTATCGCTCTGGGGCTGGGCTGGTTGTTTATTGGTAAAAAACGCATGGCGAAGTAATGCTGCGTTTATAGCTCTGAAAGGCACCTGCGGGTGCCTTTGTCTTTATATATTCTTAAAAATATCTACCATCATAGACAGCCCTCAGGCGCGAGCTTACCGTGAATCTTTGCCACTCGTTGCAGAGTTCACTATGGTTAAGCGCAGTTGGTTATTAATCGCCGCATTACCTCTCTCCATTTCACCTTCCTGGGGCGCGGATTTTTATTACCGCCAGCATGAAAAAGGCACGGTTTACGTTGCCGAACAGAAGGGAAAAGAAGATGAGATCCTCTCCGAATTACCAGACGTTAATTTTTCCCGCCTCTGGCGCATTGCCAATTTAGCCAATAAACAAGAAACCCGGCTGCTCTCCGATTTTAATCCCGATAAGTTCGACTGTGATGACGAGGGGGATTGCCAGCATACCTGGCTCACCGATGGACGTTCTGTCCTTTGGGCAGGCAAAGTCCTGAAAAATCCATCCGGTGAACCTAATGTCGATGCCGCCAGTTTTAAGGCATTCGGCGCTTTCGCTGCTGATAAACGCAGTATCTATTTTGACGGCCAGCGTACCGATGATAATAGCGGTGATAAGCAGGTGGATATGTCAACGCTTGAAGAGACGGACATCTGGAATTTACTGCGTGATAAAAATAGTCTTTGGCATAAGGGGCACTGGTTGGGCAGCGCTGACGGGTTTCAAATCCTGCGGCATGATTCATCCCTGCAATTTGTTGTAATGACAAATTCGCAGGTGATTGTTAATGGCAAGCCGCTGCCCGCCGATCGCAAAACCTTTCAGATAATCCGCTGGATGCCTGGCGAACGGTTAGTTTATCGCGATAAAAGCGGCGAGCATGACTATACGTTGGAAGATATTGGTCACAGTTGTGCGTTATTTAATATCGGTTTGAAGAATGTGTCCAGGCTCAAACAAGAAGCGACGCCTGCGGGCAGTGATTGTGTTTATGAAACGCTTAAAGGAGTTGATCCGGAATATTTTACCTTACTTACCGGGTCGGTAGGCTATTACAAAGATCAATTCTATAAGGTTAAAACCAATGCATTAGGTGAAGGTGAACTGATAACACCCAAGCCAGAGGATGTTTTTGAATTATTAGATAGGGAAAGCATGGTAACTGGCTACATGTATATCACTACAGACGGGCAACTCTACAGTCACGAACTTAGTGGATTAACCACAATCGACGGAAAACACTACGAGCAAACTGAATGGCTGCGTTACAACCCCATTTCAGCAGAATGGTCTACGGTGAAGCAACCCCCGAGCGGTCTGAAACCCTTATTTAAATAACCTCTTACACGCTAACAGCTTCAGGATGATGCTATGTTGCCAATTAAACCCGTTTGTCTCGCACTGGCTTTATTTTCAACCGCTTCGATAGCCTGCTCCGGCGTGCCTTATGCTGCGTTTTACTACCAGCCGTGGGGGCAAGGCACAAAATATATCGTTGAAGATAGTGACGGTTACGGTATCGATTTTCCGGATATTCATTTGCCGCAGGTAAAGTTCAAACAACTTCGCCGCGTACCCAACGGCACTGATGGTGAATACGATTCACCTGATGATATCAATAATGATTTTGTGCGGGTGGCTCCCTTCTCTGGCTATCGGTCAAATGGCGGCTGGCGTTTCGACTGGTTAACCGATGGCCGCCATATTTTATGGGCAGGGAAAATAGTCCAGAACCCGCCGGGAACACCGAAAGTTGATGTTGCAACATTCCGCGCGTGGGGGCGTTTTGCCGCCGATAAAGATAGTCTCTATTTTGATGGTGAACGCACGGATGATAATCGCGACGAAAAGCAGGTCGATATGGATTCGTTGCAACAAGTCGGCGGTTCAGGTGATTCCGCGGATGTGCTGAAAGATCGTCACAATATTTACTTTCAGGGGCACTGGTTGGGCAGTGCGCAAGGGTATTCTATTCTTGGCGTTAAATCCTGGGACCGACGAATTATTTTATTTTCCCCCAATAGCTGCCAAAGCAAAAGTAATCCGGGACCCTGGGATACAATCTGGCGGACTAAATCACAGGTCTTTGTGAATGGAGATGCCATCAACGCCGATCCGGATACCTTTCATATTGTGCGCTGGATAGCCGGTTCACTGCTAATTTATCGCGATAAAGACGGGGAGAAACGTTATGCGTTCGGTAAAAATTGTCGGAGTACGTTTGACCTGCAGCGGGATAAAGTAACATGGTTGACGCGTGATGCTTCCAGGCGTGCTAATGACTGCCGGGTTGCGACTATTCCTGATGTTGATCCGGAATATTTTCGCCCGCTGACGGAGAATGTGGCGCAATATAAAGATTCGCTCTATCTGGTGAAGTATGTTTCTGCGGTCGAAAAAACGCTGTCGGTCATTCATTTACCAGACCCGCAACAAGAATTACAGGAAGGTGTTAATATTGTAGGGGATAAAGTTTATTTCATTGCGAGCGATGATGTGACTATTTTTGATATTAATGGGCAATGGCAGTGGTATAAAAGCCCCGATGGCACACCATTAAATTATTTAGCACATGACGATCGCTATACGTATTTTATTGATGAAGACACGGTTGAGCATTTTGAACTGAAAGGCCAATGGACGTGGTTTAAATACGCCAATGGTCAATTATCAGATACCTTTGCTCATGATGACCACTATATTTATTACGTAGGCGATGGACTGGTACGTGATGCGAAGCGGCGTAATGAGACTCGACAACTCGATGCGGCGCATCTTGATAAAAACGGCAGTTTGCTTACCGTTGAAGGTGAGTACACCAGTTACAACAATGAATTATTTCCACTGAATGACTGAATAATCAACGATCCTGCCCATGTCAGGATCGTTGATCGAACAAATCACTCACCCGCCAGCGCGCGTGGGAACAGCACATTATTTTCCAGGCTGATGTGCTCCATCAGGTCATCAATCAGTTCATTAATGCCGTTATACATCGCTTTCCAGGTGGTGCAGGCTTCTGGCGGCGGTGTGACGTTATTGGTAGTGTGTTTGATTACTTCCAGCAGTTCACCCGCTTCATCGTGCTCGCTTTCCATTACGCTGATTGGCCCCATTGCCTGGCTGCCCATGCCTTGTTTGATCATCGGGAAGAGGATCTGCTCTTCTTTCATCATGTGGCTGGAAAGCTCTTCATGCAGCATAGTCAGGTATTTTGTCAGCCCTTTTGGCACGCTCGGTTTGTCGGCGTGAACGCGTTCGACTTTAGTCGCTTGCAGGATCAGCTCCGGCAGTTGCTCGCGGTGACGATCGTGGTAGCGCACGATGATATGGTCGATGATTTCTGCCAGCGGGGCGCTACGCCAGTCTTTCTCAATCGGTTGTTCAGCAAGCTTTGCCAGCTCAGCTTCAATGACCTCAACATCCAGTTCTTTACGTGCCGCCGCACGCGCCAGCGTTTGCTTACCGCCGCAGCAGTAATCCATATCATATTTACGAAACAGAGCCGAAGCGCGAGGGATAGAGAGCGCCAGTTCACCTAAAGGTTGGTCGCGATAAGCCATAGCTGATACCTCATTCTTAATAAGATAAGATGTATTTTAAATGCATCTTTAAGGTGAATGCTATAACCCTTACGTAGCAGAGGCTTATTTAACTCACTGCCAGCGTGTCAACTTTCAGAGACAGGTTCAATTAAGGGTTTTTCCGGTTTTGCTCTGACCGCAATGACCACGCCAACCACTAACAGCGCGATACCGCTTAGCGTCATTAGCGGCGGCATTTGCTGGCGGAGTAAAAAGGTGTACAGCAAACCTGCCAGCGTTTCGAAAACAATCAGCGGCCCGAGAATCACGGTCGGTAATCGCTGGCTGGCGACGTTCCAGCAGAGTGCACCGACCCATGAGCAAAGCACGGCTATCGCAATCATCAGACTAATAAATAAAAGCGGACGGGGGCCAAAGGGTAGGGAGAAGTCCGGCGTTTGCGTATTCAGCCAGTAACAGGCGACGAGATAGCCGATGAGAGAAACCGGCAGCGTGACCAGCGCCTGCGCCGTTGCCCACATCATCGGATGTTTGTCGGGATTTTCCCGCAGCCAGCGGGCGTTGCGCAGGGCATACCATGCCCAGCAGACCACGGAAACTAACGCCAGCACGATGCCAGAGGTATAACGTGCCCAGTCAAAATCGGGGAGTCCGTGGTTTAACTCAGCAATATTCACACACGCCAGGCCGATGCCAATACAAACCAGTGCCGGGGCGAGTTTTCCCCACGCGAGTTTGCCGTCGCGCTGGCTATAAAGCAGATTGGCAAAAACGGGAATCACCACCGGCAGGGTGCCGATAATCATCGTGGAAACAGGCGCACCAGTACGTTGAATGGCACTGGCAAGGCAGAAGTAATAGATGAGGTTGCCCATCATAGTGAGCATCAAGGCGGTAAGCCAGTCGCGACGCGCCAACTGACGCAGACGCACGCGTCCCAGCCAGGCAATGGGCAGCGCAATTAACCCTAACGCCAGATAACGCCCCATCGACTGCAACATCGCCGGGTATTCCGGTACGATCAACGGCCCGACAAAAATAAGCCCCCACATCAACCCTGCTAACAGGGCGTACAGCACGCCGCTAATCATTACTGGCATCCATTGATCTGTCAGAAGAAACGTTCAGGAAGCAGATATGATTGCTCCCGGCATCCCGTCATTATCAGAGAGGATGCGGGAGGATGCCACTTTAATTAACTAGTTATTAACATTAAAAAGATGGCTTACGCTTTCGGCTAACGTTGTCGTTGGGCGGCCAATCAATTTGCTAAGCGTTTTGCTGTTATCAAACAGACCACCTTTCGATGCGCCAACGTCAGAATCCGCCAGCATATCCGCCAGTCCGTCAGGCAGTCCGACGCTTTTCAGTGCCGCGGCGAAATCAGCTTCACTCAGATTTTGATAGGTAACCTGTTTGCCGCTCTGTTTGGTCAGCTCTGCCGCTAACTGTGTCAACGTCCAGGCACTATCGCCCGCCAGTTCGTAAACCTTGCCTTCGTGACCGGCTTCGCTAATCACGCGTGCCGCAGCTGCCGCATAATCTGCCCGCGTTGCTGAGGCGATTTTGCCATCGCCCGCCGCACCGATAAATACGCCGTGTTCCAGTGCTGCCGGGGCGCTGGCGAGGTAGTTTTCGCTGTACCAGCCGTTGCGCAGCAGGGTGTAAACGATGCCAGAATCAGCCAACATTTTCTCCGTCTCAATGTGCTCATCGGCGAGGCCGAGCGGAGATTTATCCGCGTGAAGCAGACTGGTATAAGCGATAAATTTCACACCAGCCGCCTTTGCGGCATTAATAACATTACGATGCTGCGGGGCACGTTGACCCACTTCGCTGGAAGAGATCAGCAGTAGTTTTTCCACTCCCTGAAGTGCAGATGTCAGTGCGGCTTCATCGCCGTAGTCAGCCTGACGCACGGTAATGCCTTGTGCTGTCAGTGCCTGGGCTTTTGCCGGATTACGAACGATAGCCACTATTTGGCTGGCAGGAACCGTTTTCATCAAGGATTCAATAACATAGTGACCAAGTTGGCCAGTGGCACCAGTAATTGCGATCATAGGAAGTCTCCATCGTTTGTCTTGTGTTTAAATACGCTAACACCTAAACTTACTTTTAGTAAGTACGTACAAAAAGGTAAGTATGAGATGAGTCAGGTTAGCCTGTCGCAACAACTGAAAGAGGGAAATCTCTTCGCTGAACAGTGTCCGTCGCGCGAGGTGTTGAAACACGTCACCAGCCGTTGGGGGGTGTTGATTCTGGTGGCGCTACGCGAAGGTACTCATCGCTTTAGCGACCTGCGGCGCAAAATCGGTGGGGTGAGTGAAAAGATGCTTGCGCAGTCGTTACAGGCGTTAGAACAGGATGGTTTTCTTAACCGTATCGCGTATCCGGTGGTGCCGCCGCATGTGGAATATAGCCTCACGCCGCTGGGCGAGCAGGTGAGCGAAAAGGTTGCTGCACTGGCGGACTGGATTGAGTTGAATTTGCCCGAGGTGTTAGCGGTGCGGGATGAACGTGCGGCATAACTGCCGGATGCGCTGAGCTTATCTGGTCTACGGTGCATGGCTTGTAGGGCGGATAAGATGCGCCAGCATCGCATCCGCCAATAAATGCCGGATGCGGTTGATGATTTGCAGGCCGAAAAAGAAGTGTATTACTTACTCAAATCCACCTGATAAATCGCAAACCCGATATCATCGGTCGCGACTTTATTCATCGGATATTGCCCTTTATCTTTAATAAACGCTGCGGCTTTATCTGACGGAGAGGTTTCGAAACGGATATCCAGTTTCTTATCGCCAGTTATCGGTGCTAAACGCCAGTTGTTATCCGCCGCCGGGTGAATTTCCCCCGCACGTTTCGACTCTTCAGCAATCCACGCTGCCTGCACCGAGCGGTTCTCATCCGGTGAAGCAAAAGCGATATGGCTGTCGCCCGTACCGGCAAATTTGCCGCCGTAAGCGCGATAGTTATTGGTGGCAACGAGGAACATGGCGTTCGGATCAATCGGCTTGCCGTTAAAGATCAGGTTCTTAATCCTTTCCGCATTGGCATTAATCATCTGGCACTCGCCGTCATAACGGGCGGGCTGGGTAACATCAATCTGATAATTCACACCATCAATCACATCAAAGTTATAGGTGCGGAAACCATCCCAGTTGATGAGTGACTGTGGTTTCGTGCTGTTAGGATCAATCTGGTTAAACTGTCCGGCGGAGCACTCCAGCCACTCTTTCACCTCTTTACCGCTGGCTTTCACCACAATCAGCGTATTGGGATAGAGATAAAGATCGGCGGCATTACGGAAAGTCAGCTGACCTTTTTCCACCTCCACATAGCTTGCCGGGTCATTTTTGCGACCACCAACTTTAAACGGTGCGGCAGCTGAAAGCACCGGCAGTTTTGCCAGATCCGGATCGCCCTGAATGTAATGCTCGACATACGCTTTTTGCGCGTTGTTCACCACCTGCACGGTCGGATCGTCCTGCACCAGCGCCAGATAGCTATACATATTGTCGGCAGATTTACCGATTGGCTTGCTGACGAACTGGCGTGTGGCATCGTGATCGGCTTTGAGTGTTTCTACCAGCTTGCTGTCTTCCGCCGCGAGGGATTTTTTATTAGCGATGTCGTAAATCGGTCGTGCTTCCGCTTTCGCCTGCGTCACCTGCCATTTACCGCTGTCATTACTGAGTTGTAAGTCGACCACACCAAGATGATCGCCCCACATGCCCGGCATTACCGCCGGAACACCATTCAGCGTGCCTTTGGCGATATCAGCCCCTTCGATATCAGCAAAATCTTTACCCGGGAAAACGGCGTGAGCATGACCAAACATAATGGCGTTAACACCCGGAATTTCACTGAGGTAATAAACTGAGTTTTCCGCCATCACTTTATACGGATCGGCAGACAGACCAGAATGCGCCAGAACGACAACGACATCGGCACCTTTCTCGCGCATTTCAGGCACGTATTTGCGCACGGTTTCGGTAATATCATTCACCGTCACTTTCCCGGATAAATTAGCTTTATCCCAGCCCATGATTTGTGGCGGGACGACGCCAATATAGCCAATCTTCAGCGTCTGTTTTTTTCCGTCTTTATCGACCACTTCGGTGCCTTTAATTAAATACGGTGTAAACATTGGCTGTTTGGTTCTGGCGTCAATGACGTTGGCATTTACATAAGGGAATTTCGCTCCCGCCAGCGCATTTTTCAGGTAATCCAGACCGTAGTTAAACTCGTGGTTGCCAAGCGTGCCGACGGTATAGTCCAGCGTATTTAATGCCTTATAGACCGGGTGAATATCACCTGCTTTTAAACCTTTCGCCGACATGTAATCTGCAAGCGGACTCCCCTGAATCAAATCGCCGTTATCGACCAGTACGCTGTTTTTCACTTCATTGCGGGCATCGTTAATCAGGCTTGCGGTACGTACCAGTCCGAATTTTTCCGTGGCGGTGTCTTTGTAATAATCGAAATCCATCATGTTGCTATGCAGATCAGTGGTTTCCATGATACGCAGATCGACCGTCGCTGCATTCACACTGGCGGCAATCAGCGTGGCCAGGAGCGTTGCGCTAAACTTAATCATCAGGGACATCCTTTTATCATCGGGAATACGAAAGAAAAGGGAGAATAAACGTCTTACTTATAGAACAGTGAAGAATGCCACAATTTTACGCTTTGAAAATGATGACACTATCACAGTTGGCGCATTCATTAACGATAGGGTATAAGTAAAACAATAAGTTAACACCGCTCACAGAGACGAGGTGGAGAAATGTTAGATCAAGTATGCCAGCTTGCACGGAATGCAGGCGATGCCATTATGCAGGTCTACGACGGGACGAAACCGATGGACGTCGTCAGCAAAGCGGACAATTCTCCGGTAACGGCAGCGGATATTGCCGCACACACCGTTATCATGGACGGTTTACGTACGCTGACACCGGATATTCCGGTCCTTTCTGAAGAAGATCCTCCCGGTTGGGAAGTCCGTCAGCACTGGCAGCGTTACTGGCTGGTAGATCCGCTGGATGGTACTAAAGAGTTTATTAAACGTAATGGCGAATTTACCGTTAACATTGCGCTCATCGACCACGGCAAACCGATTTTAGGTGTGGTGTATGCGCCGGTAATGAACGTAATGTACAGCGCGGCAGAAGGCAAAGCGTGGAAAGAAGAGTGCGGCGTGCGCAAGCAGATTCAGGTCCGTGATGCGCGCCCGCCGCTGGTGGTTATCAGCCGTTCCCATGCAGATGCGGAGCTGAAAGAGTATCTGCAACAGCTTGGCGAACATCAGACCACGTCCATCGGCTCTTCGCTGAAATTCTGCCTGGTGGCGGAAGGGCAGGCGCAGCTGTACCCGCGCTTCGGACCAACGAATATTTGGGACACCGCCGCTGGACATGCTGTGGCCGCAGCTGCCGGAGCGCACGTTCACGACTGGCAGGGTAAACCGCTGGATTACACTCCGCGCGAGTCGTTCCTGAATCCGGGGTTCAGAGTGTCTATTTACTAAATTCAGATGGCAGAAACAGTGTATTTCCTGATTCTGCCATCCTGATTTCTCCCAACCTAAAAAGTTATAAATAAAAAGAGATTGTATTTAAAGTGCAAAAATTCAATTGCTAATAAGTTATATTTTAATAATGAGCGTTTTTTGATAGTTTATTTCTATAATGAGATATTTAATGGCGATATAAAATAACCAAATAAAATAAGGTAGCCATATGTTACCCAGGATCAGACACAATAATTTTATTGGTGCGGTGGAGTTATTCGTAAAATCATCGCATACAAAAACACATTCAAACAATTTTTTTAACAATATCCAGCATGCATTTAATAAAAAAGATTGGATTTCAAATTATGATAGCCTGTTAACTTTGAGGGAGTTCTTTCGTTGCGCAACTCAGATTGATAAAAATAGTTATCAGATACTTTCATCAAAAAATGAAACTGTTAACGCCATGGATAAGTTTCTTATCAGTTTCAGCCTTAAAGATAACGGTGCCGAATATATAATGACATTGCGAGGCAGTGGATTTGAATACGAAGAAATTCCCATAACAATAAATGAGTATAACTCATTCATGGATTTCAAAAACCGCGAGTTTCCGTTAGAACAAAACAGAAGATTGTATGCCTGGGATATTCTGCAGAAAAAACAGTCTGACATACCGGAAAGGATTAAAGGTTATATTCGCCAGGCGTTTGGTGACGTGTCTTTAGGTTATGCTGTATTGGATGATATAGTAAGTAAATTAAAACGGGGTAAATTTGACCTCCAAATACCAGGAGGTGGAATTAAAGAATGCGATGGATGGTATATTTACGAAAAAATAATTGATGATAATTTTGCCATAGTCATAGAATCTTTGGGCTTTGCGCTTAAAATCTATGGAGGGGATGAACGTTTTCGTAAGGGTTCCTCTGTTGTTTTGGAGGATGAAGATTACTCTCTTATTTATAATTTTCTGGTTAATGCAGGTTGCCAACAAGTCGAATTAGCCGAACAAGTGGATGCGATAGTAAGTGCGAATCTGGCCGCAGATAGTGATATTACCGAAGAAAAGATTTGCGAGAAATATAAATCGACCATTGAGGCGTTTAAAAAAAAGCAACTAGCGTTACCAGTATGAGTTCGGCGTAAGAACTCAGAGGCTTAATTCCCCTATCCCATAGATAACGATAGGGGAAAATTATTTTTGCAGAATTTATGTTATTGCCATTATTTGAGCAACTTTTGCAGCAGGCCCATCACTTGCTGTACCTCTTCCGGTGTGAGCGCCCCGTCTTTGGCCCATTGCACGCGACCGTCTTTATCCAGCACCACTACAGCGGAACTTTCTTCATCCAGCTGCCAGGCACCGCGCGCGACGCCATTGCTATCGACAATAAACTGCGACCAGGGATAAAGCTTTTTATTACTCTCCAGACTGCTGCGCACAAACATCCCTGAACCCGGAATCGCGTCGTCGGTGTTAACAATGGTGGTGGTCTGGTAACGATCGTGCGGTAACTTCGCTGATTTAATCGCTTCAATCAGCGTCGCGTTTTTCTCTTTTGCAGAGGTGCGACCAGCAATATGTTGCAGTACCCGCACTTTTCCCACTAACTGCGCGCTGTTCCAGGTTTTGTAGCTAAACTGATCTTTATCAAGCACCAACTCGCCCCGATCGGTAATGCCAATCGGCGGCACTCGCTGACCGGTTTCGAACTGATGTGCGGAAGCCATCATCGGCAACAGCAGGCAGGTGAGTGCCAGAATCTTGCGTAGGGTCATGGTGTTTCCTTCTTATGATATGCAGGTGATCCGACCACTTGGGTCTGAGTTTTAATCATATGTGCTATTTATCGAATTTCCCGCAAGTGTGATGCCAGTTTGCGGTCAAGCGCACAAATCATATGAAAAATGAATGCTTATACTGAAGACCGCGCTTCGGTAAAAAGATAATTCTGAATAATTGTAACCTTTAGGTAAAAAAAGTTATACGCGGTGGAAACATTGCCCGGATAGTCTATAGTCACTAAGCATTAAAATTTGCGCCTCATAATAGTTGGGCCGATTGTGGCACCGCACAGGCGTAATACTCAGCAGGAGATAACAATGAAAATTTTCCAACGGTACAACCCACTTCAGGTGGCGAAGTACGTAAAGATCCTGTTCCGTGGACGGTTATACATCAAGGACGTTGGCGCTTTTGAATTTGATAAGGGTAAGATTCTTATCCCAAAAGTGAAGGATAAGCTGCATTTGTCAGTGATGTCCGAAGTTAACCGTCAGGTTATGCGTCTGCAAACAGAGATGGCTTAACCAAAGTGCTATGCAGTAATAAGACGGCTCCTGATTCAGGAGCCGTTGATGTTTCTGGGGGTTACGCGACGCTTTCTTCTTTATCTTTAGCATCAGGCAATTTTGGCGAAAGGGCGGTGGCCTTGCTGTCGATTCGGGTCACCAGCAGCTGGTCGATGCGGTAGTTATCGATATCCACCACTTCAAATTTGTAGCCGGCGAATTTCACCGAATCGGTGCGTTTCGGGATCTTACGCAGCATAAACATCATAAAGCCGCCGATGGTTTCGTAGTTGCCCGACTGCGGGAACTCGTCAATATCCAGCACGCGCATGACGTCGTCAATCGGAGTGCCGCCGTCAATCAGCCATGAGTTCTCATCACGGGCGACAATCTGCTCTTCCAGCCCCTGACCGACCAGATCGCCCATCAGCGTGGTCATCACGTCGTTGAGGGTGATGATCCCCACTACCAGCGCGTACTCGTTCATGATCACCGCGAAGTCTTCACCTGCGGTTTTAAAACTTTCCAACGCCTCTGAAAGGGTTAACGTATCCGGCACAATCAGCGTGTTGCGAATTTGTACGCCGCTGTTCAGTGCCAGGCTTTGGTTAGCCAGCACGCGGTTCAGCAGGTCTTTAGAATCGACATAGCCGATGATGTGGTCAATATCTTCATTACAGACGAGGAACTTAGAGTGCGGATGTTCCGCCACCTTATTCTTCAGACTTTGCTCATCTTCGTGGAGATCAAACCAAATCACGTTTTCACGCGGTGTCATTGACGACGGAACGGTACGGGATTCCAGCTCAAAGACGTTTTCAATCAGCTCGTGTTCCTGTTTACGTAACACGCCCGCCAGCGCACCGGCTTCCACTACCGCGTAGATGTCATCAGAAGTGATGTCATCTTTACGTACCATTGGCAGTTTGAAAATACGGAAGATCATGTTCGCCAGGCCGTTGAAGAACCACACCAGCGGGGTGCAAACGTACAGGCAGAAGCGCATCGGGTTGATGATACGCAAAGCCACTGCTTCTGGCGCAATCATACCGATGCGTTTCGGGGTTAAATCCGCAAACAGGATAAACATGCCAGTCACTAACGAGAAAGAGAGAATAAAGCTCAGTTGCTCAGAGAGTTCTGCCGACATATAGCGGGAGAACAGGCTGTGAAAAGCTGGAGAAAATGCCGCATCACCGACGATACCGCCGAGAATCGCCACTGCGTTCAGACCGATTTGGACCACGGTAAAGAACATGCCGGGATTTTCCTGCATATTCAGAACGCGTTGGGCATTTATATTGCCTTCATCTGCCAGCAGTTTAAGTTTGATTTTGCGTGAAGCGGCAAGCGAGATCTCGGACATCGAGAAGAACGCACTTACAGCGATCAAGCAGAGTATGACTAAAATACTGTTTAACATATCTTATCCGACCTTTCAGGCCAGATCCTCGGAAGGGGAAGTTGATTAATTTGTGTGAAATACACATTGAAAGCCGATTCGAAGAAAGTGAACCGGCATTTTCAGTGGCTAGTATAGCGTAAGGTACTGTAAAGCCGCCAGAGGGTTAAAATTCAGACTGCTGATAAATGAAAAACTGGCTGATGCGCTATGCCGATCAGGCCTACGCAGTCCCCACAATATATTGATTTTGGACGATTTTGTAGGCCTGGCAAGGCGTTTACGCCGCATCCGGCATAGACAAATAGCACTTTATCAACAATCTACATTTGTACCCGTAACGCTATGCTTCCGGCGGCAGACAGACGCCAATTCCGCCAATTCCACAGTAACCATACGGGTTTTTATGCAGATATTGCTGGTGGTCATCTTCGGCATAATAAAACGGTGTGGCGTTCGCGATTTCCGTGGTGATGCGACGATCGTCATCGGCGGCAAGCATCGCCGCCTGAAAACGTTCCAGACTGGCGCGAGCTGCGGCATCCTGTTCTGGGGTCAGCGGATAAATCGCTGAACGATACTGCGTGCCGTGGTCATTGCCCTGACGCATTCCCTGGGCGGGATCGTGATTCTCCCAAAATACCTGTAGCAACTGCTCATAGCTGATGACGGAAGGATCGTAAACAATGCGTACCGCTTCGGCATGACCCGTATCACCGGAGCACACTTCCCGATAAGTCGGATTTGGCGTATAGCCGCCGGTATAGCCTGCGGCGGTGCTGTAAACGCCGGGTAACTGCCAGAACAGTCGCTCCACACCCCAGAAACAACCCATCGCAAAAATGGCAATCTCCATTCCGTCAGGTACATTGGTCATTGAGTGACTGTTGACCGCATGCAGCGTGGCTACGGGCATCGGGGTGTTACGTCCAGGCAGGGCATCGGCGGGGGAAACCAGATGCTTTTTATCAAATAAACTCATGGTGTCGCTCTCCCGAAAATCGGTCATTGGGGTTAAGGTTGTAACAAGAGGCGTATTTGCACACAATAACCGCTGTGAATAGGTCTAAAGTAAAACATAAGAAATATTTGGGGTTTAGTCTGCTTTTTAATCCATATTACTGGATTTTTGTTAAGCCGTTTAACGGCGTTCCAGGGGCAGGAAAAAAGGATATTCAGGAGAAAATGTGCGCTATATCCGACAGTTATGCTGTGTAAGCTTACTCTGCTTAAGCGGAGCTGCCGTCGCCGCGAACGTCCGTCTACAGGTCGAGGGGTTATCGGGACAGCTGGAAAAGAACGTTCGTGCGCAGCTTTCTACGATTGAAAGTGATGAAGTGACGCCAGACCGTCGCTTTCGCGCACGCGTCGATGATGCCATCCGCGAAGGTCTGAAAGCGCTGGGTTATTACCAGCCGACCATTGAATTTGATCTCCGTCCACCGCCAAAGAAAGGGCGGCAGGTATTGATCGCCAAAGTCACGCCAGGTGTGCCGGTGTTAATTGGCGGCACCGATGTGGTATTGCGCGGCGGCGCGCGGACCGATAAAGACTATTTGAAATTGCTCGATACTCGCCCGGCTATTGGTACGGTACTGAACCAGGGCGATTATGAAAATTTCAAAAAGTCCTTAACCAGCATTGCGTTGCGTAAAGGTTATTTCGATAGCGAATTTACCAAAGCGCAGCTGGGCATTGCGCTCGGCCTGCATAAAGCCTTCTGGGATATTGATTATAACAGTGGCGAACGTTACCGCTTTGGGCATGTGACCTTTGAAGGATCACAAATCCGCGATGAATACCTGCAAAATCTGGTGCCGTTTAAAGAAGGCGATGAGTACGAATCGAAAGATCTGGCAGAACTGAACCGTCGACTTTCTGCTACCGGCTGGTTTAACTCGGTGGTGGTGGCTCCACAATTTGATAAAGCGCGCGAAACGAAAGTATTACCATTGACGGGCGTGGTTTCGCCGCGCACAGAAAACACCATCGAAACCGGGGTCGGTTACTCTACGGACGTGGGACCGCGCGTGAAAGCGACGTGGAAAAAGCCGTGGATGAACTCTTATGGTCACAGTCTGACCACCAGTACCAGTATTTCCGCGCCGGAACAGACCCTCGACTTCAGCTATAAAATGCCACTGCTGAAGAATCCACTGGAACAATATTATCTGGTGCAGGGCGGTTTTAAGCGCACTGACCTGAACGATACCGAGTCTGACTCCACTACGCTGGTGGCTTCTCGCTACTGGGATCTCTCCAGCGGCTGGCAGCGTGCCATTAACCTGCGCTGGAGTCTCGACCACTTTACCCAGGGTGAAATTACCAACACCACGATGCTGTTTTATCCTGGGGTGATGATTAGCCGCACGCGTTCTCGCGGTGGCCTGATGCCAACCTGGGGCGACTCGCAACGCTACTCTATCGACTACTCCAACACGGCCTGGGGCTCAGATGTCGATTTCTCCGTTTTCCAGGCGCAGAACGTCTGGATCCGCACACTGTACGATCGCCATCGTTTTGTTACACGCGGCACGCTGGGCTGGATTGAAACCGGTGATTTCGACAAAGTACCGCCGGATCTGCGTTTCTTCGCCGGGGGCGATCGCAGTATTCGCGGCTACAAATACAAATCAATCGCTCCGAAATACGCCAACGGTGACCTGAAAGGGGCCTCGAAGTTGATAACCGGATCGCTGGAGTACCAGTACAACGTGACCGGAAAATGGTGGGGCGCGGTGTTTGTCGATAGCGGCGAAGCGGTAAGCGATATTCGCCGCAGCGACTTTAAAACCGGTACCGGGGTCGGCGTGCGCTGGGAATCGCCGGTCGGGCCAATCAAACTCGATTTTGCCGTACCGGTCGCGGATAAAGACGAACACGGGTTACAGTTTTACATCGGTCTGGGGCCAGAATTATGAGTTTATGGAAAAAAATCAGCCTCGGCGTGGTTATCGTTATCTTACTGTTGCTGGGATCGGTGGCGTTTCTGGTGGGCACCACCAGCGGCCTGCATCTGGTATTTAAAGCGGCGGATCGCTGGGTGCCAGGACTGGATATTGGCAAGGTTACCGGCGGTTGGCGCGATCTCACCTTGTCTGACGTTCGTTATGAGCAGCCAGGCGTGGCGGTAAAAGCGGGCAATCTGCATCTGGCGGTCGGGCTTGAGTGCCTGTGGAACAGTAGCGTTTGTATTAATGACCTGGCGCTGAAAGACATTCAGGTCAACATCGACAGTAAAAAAATGCCTCCTTCTGAACAGGTTGAAGAAGAGGAAGATAGCGGCCCGCTGGATCTCTCCACGCCGTATCCCATCACCCTGACACGGGTGGCGCTGGATAACGTCAACATCAAGATTGATGACACCACGGTATCGGTGATGGACTTCACCTCCGGCCTGAACTGGCAGGAGAAAACCCTGACCCTGAAACCGACGTCGCTGAAAGGCCTGTTGATTGCTTTGCCGAAAGTGGCAGAAGTGGCGCAGGAAGAAGTGGTCGAACCGAAGATTGAAAATCCGCAGCCGGATGAAAAACCGCTCGGCGAAACGCTGAAAGATCTCTTTTCTCGCCCGGTATTGCCGGAAATGACCGACGTGCATCTGCCGCTCAACCTGAACATTGAAGAGTTTAAGGGCGAGCAACTGCGCGTGACGGGCGACACAGACATCACCGTGCGCACCATGCTGCTGAAAGTGAGCAGCATCGACGGCAATACCAAACTGGACGCGCTGGATATCGACTCCAACCAGGGGATTGTCAACGCCAGCGGCACGGCGCAGCTGTCAGACAACTGGCCGGTGGATATCACCCTCAACAGCACACTGAACGTGGAGCCGTTGAAAGGTGAAAAGGTGAAGCTGAAAGTGGGCGGCGCGCTGCGCGAACAGCTGGAGATAGGCGTTAACCTTTCTGGTCCGGTGGATATGGATTTACGCGCCCAGACGCGACTGGCGGAAGCCGGATTGCCGCTCAACGTGGAAGTGAACAGCAAACAGCTTTACTGGCCGTTCACTGGAGAGAAGCAGTATCAGGCGGATGATCTGAAACTGAAACTTACCGGCAAAATGACCGATTACACGCTCTCTATGCGCACGGCAGTGAAGGGACAGGAGATCCCGCCAGCCACCATTACCCTTGATGCCAAAGGTAATGAACAGCAGGTCAATCTCGACAAACTCACCGTCGCGGCGCTGGAAGGGAAAACTGAACTCAAAGCGTTGCTCGACTGGCAGCAGGCCATTAGTTGGCGCGGTGAGCTAACGCTTAACGGCATTAACACCGCCAAAGAGTTCCCGGAGTGGCCGTCGAAACTCAATGGCTTGATTAAAACCCGCGGTAGCCTGTACGGCGGCACCTGGCAGATGGAGGTGCCAGAACTGAAGCTGACCGGTAACGTCAAACAGAACAAAGTGAACGTTGACGGCACGCTGAAAGGCAACAGTTATATGCAGTGGAAGATCCCAGGGCTGCATCTGGAACTGGGGCCAAACAGTGCCGAAGTGAAAGGCGAGCTGGGGGTAAAAGATCTCAATCTTGATGCCACCATCAACGCGCCGGGGCTGGATAACGCGCTGCCGGGGCTTGGCGGTACAGCGAAAGGGCTGGTGAAAGTACGCGGCACGGTGGAAGCGCCACAACTACTGGCGGATATCACCGCGCGCGGCCTGCGCTGGCAGGAACTTTCCGTGGCGCAGGTTCGCGTGGAAGGCGATATCAAATCCACCGATCAGATTGCGGGTAAACTTGACGTACGCGTTGAGCAAATCTCGCAGCCCGATGTGAGTATCAACCTCGTCACCCTGAATGCCAAAGGCAGCGAAAAACAGCACGAGTTACAGTTGCGGATTCAGGGCGAGCCGGTTTCCGGGCAGCTTAATCTGGCAGGAAGTTTTGATCGCAAAGAAGAACGCTGGAAGGGAACTCTTAGCAATACCCGCTTCCAGACGCCGGTCGGCCCGTGGTCGCTGACCCGCGATATTGCGCTGGATTACCGCAATAAGGAGCAAAAAATCAGCATCGGGCCACACTGTTGGCTTAACCCGAATGCGGAACTGTGCGTGCCGCAAACCATTGATGCCGGGGCTGAAGGGCGTGCGGTGGTGAATCTCAACCGCTTCGACCTCGCCATGCTGAAACCGTTTATGCCAGAAACCACTCAGGCCAGCGGTATCTTCACGGGTAAAGCGGACGTTGCCTGGGACACCACGAAAGAGGGGCTGCCGCAGGGCAGTATCACCCTTTCGGGGCGTAACGTGCAGGTAACGCAAACCGTCAACGACGCGGCGCTGCCCGTGGCGTTTCAGACACTGAATCTGACGGCGGAATTGCGTAACAACCGTGCCGAATTGGGCTGGACCATCCGCCTGACCAATAACGGCCAGTTTGATGGACAGGTGCAGGTGACCGATCCGCAAGGCCGCCGTAATCTTGGTGGCAACGTCAATATCCGTAACTTCAACCTTGCGATGATAAACCCCATCTTTACCCGTGGGGAAAAAGCAGCGGGGATGGTGAGTGCCAACTTACGTCTGGGTGGTGATGTGCAAAGCCCGCAGTTGTTTGGTCAGCTTCAGGTTACGGGTGTGGATATCGACGGCAACTTTATGCCGTTTGATATGCAACCGAGCCAGCTTGCGGTCAACTTTAACGGTATGCGCTCGACGCTTGCCGGTACCGTGCGGACCCAGCAGGGTGAGATCTACCTGAACGGCGACGCCGACTGGAGCCAGATTGAAAACTGGCGGGCGCGGGTAACAGCGAAGGGCAGTAAAGTGCGGATCACCGTGCCGCCGATGGTACGAATGGATGTATCGCCAGATGTTGTATTCGAGGCTACACCAAACCTGTTTACCCTCGATGGTCGCGTGGATGTCCCGTGGGCGCGCATCGTGGTGCACGATCTGCCGGAAAGTGCGGTGGGCGTCTCCAGCGATGTGGTGATGCTTAACGATAACCTGCAACCGGAAGAGGCAAAAACGGCGTCGATTCCCATTAACAGCAACCTGATTGTCCACGTCGGCAACAATGTGCGCATTGACGCCTTTGGCCTGAAAGCGCGGCTGACGGGCGATCTTAACGTCGTACAGGATAAACAAGGGCTGGGCCTGAACGGGCAGATCAACATCCCTGAAGGGCGTTTCCATGCCTATGGTCAGGATCTGATTGTGCGTAAGGGTGAGTTACTGTTCTCTGGTCCGCCGGATCAACCGTATCTTAATATCGAAGCTATTCGTAACCCGGATGCTACAGAAGACGACGTAATCGCCGGAGTTCGCGTCACTGGTCTGGCGGACGAACCGAAAGCGGAGATCTTCTCTGACCCGGCCATGTCGCAACAAGCTGCATTGTCTTATTTGCTACGTGGACAAGGGCTGGAGAGCGATCAGAGCGACAGTGCGGCGATGACCTCAATGCTGATTGGTCTGGGGGTTGCACAAAGTGGTCAGATTGTGGGTAAAATCGGCGAGACGTTTGGCGTAAGCAATTTAGCGCTCGACACCCAGGGAGTAGGCGACTCCTCCCAGGTGGTGGTCAGCGGCTATGTATTGCCAGGTCTACAAGTGAAATACGGCGTGGGTATATTTGACTCTATAGCAACACTCACGTTACGTTATCGCCTGATGCCTAAGCTATATCTGGAAGCCGTGTCTGGTGTAGACCAGGCACTGGATTTGCTCTATCAGTTCGAGTTTTAGCAATGCGAATATTTGTCTACGGCAGTTTACGCCACAAACAAGGCAACAGTCACTGGATGACCAATGCCCAGTTACTGGGCGATTTCAGTATCGATAACTACCAGTTGTATAGCCTGGGCCACTATCCAGGCGCAGTTCCGGGGAACGGAACAGTACACGGTGAAGTTTATCGTATTGACAACGCCACGCTGGCCGAACTTGATGCCTTGCGCACCAGGGGCGGTGAATACGCGCGCCAGTTGATTCAGACGCCGTACGGGAGTGCATGGATGTACGTTTATCAACGACCCGTCGATGGATTAAAGCTAATTGAAAGCGGCGACTGGTTAGACAGGGATAAGTGACCATACGCATACGCCACCTTCGGGTGGCGTTGTTTTTTGCGAGACGACTCGCATTCTGTTTTGTAATTCCCTCACCTTTTGCTTTTCTCTCCGAGCCGCTTTCCATATCTGTTAACGCATAAAAAACTCTGCTGGCGTTCACAAATGCGCAGGGGTAAAACGTTTCCTGTAGTACCGTGAGTTATACTTTGTATAACTTAAGGAGGTGCAGATGCGTATTACCATAAAAAGATGGGGGAACAGTTCAGGTATGGTCATTCCTAATGTTGTGATGAAAGAACTTAACTTACGGCCGGGGCAGAGCGTGGAGGCGCAAGTGAGCAACAATCAACTGATTCTGACACCCATCTCCAGGCGCTACTCGCTTGATGAACTGCTGGCACAGTGTGACATGAACGCCACGGAACTTAGCGAGCAGGATGTCTGGGGTAAATCCACCCCTGCGGGTGACGAAATATGGTAAAGAAAAGTGAATTTGAACGGGGAGACATTGTGCTGGTTGGCTTTGATCCAGCAAGCGGCCATGAACAGCAAGGTGCTGGTCGACCTGCGCTTGTGCTCTCCGTTCAAGCCTTTAATCAACTGGGAATGACGCTGGTGGCCCCCATTACGCAGGGCGGAAATTTTGCCCGTTATGCCGGATTTAGCGTTCCTTTACATTGCGAAGAAGGCGATGTGCACGGCGTGGTGCTGGTGAATCAGGTGCGGATGATGGATCTACGCGCCCGGCTGGCAAAGCGTATTGGTCTGGCTGCGGGTGAGGTGGTGGAAGAGGCGTTATTACGTTTGCAGGCGGTGGTGGAATAAGGTGTGTTTATTTATCGCGGGCATAAAAAACCCCTACTAACCGAAGCCCGGCGTTCAGGGTTATTACGCTAGAAGAACTTATTTATTCTTTGCGCGCTCGAAGGAGGCAACGATTTCAGCTTTAGCGGCTTCTGCGTTTTCCCAGCCTTCAACTTTCACCCACTTGCCTTTTTCGAGGTCTTTGTAGTGCTCGAAGAAGTGAGCGATCTGTGCTTTCAGCAGTTCAGGCAGATCGTTAACGTCTTTAATGTGATCGTATTCTTTGCTCAGCTTGCTGTGCGGAACCGCAACCAGTTTCGCATCTTCACCGGCTTCGTCGGTCATTTTCAGAACGCCAACCGGACGGCAACGGATCACAGAACCCGGCTGCAGCGGGTACGGAGTCGGGACCAGTACGTCAACCGGGTCACCGTCCAGAGACAGGGTGTGGTTGATGTAACCGTAGTTGCACGGATAGAACATCGCGGTGGACATGAAGCGGTCAACGAACAGTGCGCCGCTCTCTTTGTCGATTTCGTATTTGATCGGATCTGCGTTAGCCGGGATCTCAATAACAACGTAGATGTCTTCCGGCAGATCTTTACCCGCAGGGACGTTGAGTAAGCTCATGTCTGTTTCCTTTAAAAATATGTGGCAAACAAGTGCCGAGTATTATAGCCAACTCGCGCCGAATGTCTTCGCTTGTTTTCTTCTTCATTTTCCTTTTTAGCCAGTTTTAAGATGGTTTAAAGAGCAGGAAAATCCATAACCGTAGCCGCATTTTTCATAGTGAGATGAAAGCGATTACAAACTTGTGATTAACGTTTTATTTACTTTTTTGAAGTGTGATGTAACGCAATCCGTTACATAACGAATTGTCTATAGTTTTTTCGCGAACATCTTTTCACCAATAATAATTACCCCGACGAGGACAACCCTATGTGGAAACGCTTACTTGTAGTCTCTGCAGTCTCGGCAGCCATGTCGTCTATGGCGTTGGCCGCTCCATTAACCGTTGGATTTTCGCAGGTCGGATCGGAATCCGGCTGGCGCGCCGCAGAAACCAATGTGGCGAAAAGTGAAGCCGAAAAGCGCGGAATTACGTTGAAAATTGCCGATGGTCAGCAAAAGCAGGAAAACCAGATTAAAGCGGTACGTTCCTTCGTCGCGCAAGGGGTGGATGCGATCTTTATCGCTCCGGTGGTAGCGACCGGTTGGGAGCCGGTATTAAAAGAGGCGAAAGATGCCGAAATCCCGGTCTTCTTGCTTGACCGTTCCATCGATGTGAAAGACAAATCTCTCTATATGACCACTGTCACCGCCGACAACATCCTCGAAGGCAAGTTGATTGGTGACTGGCTGGTAAAAGAAGTGAATGGCAAACCATGCAACGTGGTGGAGTTGCAAGGCACCGTTGGGGCCAGCGTCGCCATTGACCGTAAGAAAGGCTTTGCCGAAGCCATTAAGAATGCGCCAAATATCAAAATTATCCGCTCGCAGTCAGGTGACTTCACCCGCAGCAAAGGCAAAGAAGTGATGGAGAGCTTTATCAAAGCGGAAAACAACGGCAAAAACATCTGCATGGTTTACGCCCATAACGATGACATGGTGATTGGTGCAATTCAGGCAATTAAAGAAGCGGGCCTGAAACCGGGCAAAGATATTCTGACAGGCTCTATCGACGGCGTGCCGGACATCTACAAAGCGATGATTGATGGCGAAGCGAACGCCAGTGTTGAACTGACGCCGAATATGGCAGGTCCCGCCTTCGACGCGCTGGAGAAATACAAAAAAGACGGCACCATGCCTGAAAAGCTGACCCTGACCAAGTCCACCCTTTACCTGCCTGATACCGCAAAAGAAGAGTTAGAGAAGAAGAAAAACATGGGGTATTGAGGGTTGCTATGCCTGATGCCGATTCGTAGGCCGGATAAGGCGCTCGCGCCGCATCCGGCGATGGTGCACTGAAGCCTGATGCGACGCTTACCGCGTCTTATCATGCCTACTGGGAGCACGCTTTACACCGGGGGAAACCATGACGACCGACCAACACCAGGAAATCCTCCGCACCGAAGGATTAAGTAAATTTTTCCCCGGCGTCAAAGCGTTAGATAACGTTAATTTCAGCCTGCGCCGTGGCGAAATCATGGCGCTGCTCGGTGAAAATGGGGCGGGAAAATCGACGCTAATCAAAGCATTAACCGGTGTTTACCACGCCGATTGTGGCACCATCTGGCTGGAAGGCCAGACTATCTCACCGAAAAATACCGCCCATGCACAACAACTCGGCATCGGCACCGTCTATCAGGAAGTCAACCTGCTACCCAATATGTCGGTCGCTGATAATCTATTCATAGGTCGCGAACCCAAACGTTTCGGCCTTCTACGCCGTAAAGAGATGGAAAAGCGCGCCACCGAACTGATGGCATCTTACGGTTTCTCCCTCGACGTGCGCGAACCGCTCAACCGCTTTTCAGTCGCGATGCAGCAAATCGTCGCCATTTGCCGGGCTATCGATCTCTCCGCCAAAGTGCTGATCCTCGATGAACCCACTGCCAGTCTCGACACTCAGGAAGTAGAGTTACTGTTTGGCCTGATGCGTCAGTTGCGCGATCGCGGCGTCAGCCTGATCTTTGTCACTCACTTTCTCGATCAGGTCTATCAGGTCAGCGATCGGATCACCGTCTTACGCAACGGCAGTTTCGTAGGCTGTCGGGAAACCCGCGAGCTACCGCAGATCGAACTGGTAAAAATGATGCTGGGGCGTGAGCTGGACACCCACGCGCTACAGCGTGCCGGACGAACATTGCTGAGCGACAAACCCGTTGCCGCGTTCAAAAATTACGGCAAAAAAGGAACGATCGCACCGTTTGATCTCGAAGTACGCCCCGGCGAGATCGTTGGCCTGGCAGGCTTGCTGGGATCAGGACGTACCGAAACCGCCGAAGTGATCTTCGGGATCAAACCTGCTGACAGCGGCACGGCGTTGATCAAAGGCAAACAGCAAACCCTGCGATCGCCACATCAGGCTTCGGTACTGGGTATCGGCTTCTGCCCGGAAGACAGGAAAACCGATGGCATCATCGCCGCCGCCTCGGTGCGGGAAAATATCATCCTCGCTCTCCAGGCCCAGCGCGGCTGGCTACGACCGATTTCCCGCAAAGAACAGCAAGAGATTGCCCAACGCTTTATCCGCCAGCTTGGCATTCGCACACCTTCAACTGAACAACCGATTGAATTTCTCTCCGGCGGCAATCAGCAAAAAGTGTTGCTTTCACGTTGGCTACTGACCCGACCGCAATTTCTGATCCTCGACGAGCCAACCCGCGGCATTGATGTTGGTGCGCATGCCGAGATCATCCGCCTGATTGAAACGCTGTGCGCTGATGGTCTGGCGCTGCTGGTGATCTCCTCCGAACTGGAAGAGCTGGTGGGCTATGCCGATCGGGTGATTATCATGCGCGATCGCAAACAGGTGGCGGAGATCCCGCTGGCAGAGCTTTCCGTTCCGGCGATCATGAACGCCATTGCGGCGTAAGGAGAACAGTGTGATGCCTCAATCTCTCCCGGACACTACGCCGCCGAAAAGGCGTTTTCGCTGGCCAACAGGAATGCCGCAGCTGGCGGCACTGTTGCTGGTGCTGCTGGTCGATAGCCTGGTGGCCCCGCATTTCTGGCAGGTGGTGCTTCAGGATGGGCGTTTGTTCGGAAGCCCTATCGACATTCTTAACCGTGCGGCCCCCGTTGCGCTACTGGCGATTGGCATGACGCTGGTTATCGCCACTGGTGGGATTGATCTCTCCGTAGGGGCGGTGATGGCTATCGCCGGAGCCACAACGGCTGCGATGACGGTCGCGGGATTCAGCCTGCCAATTGTTTTGTTAAGCGCCCTGGGCACTGGCATCCTGGCAGGATTGTGGAACGGCATACTGGTAGCGATCCTCAAAATTCAGCCGTTTGTCGCCACCCTGATCCTGATGGTCGCCGGGCGCGGTGTGGCGCAACTGATCACCTCCGGACAGATCGTCACATTTAACTCACCGGATCTCTCCTGGTTCGGCAGTGGATCGCTGTTGTTCCTGCCAACACCAGTCATTATTGCGGTACTGACGCTTCTCCTGTTCTGGCTGTTGACCCGCAAAACGGCACTGGGGATGTTTATCGAAGCCGTTGGTATCAACATGCGGGCGGCAAAAAATGCCGGGGTAAACACGCGGATCATCGTCATGTTCACCTACGTGTTGAGCGGGCTGTGTGCGGCGATTGCGGGCATTATCGTGGCGGCGGATATTCGCGGTGCCGATGCCAACAACGCCGGATTATGGCTGGAGCTGGACGCCATTCTCGCGGTGGTGATTGGCGGTGGTTCGCTGATGGGCGGACGTTTTAACCTACTGCTTTCGGTGGTGGGGGCGCTGATTATTCAGGGGATGAACACCGGAATTTTGCTTTCGGGCTTTCCGCCGGAGATGAACCAGGTGGTGAAAGCGGTGGTGGTGCTTTGCGTGCTGATTGTCCAGTCGCAACGCTTTATCAGTCTGATTAAAGGGGTACGTAACCGTGATAAAACGTAATTTGCCACTGATGATCACCATCGGCGTCTTTGTGTTGGGTTATATCTACTGTCTGACCCAGTTTCCCGGTTTTGCTTCCACAAGAGTGATCTGCAATATCCTGACTGATAATGCCTTTCTTGGGATAATCGCCGTTGGTATGACCTTTGTGATCCTCTCCGGTGGGATCGATCTCTCCGTCGGTTCGGTGATCGCCTTTACTGGCGTGTTTCTGGCAAAAGTGATTGGCGACTTCGGCCTCTCGCCGTTGCTGGCATTTCCGCTGGTGCTGGTAATGGGCTGTGCCTTTGGCGCATTTATGGGGCTTTTGATCGACGCCCTGAAGATCCCGGCATTTATCATTACCCTGGCAGGAATGTTCTTTTTGCGTGGCGTCAGCTATCTCGTTTCGGAAGAGTCGATCCCGATAAATCATCCTGTTTATGACACGCTCTCAAGCCTTGCATGGAAAATCCCTGGCGGCGGTCGCTTAAGTGCGATGGGACTGCTGATGCTGGCGGTGGTGGTTATCGGCATTTTCCTCGCGCATCGTACCCGTTTTGGTAATCAGGTATACGCCATTGGCGGCAACGCGACGTCGGCAAACCTGATGGGGATTTCCACTCGCAGCACTACAATTCGCATTTATATGCTCTCTACCGGACTGGCGACACTGGCAGGAATTGTCTTCTCGATTTATACCCAGGCAGGATATGCGCTGGCGGGCGTAGGTGTGGAACTGGACGCCATCGCGTCGGTGGTGATTGGTGGTACGTTGTTAAGTGGTGGGGTAGGAACGGTGCTGGGAACGCTTTTTGGCGTGGCGATTCAGGGACTGATTCAGACTTACATAAACTTTGATGGCACGCTGAGCTCATGGTGGACGAAAATCGCCATCGGTATTTTGTTGTTTATTTTTATAGCATTACAGCGTGGATTAACGGTGCTGTGGGAGAATCGCCAGAGTTCGCCAGTGACAAGAGTCAATATTGCGCAGCGATAAAAACGCCTCTCCGTGTGGAGAGGCGCAGGAGATTACGCGTCCGGGAACTCACGGATAAAGCGTTCGACATCTTCAACCATATGGTCGTTGCCGACAAAGAACGAACGGCGCTGGTGCAGGGTTTCCGGGATGATATCCAGAATACGCTCTTTGCCATCGCTCGCTTTACCGCCCGCTTGTTCCGCCAGGAATGCCATCGGGTTGCACTCATACAGTAAACGCAGTTTACCGTCCGGGTGGCTGGCGGTGCTTGGGTAGAGATAAATCCCACCTTTCAGCAGGTTACGGTGGAAATCCGCAACCAGTGAGCCGATATAACGCGAGGTATACGGGCGATTGGTGGACTTATCTTCTTCCTGGCAGAATTTAATGTATTTCTTCACCCCGTTCGGAAACTTAATGTAGTTTCCTTCGTTGATGGAGTAGGTTTTGCCTTTCTCCGGGAAGCGCATCCGTTCCTGGCACAGGCAGAAAACGCCGAGCGAAGGATCGTAAGTAAAGGCGTGAACACCGCATCCGGTGGTGTAAACCAGCATGGTAGAGGAGCCGTATACCACGTAACCTGCCGCAACCTGTTTGTTACCAGGCTGGAGGAAATCTTCTTCCGTTACCGGCGTGCCAACAGGCGTAACGCGGCGGTAGATGGAGAAAATGGTACCGACAGAGACGTTAACATCGATGTTGGACGAGCCATCCAGGGGGTCCATCAGCACCACGTATTTTGCGTGTTCACAGCCTTCAAAGACGACAATCTCATCTTCTTCTTCAGAGGCAATGCCTGCAACGATATCGCGTGCTTTCAGTGCGGCTTTCAGTTTTTCATTAGCGAACAAGTCGAGTTTCTGCTGAACCTCGCCCTGCACATTCTCAGCACCGCTGGCACCCAGGATATCAACCAGTCCTGCTTTGTTGATATCGCGATGGATAATCTTGGCGCCCAGTTTTATTGCCGACAGCAAAGCAGTGAGCTCACCGGTAGCATGAGAAAACTCGTGCTGCTTTTCGACAATAAATTCACCTAACGTTTTCATAAAACTTTCCCTGCAATGTTTATGGAGTAAAGCGACCGCAACAATCTTAACAAATAATCTCAATGTTGCGCTCAGGTGAATCGCGCCAGCAAATTACGGATTATCCTGAAATGCGTTTCTCACTTGCCCGACATATGCGTAAAATGAGCGGCAGATTAAAAAAGGATAGTGACGTATGCGCATTCATATTTTAGGAATTTGTGGCACGTTTATGGGCGGTCTGGCGATGCTGGCGCGCCAGTTAGGCCATGAAGTAACGGGTTCGGACGCCAATGTGTATCCGCCGATGAGCACCTTACTTGAGAAGCAAGGCATTGAACTGATTCAGGGTTACGATGCCAGCCAGCTCGAACCGCAGCCGGATCTGGTGATTATTGGCAACGCCATGACCCGTGGAAATCCGTGTGTGGAAGCGGTACTGGAAAAAAACATCCCTTATATGTCAGGTCCACAGTGGCTGCACGATTTTGTGCTGCGCGACCGCTGGGTGCTGGCCGTTGCCGGTACACACGGCAAAACTACCACCGCGGGAATGGCGACCTGGATTCTGGAACAGTGCGGTTACAAACCGGGATTTGTGATCGGCGGTGTGCCGGGGAACTTTGAGGTTTCGGCGCGTCTGGGCGAAAGCGACTTCTTTGTTATCGAAGCGGATGAGTATGACTGCGCCTTCTTCGACAAACGCTCTAAATTTGTCCATTACTGCCCGCGTACGCTGATCCTCAACAACTTTGAGTTCGATCACGCCGATATCTTTGACGACCTGAAAGCGATCCAGAAACAGTTCCACCATCTGGTGCGTATCGTTCCGGGGCAGGGCCGTATTATCTGGCCGGAAAACGACATCAACCTGAAACAGACCATGGCGATGGGCTGCTGGAGCGAGCAGGAGCTGGTGGGCGAGCAGGGTCACTGGCAGGCGAAAAAGCTGACCACCGATGCTTCCGAATGGGAAGTCTTGCTGGATGGCGAAAAAGTGGGCGAAGTGAAATGGTCGCTGGTAGGCGAACATAATATGCATAATGGCCTGATGGCGATTGCGGCGGCCCGCCATGTTGGCGTAGCGCCGGCAGATGCCGCTAACGCGCTGGGTTCGTTTATTAATGCTCGTCGCCGTCTGGAGTTGCGTGGTGAAGCCAATGGCGTGACGGTATATGACGATTTCGCCCATCACCCGACTGCGATTCTGGCAACGCTGGCGGCGCTGCGTGGCAAAGTTGGCGGTACGGCGCGCATTATTGCCGTGCTGGAGCCGCGTTCGAATACCATGAAAATGGGGATCTGCAAAGACGATCTGGCACCTTCATTAGGTCGTGCCGATGAAGTCTTCCTGCTGCAACCGGCGCATATTCCGTGGCAGGTGGCAGAAGTGGCAGAAGCCTGCGTTCAGCCTGCTCACTGGAGTGGCGATGTGGATACGCTGGCAGATATGGTGGTGAAAACCGCTCAGCCTGGCGACCATATTCTGGTGATGAGCAACGGCGGTTTTGGTGGGATCCATCAGAAACTGCTGGATGGTCTGGCGAAGAAAGCGGAAGCTGCGCAGTAATTCGGCTTCAGCATGATATAGCATTGCCGGATAAGGCGTTTACGCCGCATCCGGCAAACCATACTCACATCAACAACGAAAATTACCCTTCATTCTCCGCTAACTCGCGCAGATACTGGAAAATCTGGCGTGCGGATTTCGGCGGCTTATTCCCTTCTTTCTCTTTCTTCGCGTTACGGATCAGAGTACGCAGTTGCTGACGATCGGCATCGGGCCACAGATTCAATACTTCAGCGATGGCGTCATCACCCTGGTCGATCAAACGATCGCGCAGGTTTTCCAGTTTATGGAACAACACCACCTGCTGGTTGTGGCGGTTTTTCAGCTTATCCAGCGCCTGACGAATAGGCTCTACGTCGCGCTGGCGCAGCATCTTACCGATGAGCTGCAACTGGCGGCGGCGACCTTCCATCTTAATACGCTGGGCGAGCTCAATAGCCGCGCGCAGATCCGCATCTAACGGGATCTTATCCAGCGCGTTTTTCCCCAGATCAACAATTTCCGCGCCAAGGCGTTTTAGCTCCTCGGCATCGCGTTTAATTTCACTTTTACTGACCCAGATAATTTCATCGTCTTCGTCTTCGATGTCATCACCGGGAACGTCGTCGAGCCAGTCTTCGGGCTGCTTAGTCATCTCAGGCTCCTTAAAAAAAGAGGCTAATGTTACCAGTTAAGATGCGCACTGAAAAACGGTTCTCTGTTAGACTTCAGAGAAACTCTCTACATTATGGCACTTGCAATGAAAGTAATCTCTCAAGTTGAAGCGCAGCGCAAGATTCTGGAAGAAGCAGTTTCCACTGCGCTGGAGTTGGCCTCAGGCAAATCGGACGGTGCGGAAGTTGCCGTCAGCAAGACCACCGGCATTAGCGTAAGCACGCGTTATGGTGAAGTGGAGAATGTTGAATTCAATAGCGATGGCGCGCTGGGGATCACTGTTTATCACCAGAACCGCAAAGGTAGCGCATCGTCTACCGATTTAAGCCCGCAGGCCATTGCTCGCACCGTACAGGCGGCGCTAGATATTGCCCGTTATACCTCGCCAGATCCCTGTGCCGGCGTGGCAGACAAAGAGCTGCTGGCCTTTGACGCACCGGATCTCGACTTGTTCCACCCTGCGGAAGTTTCCCCGGATGAAGCCATTGAACTGGCGGCCCGCGCAGAACAGGCGGCATTGCAGGCGGACAAACGCATCACCAATACCGAAGGCGGTAGCTTTAACAGCCACTACGGTGTCAAAGTTTTCGGCAACAGCCACGGCATGTTGCAGGGTTACTGCTCTACGCGTCATTCGCTCTCCAGCTGTGTAATTGCCGAAGAAAATGGCGATATGGAGCGTGATTACGCCTACACCATTGGCCGTGCGATGAGCGATCTGCAAACGCCAGAGTGGGTTGGGGCCGACTGTGCTCGCCGCACTTTATCGCGTCTGTCACCGCGTAAACTCTCCACCATGAAAGCGCCGGTCATTTTTGCCAATGAAGTGGCAACCGGGCTTTTTGGCCATCTGGTTGGAGCGATAGCGGGCGGATCGGTTTACCGTAAATCCACCTTCCTGCTGGATTCGCTGGGTAAACAAATTCTGCCGGACTGGCTGACCATTGAAGAGCATCCGCATCTGCTGAAAGGGCTGGCGTCGACGCCATTCGACAGCGAAGGTGTGCGCACCGAGCGTCGCGATATTATTAAAGATGGCATTCTGACTCAGTGGCTGCTGACCAGCTACTCGGCGCGGAAACTGGGGCTGAAAAGCACCGGACATGCGGGCGGTATTCACAACTGGCGGATTGCCGGACAAGGGCTAAGCTTCGAACAAATGCTCAAAGAGATGGGCACCGGGCTGGTGGTGACGGAGCTGATGGGCCAGGGCGTAAGTGCCATTACCGGTGATTATTCCCGTGGTGCAGCGGGCTTCTGGGTAGAGAATGGCGAAATTCAGTATCCGGTGAGTGAAATCACCATCGCAGGTAATTTAAAAGATATGTGGCGCAATATTGTCACCGTCGGTAACGATATTGAAACACGCAGTAATATACAGTGTGGTTCTGTGCTGTTGCCGGAGATGAAAATCGCCGGGCAGTAAAAAACTGGCGCGACCTGCCGCGCCAAATCTTCATAATAAAAAAGGAAGTGAGCAATGCGTAAAAGCCTGTTAGCTATTCTTGCAGTCTCCTCATTGGTATTCAGTTCGGCGTCGTTTGCCGCTGATCTTGAAGACAATATGGAAACCCTCAACGACAATTTAAAAGTGGTCGAAAAAGCCGATAACGCGGTGCAAGTCAAAGACGCGTTAACGAAGATGCGCGCCGCAGCGCTGGATGCGCAAAAAGCGACGCCGCCGAAGCTCGAAGGCAAATCACCGGACAGCCCGGAAATGAAAGACTTCCGCCACGGTTTCGATATTCTGGTCGGTCAGATTGACGACGCGCTGAAGCTGGCAAATGAAGGTAAAGTAAAAGAAGCGCAGGCTGCCGCAGAGCAACTGAAAACGACCCGCAACGCCTATCACCAGAAGTATCGTTAATTCCTTATTGGGCGGTGAAACGTTACCGCCCAACGCTTTCTTCTCCCTTCGTAAAATCACCGCAATATCTATCTTCACCACGGCATATTCCTGCGTGTCGTCCTCATTTTTGCGAGGCGTTTTCCAGAAATGAATGTAATGCATATGTAATGCTATAATGCATTACACTTTTCATAATTACCGGAGGCATAATGGCCACACTTAACGTCCGCCTGGATGACAAACTGAAAAATGAGGCTTATGCGGTGCTGGAAAAATTAAATATCACGCCTACTGAAGCAGTGCGACTGCTGTTTCAGTACGTTGCGGAAAATGGACGAATGCCGGTAAAAACGCTCACTGTCAGTGATAGTGAAGAAGCCTTGTTACGCACTGTCAGGGAACGACTGGCCAACCCACAAGAGGCCATTAAGGTCCGACTGGATGAACTATGAGCTGGCGTTTGATCCGCGGGCGCTGAAAGAGTGGCAAAAACTGGGCGTGACAGTCCGGGAACAATTTAAAAAAAAGCTTGAGGATGTGCTGAAAAGGCCGCGCAATCCATCGGCTAAACTGCGGGATTTACCGGACTGCTACAAAATTAAGCTGCGCACACAGGGATATCGCCTGGTTTATCAGGTTAACGATAAAGAGTTGCTCGTGTTGGTGATAGCTATTGGTAAGAGAGAGAACTCAGCCGTTTATGAAGACGCGACTAAACGGCTGGATGAGTGACTAACGCAAATGATGCACCACCTGATTGCTGCTGCCGCGCCAGATCAGGGAAGGGTCTTTTAAATCCTGCACAAATTTGCCGTCGACCAGTACGTTAATCAAATCAACAACCTGCATTTGCGCAGCGTTGAGTTCGTCGAGTTTATAGCCTGTCCACACCCAGATGTCTTTACCCGGACATTCGGCGCGGATTCGTTGTACCAGTTTCAGAATATCCGGCACGTTTTGCGGATGCAGCGGATCGCCGCCGGAGAGGGAAATCCCCTGGCGTTTGATGCGAGTGTCATTTAGATCGTTAATGATCTGGTCTTCCATTGCTTTGGTAAATGGCTGACCGGAATTTACCCGCCATGTGCTTTTGTTATAGCAACCGGGGCATTCATGAACACAACCGGAGACAAACAGGGTGCAGCGAGTGCCGGGGCCGTTGACGATGTCGACAGGATAGTACTGATGAAAGTTCATTTTCGATTCTCAATTGACGCCATGACTGCTCTGGTGCGTACGGGCGAAGTCCCCCGATGCTACGCATTTGCCACCTTGCGACGACACCAACTGGCCAGAGGCAATTCATTATGTCGGGAATCAGGAAGGGGCACGGAACGGTACCCTCTCCCTTGAGGGAGAGGGTTAGGGTGAGGGGGAAGGATTAACCTATCTGCCCATTCCCCAAATGTTTAACGCGGCGCTTAACTTCTTCCTGCTTACCGGCGTTAAATGGACGTGCATCCGGGCTACCTAAATATCCGCACACGCGGCGAGTCACCGACACACGGGAGGCATCATGGTTACCACATTTCGGGCAAGTGAAGCCTTTGCTGGTGCACTCAAACTCGCCGGTAAAGCCACACTCGTAGCATTCATCGATCGGTGTGTTGGTGCCGTAATACGGTACATGTTGATAGCTGTAATCCCAGACATCTTCCAGCGCCTTCAGGTTGTGCTGAATGTTTGGATACTCGCCATAGCAAATGAAGCCACCGTTCGCCAGTGGCGGGTAAGGCGCTTCAAAGTCGATCTTGTCGTACGGGTTCACCTTCTTCTCCACATCGAGGTGGAAACTGTTGGTGTAGTAACCTTTATCGGTCACGCCCGGCACCACGCCAAACTCAGCGGTATCGAGACGGCAGAAGCGGTCGCACAGGTTTTCACTCGGCGTGCTGTAGAGACTGAAGCCATAACCCGTTTCTTCTTTCCACTGATCCACTGCCTGACGCAGACGTTCAACAATCGCAATACCTTTCGCGCGCAGCTGCTCGTTGTCGTAAACATGCTCGCCGCCGAACAGCGCGTTAATGGTTTCGTGGATGCCGATGTAACCCAGCGAAATAGACGCACGACCGTTTTTGAAGATTTCAGAAACGTCGTCGTCAGCATTCAGACGCACGCCACAAGCGCCTTCCATATAGAGGATCGGGGCTACGCGCGCTTTCACGCCTTCGAGACGAGCGATACGGGTCATCAGCGCCTTACGTGCCAGCACCAGACGTTCATCCAGCAGCTTCCAGAAGGTGGCTTCATCGCCTTTTGCCTCCAGAGCAATACGCGGCAGGTTCAGGCTGATCACGCCGAGGTTGTTACGACCATCGTGGATCTGCTCGCCGTTTTCATTTTCCCACACGCCGAGGAAGCTGCGGCAGCCCATCGGGGTTTTAAACGAACCGGTGACTTTCACTACCTGATCGTAGTTCAGGATATCCGGATACATGCGCTTGCTTGCGCACTCCAGCGCCAGCTGTTTGATGTCGTAGTTCGGATCGCCTTTTTTATGGTTCAGGCCATCGCGAATCGCAAACACCAGTTTCGGGAACACCGCAGTTTTACGGTTTTTACCGAGGCCTGCGATACGATTACGCAGGATAGATTCCTGAATCAGGCGCGATTCCCAGCTGGTGCCCAGACCAAAACCAAAGGTCACAAACGGCGTTTGGCCGTTGGCGGTATGCAGGGTGTTTACTTCGTACTCCAGCGACTGGAAGGCATCGTAGCACTCTTTGATGGTACGAGAGTTAGCGTAGCCTTCGGCGTCCGGGATGTTCCACTCTTCTGCGGTCTTGCGATGTTTGTTGTAGCTGGCGGTGACAAACGGTGCCAGCACTTCATCGATACGGTTAATGGTGGTGCCGCCATAAATATGGCTGGCGACCTGAGCAATAATCTGCGCAGTTACAGCGGTTGCCGTAGAAATCGACTTCGGCGGTTCAATCTCGGCGTTCCCCATTTTAAAGCCCTGGGTCAGCATGCCTTTCAGGTCGATCAACATGCAGTTGAACATCGGGAAGAACGGCGAGTAATCGAGATCGTGATAGTGAATATCACCACGTTCATGTGCCTGCACCACGTCACGCGGCAGCAGGTGCTGGCGTGCATAGTGTTTAGCCACGATCCCGGCCAGCAGGTCGCGCTGGGTTGGAATCACCTTGCTGTCTTTGTTGGCGTTTTCGTTGAGTAACGAGGAGTTGGTCTGCTCGACCAGACCACGGATCTCCTGGTTCAGGCGACCGCGTTTTTCACGTTCAATGTCGCGATCGTGACGGTACTCGATGTAAGCACGAGCCAGTTGTTTGTATGGACCCGACATCAGCTGGTTTTCAACTGCGGTCTGGATCTCATTGATATCCACCTGGTTGCGGCCCTGCATCTGCTCGCTGACAACCGCGGCAACAGTGGCGCAATAATCGGCATCATCGACTTCCGCTGCTTTAGCTGCACGCAGAATCGCTTCTTTGATGCGCTCTGATTTAAACGGCACTTTGCAGCCGTCTCGTTTCATCACATGCGGTGTCATGATCGCTCCATATTTTTAAGAACAGGTTATCCACAGAAATTGGGAAAGGCGTTTTCCGGTTTTTTTGTTTCGTTTTCCGGTGCTTTCCGCAATCGCCATCCGCTTATCCACAACGCCGCACCTTTTTCGTGGGGAGCTGTAGTAGCAATTATAGTCGATTAATACAACATATTGGGTTGGGACGCATTTTAAAGTCTATATATAGTGCTTTGCATCAAGGATGTTTGAACTTTTTTTGATGTAGCTCAAAGTAAAAAGCAGAGCGTACGGATGACGGGCGCTACAGCGATATGTAAATTTTTTAATGAATTTTTTGATTATAAAATCAACAAAAACAACATACTGACAGGCAAAACCCCGGAATGACAGGCATTACCGGGGCTTAGCGAAGATTTACTTCTGTAACCACCAGACAGCCTCAAAAGGCCGTAAAGTCATGGCACAGGGTTGTGGTGAGGCTTCTTCGTAGTTATGCATCACAAGCTGCCAGTTGCCGAGCATTTTCCCTGGCTGCCAGGGTTGGGTCTCACGGCTAAGGTTGGCAATGACCAGCAAGGTTTGCTCCTTCCACTCACGGCGATAGCACCACAATACAGGGCTGTTTGGCAGCAGATCCTGGTAATCGCCCCATGTCAGGACGGCTTCTTGCTTACGCAGTGCGATTAACTTTTGGTAGGTGTAAAACACCGAGGACTCATCGGTCAGCGCGGCTTCTACGTTGATTTCCTGATAGTTATCGCCCAGACCAATCCACGGTTCGCCAGCCGTAAACCCGGCATTATCGCCGTTGCTCCATTGCATGGGTGTGCGACTGTTGTCACGGGATTTACTGGCGAGGATTGCCAATAACTCGTCGGCATCACGCCCATTGTTGCGCTGTTCGGCAAACATATTGAGGCTCTCCACGTCGCGATAGTCAGTAATGCGCGTGAAATGCGGGTTGGTCATGCCAATCTCTTCGCCCTGGTAGATATACGGCGTTCCCTGCATGCCATGCAGCACCATCGCCAGCATTTTTGCCGCAGGCACGCGGTATTCACCTTCATCACCAAAGCGAGAAACAATGCGCGGCTGATCGTGGTTACACCAGAACAAGGCATTCCATGCCACGTTGTTCATTCCTTGTTGCCAGTGGCGGAACAATGTTTTCAACGCCACAAAGTCAGGTTTAGCCAGCGTCCATTTTTCACCACCGGGATAATCGACTTTCAGGTGATGAAAATTAAAGGTCATCGACAATTCACTGCCTGTCAGTGCCGCGTATCGCTGGCAATGCTCAAGGCTGGTGGAGGACATTTCACCTACGGTCATTAACCCGCGTGGCGTAAACACATCGCGGTTCATCTCGTGCAAAAACTCGTGTGCTCGTGGCCCGTCGGTGTAGAAGCGACGCCCGTCGCCATCCAGGTCATCAGGGAAACGCGGGTCTTTGGAGATCAGATTCACCACATCCAGGCGCAACCCGTCGACCCCACGATCGGCCCAGAACTCACAGACTTTTTTCAGCTCTGCGCGTACCGCTGGATTCTCCCAGTTGAGATCCGCCTGTTCTGGTGCAAAGAGATGCAAATAGTACTGTTCGCTTTCTGCATGCCAGCGCCACGCACTACCGCCAAATTTTGAACGCCAGTTGTTCGGTGGTGTTTCTGGTTCTCCATCGCGCCAGATATAAAACTGGCGGTAAGGGCTTGCTTTGTTCAGCGCCTCGCGAAACCAGGCATGTTGGGTAGAGGTATGGTTAAACACCATATCGAGAATGATACGAATCCCGCGCGATTTTGCCTGTGTCACCAGTTCGTCAAAATCGTCCAGCGTGCCATAGGTGGGATCAATCGCCGTATAATTCGCTACGTCGTAACCGTTATCGACCTGGGGAGAGACATAAAAGGGGGTTAGCCAGATGGCATCAACGCCCAGTTTATGCAGATAATCCAGGCGTTGGATAACGCCACGTAAATCGCCGGTGCCGCTACCCGTGGTGTCCTGAAAACTCTTTGGATAAATCTGGTAGATAACGCCGTTTTGCCACCAGTGGGGAAGATTAGTCATTACGTTATTCCTGCAAATGCGAGGGGGCGCAATTGCGCCCCGAAGAAAATTAAACAATGTCCAGCGTGCCCAGGCGGTATTTCCGCTGATAGATAAACGAGGTGAGTACAATCGGGATGATGATGGCGATAGCCATTGCCAGCGCAAACACCTGCCAGTAGCTCGGTTGAATCGAGAGAATTCCCGGCAGGCCGCCTACGCCGATGCCATTCGCCATAACGCCGTTCAGGCCGCATAGCAATCCTGCCAGACCAGAACCAATCATCGCGCACAGCATCGGGAAGCGATATTTCAGGTTGATGCCGTACATAGCAGGCTCAGTGACTCCAAGCCAGGCGGAGATAGCGGCAGGCACGGAGATCTCGCGTTCATTGTGCTTGCGGCTGGAAATGATAATGCCTATCACGGCGGAACCCTGAGCGATATTCGACAGCGCAATCAGCGGCCACACTGGCGTACCACCCATGCTTTGAATCATCTGCAAATCAATAGCAAGCGTGGTCTGATGTACGCCGGTGATCACCAGCGGGGCGTACAGGAAGCCAAACAATGCCGCGCCAATCGGAGCAAAGCTGCCGGTCATCAGGTGACGTACCGCAAAGGCAACGCCATCGCCAATCATGCGACCAAACGGACCAATCAGCGCATGGGCGAGGAACACCGCGAGGATCAGCGAACAAACGGGCACCACCACCAGATAGAGGTAATCCGGCACGATGCGCTTAAGACGAGTTTCAATAACGCCCAGCGCCAGCCCGGCTAACAGTGCCGGGATCACCTGCGCCTGATAGCCCACTTTGGCGATGCTGAACATGCCAAAGTCCCATACTTCCGGCAGCTGCTGCCCGAGCAGATAAGCGTTCATCAGCTGTGGAGAAACCAGCGTTACGCCAAGCACGATACCAAGGATCGGCGTGCCGCCCATTTTTTTCACCGCTGACCAGCAAATCCCGACCGGCAGGTAGAAGAAGATCGCTTCACCGATCAACCACAGAAAATCGTAGATCGTTTGCAGGGAAGGGTACATTTGCGCCAGCGTTTGACCGTTGCTCATGGGCAAATCGCCGATCACATTGCGAAAACCGAGGATCAAACCGCCGCTAATCAACGCGGGCAGCAACGGGAAGAAAATCTCCGCGAAATGAGAGATCAACTGCTCATGCCATTTCATATTCTGCCGGGCGGCTTTTTTTACCTGCTCTTTATCAACCTGCGCCTGTCCGGTTGACGCTATCAGTGCTTGATAGTAATCACCCACGTTGGTGCCAATTACCACCTGAAATTGCCCGGCATTGGTGAAACAGCCTTTCACCATGGGGAGTTGCTCAATTTCTTTCGGTCTGGCATTGGCCGGTTGGTTGAGGACAAAGCGCAGGCGAGTTATACAGTGGCTCACCGTCGCAATATTGCCGCGCCCGCCGACCAGTTCAATCAACCGATCGATATCCGTTTGGTTTATTTTGCTCATCATAAAGCCCCATGGCAGATGACATTTTTGGTTGGCTGCAGAATATATTGCGCGGAAAAATTTAAAAACGGGAACGTTCCCGAAACGCAGCGAAGATCACAATTTATCGTTCAGGAAACGATCAGGACAGGGTGGCGGGGATGATGATTTGTTGCGGTTCGCTGCGCCCGGTTACCTGCGCGATCAACTGGCAGGCCGCCTGGCGTCCAGCTTCGGCGTAACCGGGATCTACGGTGACGATCTCCGGATGGAGGAATTTCATTAACGGCGTATTACCGACGCTCGCCAGTTGCAAGGTGTCGATGCGTTGCTCTTGCAGGTATTTACTTGCACCAAGTGCCAGCGTGTCGGTTGCGCACAGTAACGCGGTAGTTTCAGGCGTAATCACTTTTGCTACGTTCTCATAGCCTTGCTTCATAGCAAGGCCTGGCAGAGCGGCAACGGGATGCAGTTTATGCGCTTTGCAGAACGCCAGGTAGGCTTCGTGACGTCGCTTACCGGTCGTCACGTCACTATGCGGCACGCCGAGATAACTGATATTACGATGCCCCTGGTCATACAGCCGTTGCATCAGGATCTTGATTGCCCCTTCGTCGTCATAACAGACCGAAGCAAAGCCTTTTGCGTCACGCGCCAGCAGAACCAGCGATGACTGCCAGTGGGCTAATATTTCTTCTGTTATGCCGGTAAAACCGAACAGCACTACGCCGTCGATATTACGCCGTTTCAGCACCCCCAAATGTTCGGCAACTAATTGTGGGGAAAACTGACTTTCCATCATGATTGGATCGTAACCTTGTTCATAGAACGCTGGCAGCATGGTTTGAACGGCGAGATTTTCTGACAACGAATCCAGACGGGTAACAATGATGGCGACCACTTTATCGCTTTGCCCACGCATAGCGCGCGCAGAGCGGGAAGGGGAAAATCCATGCTGATTCATCACTGCTTCAACACGCTCGCGCGTGCGCTGGCTCACGCCGCTTTCGTTATTCAGCACCCGGGAAACCGTAGATTTCCCCACGCCGCTTAAGCGCGCGATGTCTTTGATGGTCAGCCGATTTTGCATCCTGTTGTCCCGTAACGTGTTGTTTAATTATTTGAGCCTAACTTTACCCGTGCATTCAGCAATGGGTAAAGTCTGGTTTATCGTTGGTTTAGTTGCCAGCAGGTATTATATCGCCATAGATGCTACGAATATTATTGGATTCTCCTTATTATTTGCGGCGCTTTTTTCACTTACCGGAGGTTATATGGAACCTGATCCCACGCCTCTCCCTCGACGGAGATTAAAACTTTTCCGGTAAGCCCGTCTTTTCACGGCGTTACCGGATGCGTAAGGCCGTGACGTTTTAACGTCCCTGCTCAGCTTTATTACCTTCAGGTAAGGCTTCGCCACGCCTGAAGACATTTCTGTACTGTTTCAGACAGTGCGGAGGGACTCTTTATGTTTAAAGAAATTTTTACCCGGTTCATTCGCCATTTACCTTCCCGTCTGGTTCATCGCGATCCATTGCCTGGCGCGCAGCAGACAGTGAATACGGCGGTCCCGCCGTCCTTAAGTGCGCATTGCCTGAAAATGGCGGTGATGCCCGAAGAAGAATTGTGGAAAACGTTCGACACCCATCCGGAAGGATTAAATCAGGCGGAAGTGGAATCTGCCCGCGAACAACATGGTGAAAATAAATTACCCGCACAACAACCGTCGCCGTGGTGGGTTCATTTATGGGTCTGCTATCGCAACCCCTTTAATATTTTACTCACCATTCTCGGCGCTATTTCTTACGCCACGGAAGATTTATTTGCCGCGGGCGTTATCGCGCTAATGGTCGCTATTTCTACGTTGCTGAACTTTATTCAGGAAGCACGTTCCACTAAAGCGGCAGATGCCCTGAAAGCGATGGTCAGCAATACTGCGACGGTGCTGCGCGTAATTAACGACAAAGGCGAAAATGGCTGGCTGGAGATCCCGATCGACCAGCTGGTGCCCGGCGATATTATAAAACTGGCGGCAGGGGATATGATCCCGGCAGATTTACGTATCTTGCAGGCGCGGGATCTGTTCGTCGCTCAGGCGTCGTTAACCGGTGAGTCTCTGCCCGTGGAAAAAGCCGCTACTACTCGCCAGCCGGAGCACAGCAATCCGCTGGAGTGCGACACCCTGTGTTTTATGGGCACCACCGTGGTGAGCGGCACGGCACAAGCAATGGTGATTGCTACAGGAGCCAACACTTGGTTTGGTCAACTGGCGGGGCGTGTTAGTGAGCAGGAAAGCGAGCCGAATGCCTTTCAGCAAGGGATCAGCCGCGTCAGTATGCTGCTGATTCGCTTTATGCTGGTGATGGCTCCGGTGGTGTTGCTTATCAACGGTTACACCAAAGGTGACTGGTGGGAAGCGGCACTGTTTGCGCTTTCGGTCGCGGTAGGCTTAACGCCAGAAATGTTGCCGATGATTGTTACCTCGACGCTGGCGCGCGGCGCAGTAAAGCTGTCGAAACAGAAAGTGATCGTCAAGCATCTGGATGCCATTCAGAACTTTGGCGCAATGGATATTCTGTGCACTGATAAAACCGGCACCCTGACGCAGGACAAAATTGTGCTGGAGAATCATACCGATATCTCCGGTAAAACCAGCGAACGCGTGCTGCATAGCGCGTGGTTGAACAGTCATTACCAGACCGGACTTAAAAACCTGCTTGATACCGCGGTGCTCGAAGGTACGGATGAAGAGTCAGCGCGCTCGCTGGCCAGCCGTTGGCAAAAAATTGATGAGATTCCGTTTGATTTCGAGCGTCGCCGGATGTCGGTGGTAGTGGCAGAAAATACCGAGCACCATCAGCTGGTTTGCAAAGGCGCATTGCAGGAAATCCTCAATGTGTGTTCGCAGGTGCGTCACAATGGCGAGATTGTGCCGCTCGATGACACCATGCTGCGTAAGATTAAGCGGGTTACTGATACGCTGAATCGTCAGGGGCTGCGCGTGGTTGCGGTGGCGACGAAATACCTGCCAGCGCGTGAAGGCGATTACCAGCGAGCGGATGAATCCGACCTGATCCTCGAAGGATATATTGCTTTCCTTGATCCGCCAAAAGAGACAACTGCTCCGGCACTGAAGGCATTAAAAGCGAGTGGCATTACCGTAAAAATCCTTACTGGCGACAGTGAGTTAGTTGCAGCGAAAGTGTGCCATGAAGTGGGGCTAGACGCGGGAGAGGTGGTCATTGGTAGTGATATTGAAACGCTATCTGACGATGAACTGGCAAATCTCGCACAGCGCACCACGCTGTTTGCTCGCCTGACGCCGATGCATAAAGAACGCATTGTGACCTTACTGAAGCGCGAAGGGCATGTGGTTGGCTTTATGGGCGATGGTATTAATGATGCGCCCGCCTTACGTGCTGCGGATATCGGCATTTCTGTGGACGGCGCGGTAGATATTGCCCGTGAAGCGGCTGATATCATCCTGCTGGAAAAAAGCCTGATGGTGCTGGAAGAGGGGGTTATTGAGGGACGTCGCACTTTCGCCAACATGCTGAAATACATCAAAATGACGGCGAGTTCTAACTTCGGTAATGTGTTCAGCGTGCTGGTGGCGAGTGCTTTCTTGCCCTTCCTGCCGATGTTGCCGTTACACTTGCTTATTCAGAACCTGCTGTACGATGTGTCACAGGTGGCGATCCCGTTTGATAACGTCGACGACGAGCAAATTCAAAAGCCGCAGCGTTGGAATCCGGCGGATCTGGGGCGCTTTATGATCTTCTTCGGACCGATCAGCTCGATCTTCGATATTCTGACGTTTTGCCTGATGTGGTGGGTATTCCATGCCAACACGCCGGAAACGCAAACGCTGTTCCAGTCGGGCTGGTTTGTGGTGGGCTTACTGTCGCAAACGCTGATTGTGCATATGATCCGCACCCGTCGTGTACCGTTTATTCAGAGCTGTGCATCGTGGCCGTTAATGATCATGACCGTGATCGTGATGATTGTCGGGATCGCATTGCCGTTTTCACCGCTGGCCAGTTATCTGCAGCTGCAGGCGCTGCCGTTAAGCTATTTCCCGTGGCTGGTTGCGATTCTGGCAGGGTATATGACGTTAACCCAGTTGGTGAAAGGGTTCTATAGCCGTCGTTACGGCTGGCAGTAAAGAATAAACTGGGCATGGTGGCCCGGATTCAGATTGCAGACAAAGTGAGCTTTGTTCATGCCGGATGCGGCGTAAACGCCCAATCCGGCCTACAAATTCAATAAATTGCAGGAATCACGTAGGCCTGATAAGCGTAGCGCATCAGGCGATTTTGCGTTTGTCATCAGACTTAATCCGGGCATGATAGCCCGGATTTCCATCAAGATTAGCGACGAACAGCGATCGCTTCGATCTCAATCTTCACGTCTTTCGGCAGACGGGCAACTTCAACGCAAGAACGTGCCGGGAAGGTGGCGTTGTGTTCGGTGAAGAAGGCTTCGTAGGTAGCATTAACGGTTGCGAAGTCGTTCAGATCTTTCACAAACACGGTGGTTTTAACGATGTCGCCCACTTTCAGGCCTGCGGCTTCGACGATCGCTTTTACGTTATCCAGCGACTGACGAGCCTGTGCAGCGACGTCTGCCGGTACTTCGCCCGTTTTCGGATTTACCGGGATCTGACCGGAGGTGATGATCATATTGCCCAGATCAACGCCCTGTACGTAAGGACCGATAGCTGCCGGTGCATTTTCCGTCGCGATAGTTTTGCTCATGATTTCTCCTTTATTACAGCGGTAAAAAGTCTGGCTCATTATAGGGAGCCAGACTTTTATTACCAACCGCAATTAATTGGCCAGCACCACATTATGGGAAAACTCTTTTTCACAGTATTTGCATTTGAGCGCGATGTCATTGGCGCGTTTTCGCACGGCAAAGCTGGAAGAAACCGGTTCGGCATGGCTGATACAGTTGCTGTTCGGGCAGACCAGCACATTGTCGATGCGCTCCGGCAGACTGGGGCGCGATTTGCCAACCACTTCATAGTTGTCGATACGGTTAACCGTGGCTTGCGGTGCATACAATGCCAGTTGGTCTACTTGATCTTCACTCAAAAAGGTATTTTCGATTTTGATCAGATCTTTGCGGCCCATCTCGCCAGAAGGCAGGTTCAGACCAATGGTGATGCGCTGATCCGTTTCGGTCAGCTTGAACAAACTCAACAGCTTAAAACCGATCTGGGCGGGGATATGGTCAATTACCGTGCCGCGTTTAATAGCTTCAACCTGCAATTTATTATCGTGTGTCATCTCTATTCCCCCTTACAGTACCAGATCGCGATTCAGAACCAGTGCCAGTAACGCCTGGCGAGCGAAAATCCCGTTGCCTGCCTGCTGGAAGTACCAGGCGTGTGGCGTTTTATCAACCTCCGTCGCAATCTCATCAACACGCGGCAGCGGATGCAGCACTTTCATATTGGCTTTGGCGTTGTGAAGATCGCTGGCGCGAAGAACAAACTGCGCTTTCACGTTGGCGTACTCGGACGGGTCCAGACGCTCTTTTTGCACGCGGGTCATGTACAGGATGTCTACTTCCGCCATCACTTCTTCAATAGAGCTGTGCAGACTCCAGGCGATTCCTTTTTCATCGAGCATATCAAGGATGTATTGCGGCATTGCCAGCGCGTCCGGCGCGATGAAGTAAAAACGGTTGCCGTCGAACTTCGCTAACGCCTGAGTCAGGGAGTGAACGGTGCGGCCATATTTCAGGTCACCAACCATTGCGACGTGGAGATTGTCCAGACGCCCCTGGGTTTCCTGAATGGTGAATAAGTCCAGCAAGGTTTGCGTCGGATGTTGGTTGGAGCCATCACCGGCATTCAGTACCGGTACATTGCCAGAAAATTCGGTGGCCAGGCGCGCCGCCCCTTCCTGCGGATGACGCATCACTATCGCATCGACGTAAGTGCTGATAACCGAAATGGTATCGGCCAGCGTTTCGCCTTTTTTACCCAGTGATGTATTGGCGCTGTCGGAGAAGCCCACCACGCTGGCACCCAGGCGGTGCATGGAAGTTTCGAAAGAGAGGCGGGTACGGGTAGAGGCTTCGAAGAAACAGCTGGCAATGACTTTGTGCTTCAACAGCTCTGGTTGCGGGTTTGCTTTCAGTTTCGCCGCTGTCGCCAGCACCAGATTAAGGTCATCGCGACTAAGGTCGTTTATGGAAATGATATGTTTCTGATATAGCGGATTAGCCATCTTTTATCTCCTGACGCCTGGGCAAAAAAAAGCCCCTCGATTGAGGGGCTGGGAATGGGTGATCAACGGGAAGAAAAACGGCAGGCCAGCGTCTTTTTTCAGACGCGGTAAGACAAAATGTCGAACACACTGAACCATACATCCTCCCGGCAAATTGTCCGGCATTATACTCATCGTCAGAAGCGGTGCAAGCATTTGATGCAATATTTTGTCAGCGCAAACGGTTTATTTGAATTAAAAGTCAAAGTATGTGCATTTTTATTTTCTATGATTTCGGAGGGGAAGTGTCGTTCGGTATCAATAATTGCAGACATTTCCTGCTTTTTTCTTTTTCATTTTCACGCAATCAGATATGCATTTTATTCCATTCATCCGACTTATAGGGCGGAGGGTGAAAACGAACGGCTAACACTATTGCTTATAGCTCAGGGATGCGCGCTATCACTTTAATTTCAAAATCAAAGCCTGCCAGCCAGGTAACACCCACCGCCGTCCAGGTTGGATAAGGTGGCGCGCTAAATATTTCATTTTTCACCGTCATGATGTCTTCAAATTGTTTTTCTGGATCGGTATGAAAGCTCGTAACATCAATGATATCGTCAAAAGTGCATCTCGCAGCAGCCAGGGTCGCATGCAAATTATCAAAGGCCAGTCTGACTTGTTGCTGAAAATCGGGTTCTGGTGTTCCGTCCTCTCGACTTCCTACTTGCCCGGAAACAAACAGCAAATCGCCGGAACGAATAGCCGCAGAATAACGATGCTCAGCATACAGTGAATGTCGGCCAGCAGGGAAAACAGCGGTTCTTTCTACCATTTGGTTATCCTCAAGATTTACGACATGAACAGAAGATTTATATTTACCGGGAGCCGCTTTTAGCGGACGACGTAAGTAAACAAAGCCCAGACATCATGGATAATGGCTGGGCTTAATTGAGCGTAGTCGGTTATGCGCCAAACGCGCCATCAATGGTATGCATCGCGCCGGTAACAAAACTGGCTTCTGGCCCTGCTAACCATGCGACCATACCAGCGACCTCTTCCGGTTGCCCATGTCTTTTGATGGCCATAAAACTATGCAACATATCGCGCATTGGCCCGTTGGCGGGATTAGCGTCGGTATCAATTGGTCCTGGCTGGACGACGTTGATGGTGATCCCTCGCGGTCCAAAATCACGGGCCAGCCCGCGCGCCATGCCTTGCAGGGCAGATTTACTGGCGGCATAAGCAGCCATGCCTGCAACAGGCATACGATCGCCATTCACGGAGCCGATGATTAAGATGCGCCCGCCTTCGGGCATCTGCCGGGCGGCTTCAACAGAGGCATGATAAGGAGCATGAATATTGATTTTGAAAAGGCGATCAATATCGTCGGCATTTAATTCCAGGGCATCGCCAAAGACGCCAATACCTGCATTTACCACCAGGATATCCAATGCGCCGCTCTTACGAACGACATCAATAACAGCGTCTCTGTCAGCACTATCTGTGAATACTGCTGTCGCTCCAGTCTCTTGTGCCAGGCGTTCAGCGGCATCTTTCGACCCCGCATAGGTGAATCGTACATTGGCCCCATCGGTGACGAAACGACGTACGATAGCGGCACCGATTCCACGGCTGCCACCGAGGATGAGAACTGTCTTACCGGTAAAAGCGCCCATAAGGACTCCTTGATTTATTATGTAACATTCATTACAAAACTGTTTTAACTTTCTGTCAACAAGTTTTGTAATGGTCACTAAAAAACAATCTCGCGTTCCAGGTCGCCCCAGACGTTTCGCTCCTGAGCAGGCAGTCTCTGCGGCAAAAGTGCTTTTTCACCAAAAAGGTTTCGATGCAGTCAGTGTTGCTGAAGTTACTGATTATCTTGGTATTAACCCCCCGAGCCTCTACGCGGCTTTTGGCAGTAAGGCTGGGTTGTTTAGCCGTGTACTCAATGAATATGTCGGTACGGAAGCTATTCCGCTTGCCGATATTCTTCGTGATGATCGTCCGGTAGGCGAGTGCCTGGTTGAGGTATTAAAAGAAGCGGCGCGCAGATATAGCCAAAACGGCGGCTGCGCTGGCTGTATGGTTCTTGAAGGTATTCATAGTCATGATCCACAAGCGCGTGATATTGCCGTTCAATATTATCACGCCGCAGAAACGACCATTTATGACTATATCGCCAGGCGGCATCCACAAAGCGCACAATGTGTGACTGATTTTATGAGTACCGTGATGTCAGGGCTTTCTGCGAAGGCACGGGAGGGGCACTCCATCGAACAACTCTGTGCAACAGCTGCCCTGGCGGGGGAAGCGATAAAAACTCTTCTCAAGGAGTGATGCTGGCCTTGATCCGAAAGGCGGGAACGCGCCTGCCGATAAGTTGTGATAAGACAATAATTCACGCGTTAAGGCTAGCGTAATTGATCATCTTTTCGTATAACGATAGAAATGAAACATTGTTTTAATTAAGGAGTGAAAAAGATGATCATCGGAAATATTCATAATCTTCAGCCGTGGCTACCCCAGGAGTTACGCCAGGCGATTGAGCATATCAAAGCACACGTTACGGCAGAAACGCCAAAGGGCAAGCACGATATCGAAGGCAATCGTCTGTTTTATCTTATCTCGGAAGATATGACCGAGCCGTACGAAGCTCGCCGTGCGGAGTACCATGCCCGCTATCTCGACATTCAGATTGTGTTAAAAGGTCAGGAAGGCATGACCTTCAGCACGCAACCTGCAGGCACCCCTGATACCGACTGGTTAGCAGACAAAGACATCGCATTTTTGCCGGAAGGCGTTGATGAGAAAACAGTTATCCTTAATGAAGGTGATTTTGTTGTGTTTTATCCGGGGGAAGTGCATAAACCGCTGTGCGCAGTGGGCGCGCCAGCCCAGGTTCGCAAAGCAGTAGTGAAGATGCTGATGGCGTGATGACTTTTCGCCGTAAATAACTCCAGGTTTACGGCGAGTTTGTGAAAAGAGCGTTTTTTGATATTTTTTTGTGAGTAAAATTTGTAATGCTTAGACGTTCTTATTAACTTAAGGAGTTCGTCATGAGCAAAATATCAGGTTGGAATTTTTCTCAACACATTACATCAGCCGACAATTTTAAACAAAAAAGTGAAGTTATAAATACCTGGCGTGTTGGAATGAATAATTTTGCCCGTAATGCCGAGGGGCAGGATAATACAAGAAATATCCTTGATCCTAAGACATTTTTGGAGTTTTTGGTAAAAATATTTACCCTGGGTTATGTGGATTTTAGCAAACGCTCCAATGAAGCGGGAAGAAATATGATGGCTCATATTGAGTCCTCATCTTATATCAAAAATAATGATGGCAGTGAGATAATGAAGTTTGTTATGAATAATCCTGAAGGGGAACGAGCAGATTTATCTAAGGTGGAAATAGAAATTACACTTTCCACTATCACTACTATGGGGACTCGTCAAGGACATACGGCTATTATATTTCAACAATCTGATGGTTCGACTAATCGTTATGAAGGGAAGTCCTTTGAAAGAAAAGATGAGAGTTCATTACACCTGATTACTAACAAGATTCTGGCGTGTTACCAACGCGAAGCTAACAAGGAAATAGCTCGTCTATTAAATATTCCGCAGGAGTTAAATAATTCTCATGACTTAAATAACTCGCAGGTGAGTTGTAAAGGTTCAGTTGATTCTACGATTACGGATTTATTAGAAAAATCATTGAATAATGCATTATTAGCAATAAGGAAAGAACATCTGCTATTAATGCCTTATGTATGTAATGAATCGATTTCATACTTGCTGGGTAAAAAAGGGATACTGAAAGAAATAGATGACCTTAACGTATTAAATAATTATCTTATTAATAATAAAAAAGCTACTGACAATGAAATTAATGACATCAAAGTTAACCTGTCTCATATTCTTATTGATTCCTTAGATGATGCAAAAGTTAACCTTGCACCGGTCATTGTTTCGATTCTGGAGACTTTTTTAAAATCCCCATATATTAATGATGTAAGAATACTGGATTGGTGTTTTAATAAAAGCATGCAATATATTGGTGATTCAGCAAAGATAAAGCATGCATGCTCTGTGATAAATTATATTGATTTTAGCCGCGATCAATCTAAAGATTTTAGCTGCGATCAATCTAAAATTAAAATAGCTGAGACCTTATTTTTCAATCTCGATAAAGAACCCTATAAAAATAGCTGTGAATTACATGAATTGATTTGGGATAAGTTGGTTGCATATGTCAATGATTTTAACTTAAGCAATCAAGAAAAATCACGCTTAATACTAAGGTTATTTGATGATGTTAAGTTGCTATTTAATGAAGTGCCTGTCAGCATTTTAGTAAATGATATTTTTTTGAAGGGTTTTTTCATGAAGCAACCTGATTTTGCGAAGTGGTACTTCTATCAATTACTTAAGAAGTATGAGGGCGAACAGCTGTATCTTAATGAGTTAGGATATGTTTATGGTAATGAAGAAAAAACAAATGAAATTGTAAAAAAACAACCGGGTTATGTCGTTAAGATTTTTGAAGAAAAGATGGGGAATGAATTAAAAATTAGAACAAGAATGATGAAAATCCTCCGGGATGGGAAAATAAATATATATGAATATATTAATAAAGAACAGTTAGAAAAATTAAATCCTCCGGAAGATTTACGAACAGTAATAGAAAAATTGGGGTGGAAGAATAGAACTCACACTGCATAAAATAATATGATGCCGGGATATTTTTTGTATTTCCCGGCATCTTTATAGCGATGTCAATTATTTACTGAGCGTCGCGACCATCACCGCTTTGATGGTATGCATGCGGTTTTCCGCCTGATCAAAAACAATGCTGGCAGCAGATTCGAAGACCTCATCAGTCACTTCCATTCCGCCATGTAGGCCAAACTCTTCCGCCATTTTCTTACCAAGCGTCGTCTGGTCGTCATGAAACGCGGGCAGGCAGTGGAGGAATTTGACCTCCGGGTTACCGGTCAACTGCATCATCTTGCTGTTCACCTGATAATCACGCAGTAATGCAATCCGTTCTGCCCATTTCTCTTTTGCTTCCCCCATCGACACCCATACATCGGTATAGATAAAGTCAGCACCTTCTACTCCCTTGGCTACATCTTCCGTTAGCGTAATATTCCCGCCATTTTGCTGTGCCAGGGCGCGGCATTCCGTAACCAGCGCAGCTTCTGGCCAGCATGCCTGTGGCGCGACCAGACGCAAATCCAGACCGGTAAGCGCTGCAGCTTCGAGCATCGAATTGCCCATGTTGTTACGTGCGTCACCTGCATAGACCAGCGTCATTTCGTTGAACGCTTTGCCGGGCAAATGCTCCTGCATGGTGAGAAGATCCGCCAGCAGCTGAGTGGGGTGGAACTCATTGGTCAGGCCGTTCCATACCGGCACGCCAGCGTATTCCGCCAGTGTTTCGACAATCTCCTGACCATAGCCGCGATACTGAATACCGTCATACATGCGACCAAGCACGCGGGCAGTGTCTTTAATCGACTCTTTATGACCAATTTGGCTGCCGCTTGGGCCGAGATAAGTAACGCGAGCACCCTGGTCATATGCGGCAACTTCGAAAGAGCATCGGGTACGGGTCGAGTCTTTTTCGAAGATGAGCGCGATGTTTTTACCAGTGAGTTTGGCTTCTTCTTTACCGCTTTTCTTATCGGCTTTCAGCTTCGCGGCTAACTGCAGCAGGCTGTTGAGTTCAGCTGGCGTGAAATCGAGTAATTTCAGGAAATGCTTATGATAAAACCCGGACATAGATCCCTCCTGTGGCTAACGCCTCAATGAATTAAAATTCAATTTATATGGATGATTATTCATTTGCAAGTCTAAAGCATAAATCTTTATCACAAAGGTGGAGGCAATGTCAGTGGTGTGTGACAATAAGAGTATCGGCAGGACATTAAGAGGAATGAGCCATGGCAAACCCGGAACAACTGGAAGAACAGCGTGAAGAAACACGTTTGATTATTGAAGAATTACTGGAAGATGGCAGCGATCCGGACGCGCTGTACACCATCGAACACCATCTTTCCGCAGACGATCTGGAAACTCTGGAAAAAGCGGCAGTTGAAGCGTTTAAACTCGGTTACGAAGTGACCGATCCAGAAGAGCTGGAAGTTGAAGATGGTGATATCGTGATTTGCTGCGACATCCTCAGCGAGTGCGCGTTGAATGCCGATCTGATCGATGCCCAGGTTGAACAACTGATGACGCTGGCGGAGAAATTTGACGTTGAGTACGACGGTTGGGGCACTTACTTTGAAGATCCTAACGGCGAAGATGGCGACGATGAAGATTTTGTCGATGAAGACGATGACGGGGTTCGCCACTAATTAATTGATTAAAATGCCCGATAGCACATACTAGCGGGCATTTTTTTAGAGTTCGCGTAGCATCCGCACTTCACAATCGACATGGCCCGTGCAGCCAAGCGCATAGTCGATATGCTCAAAGCCCAAATGCTCATAAAGCGCAATGGCTTCCTTTAAAAAAGCGGTCGTTTCCAGATAGCAGCGTTTGAAGCCCATCTCTCGTGCCTGCTCCATCGCCATTACGGCCAGTTTTTTCGCTAGCCCTTTACCGCGAATAGCCGGAAGAAAATACATCTTTTGCAGTTCGCAAATGTCCGACTCACTCCCGGTTAATGGCGCAATCCCACCGCCGCCGACCACTTCACCCTCGTACTCAACCACCCAATATGCATGGCCAGGCTGACTATACACTTGATACAGCTCGTCAAGATTCGGATCGGCGACGGTGTAGCCTTTATCAGCGGTAAGACCGTATTCGGCGGATACCTGACGAATGACGCGGGCAATAGCAGGATTATCCTGCAGCGTCAGGCGACGCATTACAGGTGATTGCGGCGCAATGTTATTCATAGTTTAACCCAATAAAAATAAAGTAATTATACATTTGTTTAATACCACTCTCTTCTTACGTGCGCAAGCATCTTATAAAGCAATAAAGTTTTTGCCAGCCTATTACTGATAAGAGTATTGTAACGTGGCAGAACATTTTACTGTCTGTATCTATAAATTATATCAATGGATTTTTTAATTCAGGGAATTTTTATGGCTCAAGTTATTAATGAAATGGATGTTCCGTCCCATTCGTTTGTTTTTCATGGTACAGGTGAGAGATATTTTCTTATTTGTGTGGTGAATGTGTTGTTAACGATTATAACGCTAGGTATCTATTTACCATGGGCATTAATGAAATGTAAGCGTTATCTCTATGCTAATATGGAAGTTAACGGACAACGATTTTCTTATGGAATTACCGGTGGGAATGTTTTTTTTAGTTGTCTTGTTTTTGTTTTTTTCTATTTCGCAATCTTAATGACAGTGTCAGCAGATATGCCGCTTGTTGGCTGTGTTTTGACTTTGTCACTGTTGGTTTTGCTTATATTTATGGCAGCAAAAGGACTGCGTTATCAGGCCTTGATGACCAGTCTCAACGGCGTAAGATTTAGTTTTAATTGCTCTATGAAAGGGTTCTGGTGGGTGACCTTTTTCTTGCCGATTTTAATGGCCGTTGGGATGGGGACTGTTTTCTTTATCTCGACAAAGATGCTACATGCCAATAGTTCAAGTAGCGTTATTATATCTGTGGTTCTGATGACAATAGTTGGTATTGTTTCCATTGGTATTTTTAATGGTACTTTATATAGTCTGGTAATGAGTTTTCTCTGGAGCAATACCAGTTTCGGTATACATCGTTTCAAGGTGAAATTAGATACTGCGTATTGTATAAAATATGCCATCCTCGCATTTTTAGCTTTATTACCTTTTCTCGCTGTTGCTGGTTATATTATCTTCGAACAAATATTAAATGAGTATGATAGTTCTGGGTATGCAAATGATGATATTGAGAATTTACAGCAATTTATGGAAATGCAACGTAAAATGATAATCGCGCAGTTAATTTATTATTTTGGGATTGCTGTTAGCACCAGTTATTTAACGGTGTCGTTGCGAAATCATTTTATGAGCAACCTGTCACTGAATGATGGGCGTATTCGTTTTCGCTCAACTTTAACGTACCACGGTATGCTTTATCGCATGTGTGTGTTGGTGGTGATATCCGGGATTACGGGCGGTCTGGCTTATCCACTGTTGAAAATATGGATGATTGACTGGCAGGCAAAAAATACGTATTTGCTGGGCGATTTGGATGACCTTCCTTTAATCAATAAAGAAGAACAACCAGATAAAGGCTTCTTAGCCGGTATTTCTCGGGGAGTTATGCCTTCTTTACCATTTCTGTAAGAGATAAAAAAGGCCGGAGCATGCTCCGGCCTTCGTTTTCATCACTGTGTTTTGATTACAGCGCGGCGATAACAGCCTGCTGTTCAATCAGCTTCGCTTTCGCTTCCGCATAGCCTTCCAGCTTCTCACGCTCTTTCGCGATGACCGCTTCCGGTGCGCGGGCGACAAAGCCTTCATTCGCCAGCTTGTTCTCGATACGGCTGATTTCGCCTTCGATCTTCGCCACTTCTTTCGCCAGACGCGCCAGCTCATCTTCTTTGTTGATGAGGCCAGCCATCGGGATCAGCAGCTCTGCGCCGTCGATGATCTTCGTAACGGAAACCGGACCTTTGTCATCGGCAGGCAGCACGGTGATGCTTTCCAGACGCGCCAGGGTTTGCAGGAAGCCACGGTTTTCATTTACGCGACGTTCTGCATCCGCGCTGCAACCACGCAGCAGCAGTTCCAGCGGTTTGCCCGGCGCGATGTTCATTTCTGCACGGATGTTACGTACAGCAACGATCGCCTGTTTCAGCCACTCGGTGTCGGCCAGTGCGGCTTCATCAACCTGAGACGCATCGTACTGCGGGAACGGCTGCAGCATGATGGTGTCGGCAGTGATACCGCAAAGTACTTTCACACGCTGCCAGATGGTTTCGGTGATGAACGGAATGATCGGATGCGCGAGGCGCAGCAGACCTTCCAGTACAGTCACCAGCGTATGGCGAGTACCGCGCAGTTCGGCTTCTGTTCCACCGTTCATTACCGGCTTGGTCAGCTCGAGATACCAGTCACAGAACTGGTTCCAGGTGAATTCATACAGAATGCCTGCAGCGATATCGAAGCGGAAGCTGTCCAGCGCTTCGCGGTACGCTTTGATGGTCTGGTTGAACTCCGCCAGAATCCAGCGGTCCGCCAGCGATAGCGTCATTTCGCCGCCGTTGAAGCCGCAATCCTGACCTTCTGTGTTCATCAGCACAAAGCGGCTGGCGTTCCACAGCTTGTTACAGAAGTTACGGTAGCCTTCCAGACGCTTCATATCCCAGTTGATGTCACGACCGGTAGAAGCCAGCGCCGCCAGGGTGAAGCGCAGCGCGTCAGTACCGTGCGGCTCAATGCCGTTCGGGAACTGCTTCTCGGTGCGCTTACGGATTTTGTCCGCCAGCTGCGGCTGCATCATATTGCCGGTACGTTTCTCCAGCAGTTCCGGCAGCGAAATACCGTCAACCATATCCAGCGGGTCGATAACGTTACCCTTGGATTTGGACATCTTCTGGCCTTCGTCGTCACGAATCAGACCGGTCATGTAAACAGTGTGGAACGGCACCTGCGGTTTGCCATTTTCATCTTTGATGAAGTGCATGGTCATCATGATCATGCGGGCAATCCAGAAGAAGATGATGTCGAAACCAGATACCATCACGCTGGTTGGGTGGAACTGACGCAGGGCGTCGGTATTTTCCGGCCAGCCAAGGGTAGAGAAGGTCCACAGCGCAGAAGAGAACCAGGTGTCGAGAACGTCTTCGTCCTGACGCAGGACAACATCAGCACCGAGGTTATTTTCTTTACGCACTTCGTCTTCGTTGCGGCCAACATAAACGTTACCCGCTTCGTCATACCATGCCGGGATACGGTGACCCCACCACAACTGACGAGAGATACACCAGTCCTGAATATCGCGCATCCAGGAGAAGTACATGTTTTCGTACTGCTTCGGTACGAACTGAATGTCGCCGTTCTCAACCGCTTCAACCGCCGGTTTCGCCAGGACATCGGCACGCACGTACCACTGGTCGGTCAGCATCGGTTCGATAACTACGCCGCCACGGTCGCCGTAAGGAACGGTCAGGTCGTGCGGTTTAATTTCTTCCAGCAGGCCGAGTGCGTCAACCGCAGCAACGACCGCTTTACGTGCAGCAAAACGCTCCAGTTTCTGGAATTCTGCCGGGATCTCGCTGGAATAAACGTCAGATTCGTTACCTTTGGTATCGAACACCTGGGCGCTTTCACGGATATCGCCGTCAAAGGTAAGGATGTTGATCATCGGCAGGGCGTGACGTTTACCGACTTCATAGTCGTTAAAGTCGTGCGCCGGGGTGATCTTCACGCAGCCGGTGCCTTTTTCCATGTCGGCGTGTTCGTCGCCAACGATCGGAATACGACGGTTAACCAGCGGTAGAATGACATATTTGCCAATCAGATCTTTGTAACGCGGATCTTCTGGGTTAACGGCCACGCCGGTATCGCCCAGCAGGGTTTCCGGACGGGTAGTCGCAACCACCAGATAATCTTTACCATCTGCGGTTTTCGCGCCGTCAGCCAGCGGATAGCGGATGTGCCACATCGAACCTTTCGATTCGCGGTTTTCCACTTCCAGGTCAGAGATAGCGGTGCGCAGTTTCGGGTCCCAGTTTACCAGGCGCTTGCCACGGTAAATCAGGTCTTCTTTATACAGACGAACGAAAACTTCTTTCACCGCATTGGACAGACCTTCGTCCATGGTGAAGCGTTCACGCTCCCAGTCGACGGAGTTGCCGAGACGGCGCATCTGACGGGTAATGGTGCCGCCGGATTCCGCTTTCCATTCCCAGATTTTGTCGATGAAAGCTTCGCGGCCGTAGTCGTGACGGGTTTTACCTTCTTCTGCGGCAATCTTGCGCTCAACGACCATCTGGGTAGCGATCCCGGCGTGGTCAGTACCGACCTGCCACAGGGTGTTTTTGCCCTGCATGCGCTGATAGCGGATCATGGTATCCATGATGGTTTGCTGGAAGGCGTGACCCATATGCAAACTGCCGGTGACGTTCGGCGGCGGGATCATGATGCAGAAACTTTCCTGGCTTTCATCGCCATTAGGCTTAAAGTAGCCCTGCTTTTCCCAGTGCTCGTAAAGCGGCTGTTCGATATCTTGTGGGTTATATGTCTTTTCCATTATTTCCAGGTTGCCGTATTCAGGTTGAAACCAGCCACGCGGTAGGCTTTATAGCGTTCGCGCGCCAGTTGTTTCAGAGAATCTTCATAAGGAACGAAGTCTACCACTTCTGTGAAAGCGGTGGCAAAATCTGCAAAGCTTGTTCGCAGACTAATCAATATATCGCGCGGGCTGCTGCTACGCTTTTGCGGCCAGGCGATCTCCACCGGCGCACCGCCGCGCGGTCCTTCTCCCGCTAAATTATGCGGAACAAAGCTTTCTGCCGGACGCGCCCACAGGGCTTCATCCAGCCGGTAAGCCTGCTTTTCATCTTCACAGGCGATGAGCACGCGCTTACCGCTGCGCCAACGTTCTGCGGCAATTTCACACACCAACTGCTCAACGGCGCTTAAGCCATCGACGGTGGTGTCATTGTCCAGAAGGTAGAACGTTGCGTTTTTCATATATGGGGCTTCTTGTGGTGGATTTAAATGCGCATCAGATATACACCGCAGCGCCTGATGCGACGCTGCCGCGTCTTATCAGGCCTACGAATTCGGGCAGTGTGTAGGTCAGATAAGGCGTTTACGCCGCATCCGACAATAACAGCCTTGCCTGATGCGACGCTGCCGCGTCTTATCAGGCCTACAAGTTAAGTGCTGTGTGTAGGTCGGATAAGGCGTTCACGCCGCATCCGACAATAACAACTTTGCCTGATGCAATTACTCTTCGCCGTTAAACCCAGCGCGGTTTAACAGGAACTGTGCCAGCAACGCTACCGGGCGACCGGTTGCGCCTTTTGCTTTACCAGAACGCCAGGCGGTACCGGCGATATCCAGGTGCGCCCAGTTGTACTTACGGGTAAAGCGCGACAGGAAGCAACCTGCGGTAATCGCCCCACCAGGACGACCGCCAATGTTCGCCATATCGGCAAAATTGGACTCCAGCTGTTCCTGATACTCATCACCCAGCGGTAAACGCCATGCGCGGTCACCGGATTGTTCAGACGCCGCAATCAGCTCATGGGCCAGCGGATTGTGGTTCGCCATCAGACCGGTAATGTGATGGCCCAGCGCGATCACGCAGGCACCGGTCAGCGTCGCCACGTCAATCACCGCTTCCGGCTCAAAACGCTCAACGTAAGTTAACACGTCGCATAGTACCAGACGGCCTTCGGCGTCGGTATTCAGCACTTCTACGGTTTGGCCGGACATGGTGGTTAACACATCACCCGGACGATAGGCACGCCCACCAGGCATGTTTTCGCAACCTGCCAGCACGCCGATAACGTTAATCGGCAGTTGCAGCTCTGCGACCATACGCATCACGCCGTAAACCGCCGCCGCGCCGCACATATCGTACTTCATCTCATCCATGCCTTCTGAAGGCTTGATGGAGATACCGCCGGAGTCGAAGGTTAAACCTTTACCCACCAGCACGATTGGGCGTGCATCTTCCGACGCGTTGCCTTTGTACTCAATCACCGACATCAGCGATTCGTTCTGCGAACCCTGACCGACCGCCAGATAAGAATGCATCCCCAGCTCTTTCATCTGCTGTTCGCCGATAACGCGGGTGATGACATTCTTGCTGTAGCTGTCAGCCAGCTGGCGCGCCTGAGAGGCGAGATAAGCGGCGTTACAGATATTCGGCGGCATATTACCGAGATCTTTCGCTGCTTTTATCCCGGCGGCAATCGCCAGACCGTGCTGGATCGCGCGCTCACCGCTGGTCAGTTCACGGCGGGTCGGCACGTTGAACACCATTTTACGCAGCGGACGACGCGGTTCGCTCTTGTTCGTTTTCAGCTGATCGAAACTGTAGAGCGTCTCTTTTGCAGTCTCGACAGCCTGACGCACTTTCCAGTAGTTGTTACGGCCTTTAACGTGCAGTTCAGTCAGAAAGCAGACCGCTTCCATTGAGCCAGTATCATTCAGCGTATTAATGGTTTTCTGAATAACCTGCTTGTACTGACGCTCATCCAGCTCACGTTCTTTGCCGCAACCAATAAGGAGAATTCGCTCGGAAAGTACATTTGGCACATGGTGCAGCAACAGTGTCTGCCCCGGTTTTCCTTCCAGTTCACCCCGACGTAGCAGGGCGCTGATGTACCCATCGCTGATTTTATCGAGCTGTTCTGCAATCGGAGAAAGGCGACGTGGTTCGAAGACGCCCACGACGATGCAGGCACTCCGCTGTTTCTCCGGGCTACCGCTTTTTACACTAAACTCCATGCACTACGCTCCTGAATCTTAAAGACAACGGCGGTGGCTACAGATAGAATTGCAAGCTTTCGTAACTCATGTCCGCTGTTGCGATGACTTCGTGTTAATCTTAACGTTATTACGGCATTGGCACGTCAGAACAAAATCTGAGAGGTGAATCCGTTGAGTATAATTATCTTAGCGACGATTTCGACGACTCAAGAGAATAAATGACGTTTAAGCCATGAAACAAGCTAAAATCCTGCAAAAGACGAGTTTTTACGGGCGTATTTAAAGTGATAATCATAAGATATCTGGTGCGGGAGACGCTCAAAAGCCAGCTGGCGATACTCTTCATCTTGCTTTTGATCTTCTTCTGTCAAAAGTTAGTGAGGATCCTCGGCGCAGCGGTTGACGGCGATATTCCGGCGAATCTGGTGCTCTCCCTTCTCGGGTTGGGCGTGCCGGAAATGGCGCAGCTTATCCTGCCATTAAGCCTGTTCCTCGGGCTGCTGATGACGCTGGGCAAACTGTATACCGAAAGTGAAATTACGGTAATGCATGCCTGCGGCCTGAGCAAAGCGGTTCTGGTGAAAGCGGCAATGATCCTTGCGGTATTCACGGCAATCGTCGCGGCGGTTAACGTGATGTGGGCGGGACCGTGGTCATCGCGTCATCAGGATGAAGTGTTAGCAGAAGCGAAAGCGAACCCTGGCATGGCGGCGCTGGCGCAAGGGCAATTCCAGCAAGCGACTAATGGCAGCTCGGTGCTGTTCATCGAAAGCGTTGACGGCAGCGATTTCAAAGATGTGTTCCTCGCGCAAATTCGACCAAAAGGTAATGCACGTCCTTCTGTGGTGGTGGCCGATTCCGGACATTTAACCCAGCTGCGCGACGGCTCCCAGGTCGTCACTCTCAACCAGGGAACGCGCTTCGAAGGCACTGCACTGTTACGTGATTTCCGCATTACGGATTTCCAGGATTATCAGGCGATCATTGGTCACCAGGCGGTGGCGCTCGACCCGAACGATACCGACCAGATGGACATGCGCACATTGTGGAACACTGACACCGATCGTGCTCGCGCAGAACTGAACTGGCGTATCACGTTGGTGTTCACCGTGTTTATGATGGCACTTATGGTCGTACCGCTGAGCGTGGTTAACCCGCGTCAGGGGCGCGTACTATCGATGCTGCCTGCCATGCTGCTGTATCTGTTGTTCTTCCTGATCCAGACCTCCCTGAAATCGAACGGCGGTAAAGGTAAGCTGGACCCGACGCTGTGGATGTGGACCGTTAACCTGATTTATCTGGCTTTGGCGATTGTTCTCAACCTTTGGGACACCGTGCCGGTCCGCCGCCTGCGCGCCAGTTTTTCGCGTAAAGGAGCGGTGTGATGCAACCTTTTGGCGTACTTGACCGCTATATCGGTAAAACTATTTTTACCACCATCATGATGACGCTGTTCATGCTGGTGTCGCTGTCGGGCATTATCAAGTTTGTCGATCAGCTGAAAAAAGCCGGGCAGGGGAGTTACGACGCGTTAGGCGCAGGAATGTATACCTTGCTGAGCGTGCCGAAAGATGTGCAAATCTTCTTCCCGATGGCGGCTCTGCTTGGGGCGTTGCTTGGTCTTGGGATGCTGGCGCAGCGCAGCGAACTGGTGGTGATGCAGGCTTCTGGTTTTACCCGTATGCAGGTGGCGCTGTCGGTGATGAAAACCGCCATTCCGCTGGTCTTGCTGACGATGGCGATTGGCGAATGGGTCGCGCCGCAGGGCGAACAGATGGCGCGTAACTACCGTGCGCAGGCGATGTACGGCGGCTCGTTGCTCTCTACTCAGCAAGGCTTATGGGCGAAAGATGGCAACAACTTCGTCTACATTGAGCGGGTTAAAGGTGACGAAGAGTTAGGTGGCATCAGTATTTATGCCTTTAACGAGAATCGTCGTCTGCAATCCGTACGCTATGCCGCTACCGCGAAGTTTGACCCGGAACATAAAGTCTGGCGTCTGTCGCAGGTTGATGAATCTGATCTGACCAATCCGAAACAGATCACCGGTTCGCAGACGGTGAGCGGCACCTGGAAAACCAACCTCACGCCAGACAAACTGGGCGTGGTGGCGCTGGACCCGGATGCACTCTCCATCAGTGGTTTGCACAACTATGTGAAGTATCTGAAGTCGAGCGGTCAGGATGCCGGACGTTATCAGCTCAACATGTGGAGCAAAATCTTCCAGCCGCTATCCGTGGCGGTGATGATGCTGATGGCGCTGTCGTTTATCTTTGGCCCACTGCGTAGCGTACCGATGGGCGTGCGTGTGGTCACCGGTATCAGCTTCGGTTTTGTCTTCTACGTACTGGACCAGATCTTCGGCCCGCTGACGTTGGTTTACGGCATCCCGCCGATTATCGGCGCGTTGCTGCCAAGCGCCAGCTTCTTCTTAATCAGCCTGTGGCTGTTAATGAGAAAATCGTAACCTGATGAACGAATAAAGGGAGCGAAAGCTCCCTTTATTATTGTTAGCAAAGTGTGCTTCGTTCATGCCTGAAAAATCATGAAAATTCAATATATTGCAGTAGTGTAGGCATGATAAAGCGCGCCAGCGTCGCATCAGGCAAAGACAAATCGCACCTGACTTACCTTTTTCTCCCCCCCAGCAAACTCCCCAACATCCCACGCACAATCTGATTCGTCACCTGGCGGGCGGCGCTTTTCGCCATTGTTTGCACCACACCATCTTTCTTCCCGCCGCGTGGTCCGGTAGTGCCAAACAAAATATCCTTCAATCCACCGAGAATACCGTCATCCACCGCCACCTCTTTCCCTTTCGCGGGAGGATTATTTTGCTGCTCGGTACTGGCCTGAAAGCCTTTTTGCAACATCTCATAGGCGGATTCCCGGTCCACGTCATCCTCGTACTTACCATACACTGGAGAGTGATTAATCAAGCCATTACGCTCATCTTCCGTCACCGGCCCCATTCGTGAACAGGGGGCAATCACCATCGCCCGTTCCACCACTGAAGGGCTTCCTTTCGCATCGAGAAACGAGATTAACGCCTCGCCGGTCCCCAGTTCCTGGATTGCCTTTTCGGTATCAAACGCCGGATTGGCCCGCATGGTTTGCGCCGCAGCTTTTACTGCTTTCTGATCTTTGGGCGTAAAAGCCCGTAAAGCGTGTTGAACGCGATTACCTAGCTGCCCGAGCACATTATCCGGAATATCTGACGGGTTTTGCGAAACGAACCAGACGCCCACGCCTTTTGAGCGAATAAGCCTTATCACCTGCTCAATCTTATCCAGTAGTACCTGTGGCGCATCGTTAAACAGCAGATGTGCTTCGTCGAAGAAAAACACCAGTTTTGGTTTCTCCAGATCGCCCGCTTCAGGCAATTGTTCATACAACTCTGAAAGCATCCACAGCAGACTGGCGGCGTACAGTTTCGGCATCTGATAAAGCTTCTCGGCGCTGAGGATATTGATAACGCCTTTACCGTTGGTATCGGTACGCATCCAGTCTTTGATATCCAGCATCGGCTCACCAAAGAAGTGTGCTGCGCCTTGCTGTTCCAGCGATAACAGCCCGCGCTGGATGGCACCAACCGATGCGCTACTGATATTTCCGTACTGATTCTGGAAGGATTTGGCGTTATCGCCGATGTACTGGGTAATCGCCCGCAGATCTTTAAAGTCGAGCAGTAACAGCCCCTGATCGTCCGCAATACGGAAGATGATATTTAGCACGCCAGACTGCACATCGTTGAGATTCAACAGCCGCGCCAGCAACAGCGGCCCCAGGTCTGAAACCGTCGCCCGCACCGGATGGCCTTTCTCGCCAAAGATATCCCACACCACCACCGGATTGGCATGCGATTGCCAGTCATTTACGCCGATATTTTTAAGCCTTGCGAGCAGTTTTTCCGAAGAAGTACCTTCCTCCGCTACTCCCGTTAAATCGCCTTTCACATCGGCCATAAACACCGGAACGCCGATTTCCGACAATGACTCTGCCAGTTTTTGCAGCGTAACGGTTTTACCCGTCCCCGTTGCGCCGGTAATCAGCCCGTGACGGTTAGCCATTCCCGGCAGTAAAAACAGTTCTGTGTCCGGCGTGGTGCGGGCAATTAACAGGGGTTCGCTCATGAGATATCCTCCAGTTTCCTGCCTGGAGTATAGGCAACGGCTGCGCACTCTTCACCGCTAAATTCAGCAGATTGCGAGACGCCTTCCAAAGAGAGTTAAGTGCCGGGCGACAGGCACCCGGCAAAGGGATCAGAAGTCGGCTTTCAGAACCACGCGATAACGCGCCTTACCATCCCGCACATGCTGGATGGCGTCGTTTATTTTCGACATCGGGAACAGTTCGGTGGTCGGCGCAACCTTGCTGCGGGCGGCAAAGCGCATCAGCTTACGCAGCTCATAAGGCGTACCGGTTGCCGAACCTGAGACACTGCGATCGCCCGCAATTAACGTAAAGGCCGGAACAGACAGCGGCGTGAGAACCGCACCGACCGTATGGAAATTACCGCCATAGGTCAGCGCCTCAAAATAAGGCTGCCAGTCGAGGCTGACGTTGACGGTGTTGATAATGAGATCGAACTGCCCCGCAAGTGTTTTCAGTGCCTGCGGATCGCGGCTATTCACCACTTTAGCGGCACCCATCGCCAGCACTTCCTGCTCTTTCGCAGGATTCGAACTAAAGGCTGTCACCTCGCATCCCATTGCGTGCAGAAGTTTTATAGCGATATGCCCCAGCCCGCCAATACCAATCACGCCGACGCGGCTGGTGGCAGTGATATGGTGCATCAACAGTGGTTTAAAGACCGTGATACCGCCGCACAACAGCGGCCCAGCAGATTCAATGTCGATATTTTCTGGCAGTGGGATTACCCATTGCCAGTCTGCACGCAACTTCTCGGCAAAACCGCCGCGATTCATAATTGTTGGCACCGCACCTTGCTCGCAGTTGATCTGATTACCGCTAATACAGGCATCGCAATGCCCGCAGCTGCGTGCCGTCCAGCCAATCCCGACACGCTGACCGACCTGCAAACCTTTATCCTGTGCGGCGCTCCCGAGCGCCACCACGCGACCAATCACCTCATGCCCGGCAACCAGCGGATACTGTGAAAATCCCCATTCGTTGTCGATCATCGACAGATCGGAATGGCAGATCCCGCAGTAATCCACCTGCACTTCAACATCTTGTGGCTTCAGTTCACCGGGAGCGTACTCATAAACTTCCAGTTCGCCGCCCGCTTCTTTTGCGGCATAGCTTTTTATCATCGACATTTTTTGGTCCTTCTCTGGTGTTGTCTGGGAAGTGTAGAGCATGGCAGGGCGGGGTGCCTGGAGTGTGACAAAGGTTACATATCGCTGAGTGTAATGCTGAAAATTTCAGCACTTAGCGAGGTGGGTGCAAGCTGGCGCTTGCATGGTGGCGTGCGACAGGTATAATCCACAACGTTTTCCGCATACCTCTTCAGTGCCGAAGTGGCGAAATCGGTAGACGCAGTTGATTCAAAATCAACCGTAGAAATACGTGCCGGTTCGAGTCCGGCCTTCGGCACCACATCGTATGCAAATCGAGTCGCTCAAGGGCGGCTTTTTTTGTGTCTGGGATCCGTTAGTTACCTATCTTTCTCGCTATTTTAACTCTCTCAGGGCTAACCAATTCCAACCCATCGCAAACGAAAAATGTTGGTACAGGCGTTGGTATTTTCGGTTCGATATTAATTTGTATTAGCTCAGTCCTGATCTGACAGCTATCTGCCAGATCAGGTTCGGATTAATACATTATATCTGCCCGCCTACACCTTTAAACTTCTCAATAAACGCGACGATCTTCTGGAAAACCGTCTGTTTTTTCGTCTTATATTGCGGATTTAACGGACTGAGTTTTGGCAATGTCTCGTTTAATTCCGTGCCATTTTCGGTGGCGTATTCGCGTTTTAAAGACGTGCGAATATAGCGTTTCGCCGCCTCTTCATTGAGATTTTCTTCTTTGATCAATGCTTCTGCTTCACGTTGCTGTTCGCGTTGAGCAAAGGTAAAGAACGCGTCAATGATGCTGGCTTTATCCGGCAAGTCATCCAGGTTCGTTTGCTGAATAAAATCGACCACCAGGCCCTCTTTCGCCCGGTTCCCCAGGCTTGAACGAATTAAGCGTTTGACCTCTTCGATCATTTCGCCCTTGCCTTTATTTTGTCTGTTGTGTTCGAAAATCAGTCCAAGGATATAATCCAGGTTTATTTCCTGAGACTTCAGCAAATCGACCTCAAAAACCACGTCATCCCAGTCAGTGGTTGATTTTTCTTTTTTATCAGCTTCTTTCTCGCGGCGCTGCCAGTCACGAATATCGTTATAGGCAGAACGATAATCCTGAATCTTGCGTTCAGCAGGGAGACGAATCGTTTGCAATTCAGCGAACTTTTCATCATCCACATAATGTTCTTCTTTGAATTTTTCTACCGCAACAGGATCGCTAAGATCGATTTGTTGCAGGGCTTTCAGCGTGGCAAATTCATCATAGTTTTGCAGGATGTTCTCGGCACGCAGGTATTCACCAAACAGTTTAACGAAGTCTTTCTTCTCTTTTTCACTTTCAATACTGGCAGGGTCAGGGAACCGTTGTTCCAGTTCTGAAACTACTGCCATAAAGCCGCGCTTAGCTTCACCAGTGGCAGCATCAGTAAAGCCTTCCATATACTCTGCATAACTCTTTTCTAAAACCACATTTTTGGTGTTTTTGTCACCAAACAGCGTTATGGCATCAATAGTTGAGCGTTCCAGATCCCGGAAAGTGACGATATTACCGAAGGTTTTAGTTGCATCATAAATACGGTTGGTGCGGGAAAATGCCTGCATCAAGCCGTGAAAACGCAGGTTTTTATCGACGAATAGCGTGTTCAATGTTGGAGCATCGAAGCCAGTTAAAAACATCCCCACGACAATTAACAGATCGATATCCTGATTTTTAACCCGTTGGGCTAAATCACGATAGTAGTTCTGAAAACCGTTACTGTCGGTGCTGAAGTTAGTTTTAAAATAGCTGTTATACTCACGAATTGCAGCGTCAAGAAACTCTTTAGCACTGCTGTCCATTGCGCTGGTATCAAAAGTTTCATCGGAAATTTCACCAATGGCATTTTGTTCTTCATTGGCGGCAAAGGAGAAGATTGTTGCAACACGCAGCGGTTTATAGGTAGCCGATTTATTAGCTGCTTCCTCTTGTAACCGTTTAAACGTCGCGTAATAGGCTTTCGCGGCATCCACGCTACTCACTGCCAGCATGGCATTAAAGCCTTTGGAACCTGGGAAAGTACGGTGGGTCTTCTGGCGGAAGTTATTCAGAATATATTGCGTAATTTCCTGTATACGCATGGGATGAAGAAACGCCTGCTGATTTTCAGCCGCACTCAGTTTTTTCTCGTCAGTTTCTGTCTCTAAAGACTTAAACTGTGGCCGCACATCGTTGTAGTCCACCTTGAATTTGAGCACTTTTTCGTCACGAATCGCATCGGTAATCACATACGAATGCAATTCACGGCCAAATACGCTGGCGGTCGTTTCTGAGCCTAAAGCGTTTTCCGGGAAAATAGGTGTGCCGGTAAAACCAAACTGATAATAGCGTTTGAATTTCTTCTTCAGGTTTTTCTGCGCTTCTCCAAACTGGCTGCGGTGGCATTCATCAAATATAAACACCACTTGCTGATTGTATACAGGCAGGTCGCTTTCTGCTTTCATTAGGTTATTAAGTTTCTGAATAGTGGTGACGATAATTTTGTTATCGTCCTTATCCAGATTTCGTTTAAGACCTGCTGTATTTTCCGAGCCGTTAACACTATCTGGTGAAAAACGCTGATATTCCTTCATGGTCTGGTAATCGAGGTCTTTCCTGTCGACCACAAAGAAGACTTTATCAATAAAGTCCAGCTCTGTTGCCAGACGCGCGGCTTTAAAGCTGGTGAGGGTTTTACCAGAACCGGTAGTGTGCCAGATATACCCACCGCTTTCCGGTTTTGACCAGTTCTTCGCTGTAAAGGAACTCTTAATTTTCCACAGAATGCGCTCGGTGGCGGCAATCTGGTACGGTCGCATTACCAGTAGTGTCTGACTGCTGTCAAAAACGCTGTAGTTCACCAGAACATTAAGCAGAGTATGTTTCTGGAAAAAGGTAGCGGTAAAGTCTTTGAGGTCTTTAATCAGTGTATTGTCTGATTTAGCCCAGTTCATGGTGAAGTCAAAACTGTTTTTATCGCGCTTTGTCGTGTTGGCAAAGTAACGGGTATCGGTGCCGTTAGAAATGACAAACAGTTGCAGATACTTAAACAGGGAATTTTCGCTGTTAAAACTCTCTTTACTGTAACGATGTATCTGGTTGAAAGCCTCACGAATCGCCACGCCGCGTTTTTTCAGTTCGATTTGCACCAGCGGTAAGCCATTAACCAGGATAGTTACGTCATAACGGTTAGCGTGAGAACCCGCCTGTTCAAACTGCTGGATAATCTGCACCTTATTGCGCATGAGATTCTTTTTATCTATCAAATAGATGTTCTCAAGACGCTCGTCATCAAAAATAAAGTCGCAAATATAGTCGATATGGATTTTACGGGTCTTATCCAGAATGCCATCGCTCGGGTTATCCAGATACTGCTCCGTGAAACGCCGCCACTCGCTGTCATTAAACACCACACCATTGAGGCTCTGAAGCTGCTGTCGAACATTGGCCAGCATCGCCGACTGAGATTTTACGGATATAAATTCATAGCCCTGATTTCGCAGGTCCTGAATCAGTTCCTGTTCCAGGTCCGATTCGCTCTGATAGCCGTCGCCTGTTTGCTCAGCTTTGATGTACTTATCAAGAACGATAAAGTTATTGGATTCAGCAATGGTGTGCGTTTGATGAGTCATAGCGCATCCTTTGTGCCGTCTGGCAAGGGCCGGAAGGGAGTTAAGGGGGCTTCCGGCGCGTAAAAAAATAGTCTATATACTGACCGGGTGTTAAGGTGGCCCGGTCGGTAGCAATGGTCAATTAATTACTGACAGTTTCAGGTTTTGGGAAACTGAACAGTAAATTACGGTAGTATTCGTATTGTTTCTGGCGCAACTCGATTTCACGCGGGAGACCTTCAGTGATGGAGTTGGTCAGTGTGTCGAATTTATCCAGAATCCGAACGATTTCAGACTGGATGGCAAGGGATTTTTCTGGATTATCCGGGCAGGGGATTGGTACAGCAACTTTACCAATTTCGCCTAAATTAATCTTCATTGGTACTGCGTGTATAAGCGTTCTTTTATACAATTCGGCCTTACCAAATCTGCTTTCGATTAAATAACGAATGAATCCTGGTACAGCAATTTGTTGATTTATTCGTATTAATGCAAGTGTTACGTAGTATGCTAATGGTCTATCATCCTCCACAATAGCACAAGTACCGACATCGCCAATCCTCGTCATAAACAAATCATGCTTGCGCGGTTTGTTCTTGTATGTTTTGAAATCCTCAGGTGAAATATATTTATTTGTCCCGTATAGATTTTTGATATTCTGCACGCTAACGAAAGGAACTCCGGAAGCCGTATATTTGGGAGTCTTGTGAGTTCCATCATAAATTACTGCTATTTCTCCTAAAGTTCTCCACTCAACCTCAACCCCATCCAGCAATTTTTCCAGATAAATAGGTTTTTCCTGCTCCTCATCAAAACTCAACAACTGGTCGCGATAGTAGTTGTACTGTTTTTTACGCATGTTAAGCTCAGCGGTAAGCTCAGCGGTAAGTGCAGTAAATTTATCCAGAATCCGAACGATTTCAGACTGGATGGCAAGGGATTTTTCCGGATTATCCGGGCAAGGGATTGGGAACTGATATTGAGACAGTTTTTTGAGTCCAATTATAGATACTCCACCACTTTTATTAGCATTCTCCGTACACCACTTGCCGAAATCATAAAACCTATAAAAAATATATTTTATATTGACCGCTTCACTGAATTTTTCAGAAATGGAAAAGTTTGTGATTTGTTGATTTGTTAAATAAGGGACCCTTACTAAAGCATACTCCCCAATGGTAGCTGTTGTAGACATGAAAATAGAGTTTTTCGGGAACAGAAAACCTTTAACTCCTAATGGATTTATGTGTTGGATAGAATCATTTAATTCCCTACCATTGACTCTGACATCTTCTAGTCTGAACCATGGAATGGTTCCATTCTCCCAAAATTCTTTCTTGGATTTTGAAGGTGTATACCCATTTTTAATTTGAAATAGTTCTGATACAGGTACCCACTCAACCTCAATCCCATCCAGCAATTTTTCCAGATAACTCAACTCGCTCATTTCTGCACCTCGCAGCCTTCAATTTCAGCCACAATCGCATCAATATCTTTACGCAACTGGTCGATTTTGCTGACCGTGGTTTTCAGCTCAGCATTCAGCTCACCGATATCGATAATTTCGCGGTTATCTTTCGCTTCCACATAGCTGCTCACCGACAGGTTATAGTCATTCGCGACAACAGTCTCAAACGCAACAGATTTCGCCAGATGAGCAACATCTTCCTTGCTGGCAAATACCTGCATAATTTTTTCTATATGGGCATCGGTCAGGATGTTGTTGTTAGTCTCTTTTTTGAACAGTTCGCTGGCGTCAATAAACTGAACTTTGGTATCCGTTTTATGTTTAGACAGCACCAGAATATTTACGGCAATGGTGGTGCCAAAGAACAGGTTCGGTGCGAGTGAAATCACGGTTTCGACATAGTTATTGTCAACCAGATACTGACGGATTTTCTGCTCCGCGCCGCCACGGTAAAAAATGCCCGGGAAGCAGACAATCGCAGCACGACCTTTGGCAGAAAGATAGTTCAGCGCATGTAATACAAAGGCGAAGTCAGCTTTGGATTTGGGGGCCAGAACGCCAGCCGGGGCAAAACGTTCATCGTTAATCAGCGTCGGGTCATCGCTGCCAATCCATTTCACCGAATACGGCGGGTTAGAAACGATGGCATCAAACGGTTTTTCATCTCTGAAGTGCGGCTCAGTCAGCGTATTGCCCAGCTTGATATCAAACTTGTCGTAGTTGATGTTGTGCAAAAACATGTTCATACGCGCCAGATTATAGGTCGTATGGTTGATTTCCTGACCAAAAAAACCTTCTTCGATGATATGGTCATCAAACTGTTTTTTCGCCTGCAACAACAGTGAGCCGGAACCCGCTGCCGGGTCGTAGATTTTGTTAACGTGGGTCTGCCCGTGCATAGCCAGTTGTGCAATCAGCTTAGAGACGTGCTGCGGTGTAAAGAACTCGCCGCCGGACTTACCGGCATTCGCCGCATAGTTAGAAATCAGGAACTCATAGGCATCGCCGAACAGGTCAATCTGATGTTCGTTAAAGTCGCCAAGCTTTAACCCTTCAACCCCTTTCAGAACCGCAGCCAGGCGGGCATTTTTATCCTTAACGGTGTTACCCAGGCGGTTACTGGTGGTATCGAAATCAGCAAACAAACCTTTGATGTCTGCTTCTGAAGGATAACCGTAAGCAGAACTTTCGATAGCAACGAAGATGCTGTTTAAATCTGCGTTCAGTCTGTCATTGGTATTCGCTTTCGCAGCTACGTTGCAGAAAAGCTGACTTGGGTAGATGAAGTAGCCTTTGGTTTTGATGGCATCGTCTTTAATGTCATCAGTAATTACGCGTCATCCAGCTTCGCATAACAGATGCTGTCATCACCGGCTTCAATATAGCTGGAAAAATTTTCGCTGATAAAACGGTAGAAAAGCGCGCCCAGAACGTATTGCTTAAAATCCCATCCATCGACCGAACCTCTGACATCGTTAGCAATTTGCCAGATTTGGCGATGAAGCTCCGCGCGCTGCTGAAGACTGGTCATTTTTTATCCTTTGAATGTGTTTTTAACGTCGGCTTTTGCCGGGATTTTACCGGAAGTTGTTTGGTTTTTCAGATTTGTATGACGGCGAGGAGGGGATTCAGTACCAGATTGTTAGTGCATCTTATTCAGCATCACCGCTTGCGTCAGGAGGCTACTTTATATGCCCATCGTCCATCCGTAGGTGATCAGATAATTTATTGCGAGTCACCTTCCCGATTTTCAATCTCATTATTTACCCAATCTTTCACCAGTGGATAATCCGTCAGCTACTAACGGCGAGTGTATTTTTTTACGGATGAAAGATTATGCAAACAGAAGCTGAAGTCTTAACCGATCACAACGAGATAATTCGCTCGACCAATATTGAGCGTATCGTCACAGGACGTGATAGTGCACTGAAGCAGATAGCGACGCTAATCCAAAAACTGGATGATATCTCCAGCCTGACATCCAGTATTGGCGGTGATGTGGCTGGAACCTGGGGAATGCGTAATGGATATGCCTTTGATTGCTGGCTGATGCAGCCAACCGACAAAGCGATGCCGGTGATCACCCGAAATATCGATCGCAGTATCTGGCGCGATCTCATGCTGAAGTCCGGGATGTTGACTCTGATGGATGCCGAAGCCCGCAGTCAGTGGGCAAAGAACCTGGAGGAGGGCGAGCTCCCGGCGATTAGCGAAGCCAACATCCTGAGTACCTTTGAACAACTCCACCACAATAAGCAGGACGTTTTCGAACGTGGGATTATCAATGTATTTAAGGGATTGAGCTGGGACTACAAAACCAATAATCCCTGTTATTTCGGTAAGAAGATTATCGTTAACAATCTGGTGAAGCATGACAGATGGGGCTACAGCCTGAACTGGGGCTGGCGGCGAGATCAGCTTGCCGATCTGGAGCGTATGCTCTATTTGCTGGATGGCAAACCTATCCCCGATAATCGGCATGATATCTCCATCCGGTTTATGGATTTTGTGCGCGATAATCCGCATCAGCAGATTTTCGAAGATGAGTTGTTCACTATTCGCTACTTTCAGAAGGGCAGTGGGCATATCACTTTCAAACGTTTAGATCTGGTGGAGAAGATGAATGATATCGTGGCGAAGCACTTTCCGTCAGCGTTATCAGCAAAATGAATGTCGTATGTTTGCTATCTAAAATGTCGTATTTTTGCTACTCTTTATGCAATGACTCAGGAGGCGAATATGACGATAAAAGCACGCATTCAGTCACGACTGAAACGTTCTAAACGTTACGTATTCACTCGTGACGACTTTAAAGATATTGCAGGCTACGATCAGGTTGGTCGGGTATTGCGCGATCTTGTCAGGGAAGGGCAACTGTTGAAGGTTGGTTATGGCGTGTATACCAAAGCACGGCGGAACGGTATTACAGGCAAGGTAATGCCAGCGGCTCCCGGAGGCTCTTCAGCGGTGATTGTCGAAACGCTGGAACGCCTGAAAGTACGCTATCGTTTTGCTGGCGCAACGCAGGCATACAATAGCGGTACTTCTACGCAGATCCCAGCTTCACCCGAGATAAAAACCCCCCGGCGTTTTAAACGCGTATTATCTGTAGGGAACAGTAGATTAAATGGATGATTTAACCACTCTTTTTTCTGAAGTGGCTGACGCGCTTGGTATTGAGTCTGTCGCAATTGTGGAAAAAGATCACTATATCGTTGAGCTTTTGCAATTACTTAAACCTCTGGTGTTCGATACTCATCAATTGGTGTTTGCCGGAGGAACAGCTCTGGCAAAATCAGGTGTCGCACTTAATCGCATGTCGGAAGATGTGGATATCAAACTGGTGCCTAAGGATGCATTTCAGGCACTTTCCCGCACTCAGCGAAAAAATACCCGTAAAGAAATTGTTCAGGCAGTTTCCAGTGCAATAGCTTCATCGGGTGTGTTCAATTTTGATGATGATTACCCAAAAGTGACGCGGGATGAATATCGTTATAATGACATACCTGTTCGTTATCCACAGCGAGTGGTGCAGGCACCTTGTTTACGTCCTTTTATCCGGCTGGAACTGATGGAAGCGAAGTTACTGGAGCCCTCTGAATTACGGGATATTCATTCACTGGTAACAGGGATCACGGGAAAAGCGGCTATTGTTTCAGCGTTTCCATGCGCAACTATCATTAGCACACAGGCTGAAAAGCTGGTGGCGATGTTACGCCGTACAGCGGCAGTTGTGCGAGATGTTGAGCGATTTGATGATGCATCGCTGGTACGTCATATCTACGATACAAACTGTATTGTTGAGACGAGTCATGTTGATATGAGTCTGCTCGTTGATTTTGTTCAACAAACTATTGAGCAGGACATTCAACGTTACGGCAACCAGTACCCGCAGTTTTGCGCGTCTCCAGTTGATGAGCTAAAAATGGGACTGGATGAGCTGGCGAACAATCCTCTCTACCAGATGCGCTATCAGCAGTTTGTTTCGCCAATGGTGTATGGAGAGCGAAAGATCACATGGGATGAGGCTTACTCCAGGTTTAGGAGCTTAGCGTTATCCATCCTGAATGCTTGATATGCAGCATTTGTCTTTACTTGAAATTCTGAAATTCTCTAAACCATAGAGATGATTTTTATGATCCAGTCTTTCTCTTGTTGAGATAGTTCCAGTTTGCTCACTCGTGTTAAGAAGGTATTGATCACCTGAACATCCGAATTGGTGAGCCTATTTAATAGAGCGGGTGGTATACCTTTACTAACAATCGCTTTGCGGTGACTTTCGTAGTTTTTATTACTCATTGTTGATCCTCAAATATCATTGTATGGCGGCATTGATCGTTTCCAGCAACCTTTACTTACTCACTTCGAACTGCATCCTCGTAGACTGTTCCACTACAATAATCGAAAAGGCGCGGATGTCCATTCAGGTATCCCGCTAATACGTATAGCAATAACAATGGCTTATGCGGCGCGCGCTGTTCACCCTTGTGCCAGATTTTTATATTGGCAATTGCCTGCTGTAGCGATTTACTGGAAGCCATTGATATCCCTGGCAGTGAAATAATTGCGATCATGCTCGCAAATTTTCTGCTGTTCAAGCCTGCAAGTGAAGATATATTACCTTGATCTCATTTGTTTTTTTGCTGCCTGTTCTGAGAACGTATAAGGACATTCTCCATGAATAAACTCCCTGATCATCTTCCGCGGCGGTATATCATCGAAGCTATCCATTTATGGGATGCGGGAGAAACTCATCAGTTCCAGCCTGCGCGGTTGTATGAGATTGAATATCATGGCCGACGTTACCCCTCGAAGGCGATTGCTGGCATCGCAGCGACATTGATGACGGGGACGCAATTTACCCCTGCGGATTTCACCGGCGGAATAAAATCTAAATGCGTCAAACTACTCATAGAGCAGGGATTTCATATTCATCAGGATAAAGCCGCTGCGGCTCCCATAGCCGACGTTCTGTTCCCGGATGAGTTGCCGTCGCAGGAGATATACGTTGAAGGTGCGGCGATAAAGGTGACAGTAAACTGTAGTGGTCAAGTAATACTGGCCACGGTTTTACAGTAAAAATGGTATCTGTTCTCTGACTCTTCCGGCGTCAGCCCTCCGTTATAATGGTGAGGCCTGACGCTATTG
>NZ_JBJQJO010000026.1:0-75000 GCF_046487395.1 Escherichia sp. WS1450
TGATGTGAAACAGCTCATAGCCTCCATCTTCCATGAACACCGGGGATGTTATGGGTACCGGCGGATCCATTGTGAGCTTCAGAAAAGAGGTCTTAAGTTCAGTGGCAAAACGGTGCGAAAACTGATGCAACAGCTCGGCCTGAAGTCTCCTGTGCGCCTGAAGAAATACCGGTCTTACCGGGGAAATATGGGACTCGCTGCAGAAAATATCCTTCAGCGGCAGTTCAAAGCGGAAGCTCCCTGTGAGAAATGGGTGACAGATATCACCGAATTCAGGGCTGGCGGACAAAAACTGTACCTGTCCCCGATACTTGATTTGTTTAACGGGGAAATCGTGGCGTGGGAAACGGCCTGCAGGCCTACAGAGGAGCTGGTGAAGCGGATGTTAAATAAGGGGCTGGAAAGCCTTGCTGAAGGGGAGAAACCGCTGCTCCACAGTGATCAAGGATGGCATTACCGGATAAAAAGTTATCAGTCCGCCCTGGCGGACAGAGGGTTAGTGCAGAGCATGTCGCGCAAGGGCAACTGCCTTGATAATGCGGTAATGGAGAACTTCTTTGGTCACCTGAAAGAAGAAATGTACTATCGCCGGGACTACAGAAATGTAGAAGAGCTGGAAAATGCCGTTAACGAATACATAACTTACTGGAATCAAAAAAGAATAAAACTCAGTCTTGGGGGACTCAGTCCGGTAGAATACCGGACTGAGCATCAAAAAGCCGGTTAACTGAAACTGTCCAGGTTTTGGGGTTCAGTTCAAATCATCTATCCGGCATACAGTAACTAATCTCTCAACACCGCTCCCGGATATCCCAGCTGCCGCCAGGCTTCATACACCACGACCGACACCGCATTGGACAGGTTCATGCTGCGGCTGTCCGGCACCATTGGAATGCGAATTTTTTGTTCAGCGGGCAGGGCATCGAGAATGCTTGCTGGCAGGCCGCGCGTTTCCGGGCCGAACATCAGATAATCGCCATCCTGATAGCTTACGGCGCTGTGAGCAGGCGTACCTTTCGTGGTGAGGGCAAACAGGCGCTGGGGATTTTCTGCTTCGAGGAACGCGCGATAGTCATGATGACGCGTAACGGCGGTAAACTCGTGATAGTCCAGCCCCGCGCGGCGCAGGCGCTTATCGTCCCAGGCAAATCCCATCGGTTCGATGATATGCAGACGAAAGCCGGTATTAGCGCAAAGACGGATGATGTTGCCAGTATTTGGCGGAATTTCTGGTTCGTAAAGTACGATGTTTAGCATACTGCCCCCTTAGTGCGGGGGCAGGATAGCAGAAAATTGGTGATTGGTACGGCCTTTTCCCCTCACCCCCAACTATGCCGCATTCCCTTTCGCCATCGGAGCCAGTGCCGCAGGCAACTCTTTACCCAGCCCTTGCACCAGCGAATCTTGCGTAATTTCACTGATCGATTTCGCGCCAGTCAGCGTCATTGCCACTTTCATCTCTTTCTCGATTAGATTAAGCAGATTTGCCACGCCCGCCTGGCCCGCTGTTGCCAGCGCATACAGGAAAGCACGACCCAGCAGTACGGTGTCGGCACCGAGCGCAATCATACGCACGACATCAAGCCCGTTACGAATCCCGCTATCCGCCAGAATGGCGATATCACCTTTCACGGCATCCGCAATAGCAGGCAGTGCACGGGCAGAAGAGAGCACACCGTCCAGCTGGCGGCCACCGTGGTTAGAAACCACAATTCCATCAGCACCAAAACGTACTGCATCGCGCGCATCTTCCGGATCGAGGATCCCTTTGATCACCATCGGGCCATCCCAGAAATCGCGGATCCACTCAAGGTCTTTCCATGAGATGGACGGATCGAAATTATTCCCCAGCCAGCCGATGTAATCTTCCAGTCCGGTCGGTTTGCCGAGGTAAGCCGAGATATTACCTAAATCATGTGGACGACCGTTCAGGCCCACATCCCACGCCCATTGCGGATGCGTCACCGCCTGTAAGTAACGGCGCATTGCCGCATTTGGGCCGCTCATACCCGAGTGTGCATCACGGTAACGCGCGCCCGGTGTCGGCATATCCACGGTGAAAACCAGCGTCGAGCAGCCTGCCGCTTTTGCTCGCTCCAGTGCGTTACGCATAAAGCCGCGATCGCGCAGCACATAAAGCTGGAACCACATCGGACGTTTAATGGCTGGAGCGACTTCTTCAATCGGGCAAACGGAAACCGTCGAGAGAGTAAACGGAATGCCATGCGCATCCGCCGCTTTGGCAGCCTGAACTTCGCCACGACGCGCATACATGCCACACAAACCCACCGGAGCCAGCGCCACCGGCATCGACAATTTCTCATTAAACAGCGTCGTTTCCAGGCTTAAGTCAGACATGTTTTTCAGAATACGCTGGCGCAGCGCCACTTCTGACAAATCTTCCACGTTGCGGCGCAGCGTGTATTCAGAATATGCACCCCCATCCATATAGTGGAACAGGAACGGCGGCAGAATGCGTTGTGCTGCGGCGCGATAATCGCTGGCTGCGGAAATAATCATGCGTTTTTCTCCCTCGAATGCTCATTATGGTCACCAGGCAGGCGGGTAATGCGTGCATGGCGAGCTTGATCTTCATCGAATCGTTTCATGGTGGTGTGAACAAAGCTAAGGTGCGCCATCATTGCTTTACGCGCCCCGTCAGCATCACCGGCAAAAATGGCGTCAATGACTGCCTGATGTTGTTCGGTCAGCTGTGAAAAAACCGGGGGTACCAGATACATTCGCTGGCGGCTATGCTTCACAGAGGATTGCAGGACATCGAAGAAACCGCGCATGGTTTGCAGCAGCACGATGTTATGTGAGGCTTCGGCAATCGCCAGATGAAAACGAACGTCCGCTTGTGAGGCGAGATCCGGGTCTTCACTTAGCGTTGCTTCAAAGCAAAGCTGAATTTTCTCTTTTTCGCCTGGTGTGGCGCGCATTGCCGCATGCCACGCGGTGCTGGCTTCAATGGCGTAGCGGGCTTCCAGAATATCGAAACTGTAATCCGGATCATCGGCCATCAGCGTTTTCAGCGGTTGGACGATGTTTTGCTCCGACCATGTGTCATGACGCCAGCGAATAAACGTCCCGCCGCCGCGTCGACTAAGCAGCACGCCTTCGCTCACCAGTTTTGCCAGCGCCTCGCGCAGTGAATTACGTGATACGCCGAGTTGCATCGCCAGTTGACGTTCAGCGGGCAACTTCATGCCCGCCTCCAGGTTTTTTTCATCAATCAGCGCCCGCACACGATCGGCAACCTCGTCTGACAGGCGTCTGGGTAAAACAATCATTAAGGAATCATCCACGTTAAGACATAAGCCTGAAGCGTGGTGATCACGCCCACCATACAGGTGAAGATCAGGCTGTGTTTGACGGTAAAGCGGAACAGATCTGACTCTTTGCCTACCAGGCCTACCGCCGCACAGGCGATAGCGATAGATTGCGGAGAGATCATCTTACCGGTGACACCACCGGTGGTGTTGGCGGCAACCAACAACAGGTCAGAAACGCCAATTTGTTGTGCTGCAGTGGCTTGCAGGGCGGCGAACAGGGCGTTAGATGAGGTATCCGATCCGGTCAGGAAGACACCAAGCCAGCCGAGGAACGGCGAGAAGAAGGTGAATGCATGGCCGGTGTGCGCCAGTGCCAGCGCCAGCGTTGATGATAGTCCGGAATAGTTCGAGATAAAGGCGAACGCCAGCACCATACCGATGGAGTAGATAGGCAGAGCCAGTTCTTTCAGCGTGCTGCCGAAGGTGCTGATAGCGTCAGATGGTTTCATCTTCAGCCAGACAATCGAGAGCAGGGCAGCAAAAAGAATGGCGGTACCGGTGGCAGAGAACCAGTCGAACTTAAACACGGCGGCATACGCTGTCGCTTCACTGACCACTGGCGGCATACGGGCAACCAGTTTATCGAGGTACGGCACCGGAATATTGATCACCCATTCATACAGCGCACCACCCGAAGCGAACAGGGCTTTAAACGGTGGAATACTCCACAGCGTTACGGTGGCGGTCAGGAACAGGAACGGTGTCCAGGCGCGAAGCACCTGACCTGCGGTGTAACCGGTGTGAGCCAGCGTCATATCAACCTGTGACGCCCCCAAGTCACCGAAGCGGAATACGCGCACTGGTTGCCAGCGTTTGAGGAACAGCGTCAGGCAGAGCAGTGATACCAGCGAAGAGATAATGTCTGGCAGTTCCGGCCCAATGAAGTTAGAGCTGAGGTATTGAGCAATGGCAAACGAACCACCTGCAACCACGACCGCAGGCCACGTTTCTTTGATTCCGCGCCAACCGTCCATAATCGCCATGATCCAGAACAGCACGATAATGGTCATAAACGGCAGCTGACGCCCCACCATCTGACCAATCTCAAAGCTGTCGATGCCTGTTACCTGCCCGGCGACCAGAATCGGAATGCCCATCGCGCCAAATGCCACTGGCGCGGTGTTAACAATCAGGCACAGTCCGGCGGCGTAGAGTGGTTTAAAGCCCAGACCGACCAGCAATGCGGCGGTAATTGCTACCGGAGCGCCAAAGCCTGCGGCTCCTTCAAGGAAAGCGCCGAAACAGAAACCGACGATCAGCATTTGCAGGCGCTGGTCAGGGGTTATCGAAAGAATAGACGAGCGGATGATGTCAAACTGCCCGGTTTTCACCGAGATCTTATAGACGAACACTGCCGCAATAATGATCCACGCGATGGGCCACAAACCGTAGAAGAAGCCATAAACCACCGAGGCCAGCGCGTTAGCGACCGGCATTTTATAGAACAGCAAAGCCACGGCAAGGGCGATTGCCACCGTCCATGAGGCGGCGACATAACCTTTGAGTTTGAGCTTAATCAGCGCAAAGAAGAAAAACAGGATGGGAAGCGATGCTATCAGACTGGAAAGCCAGATATTCCCGGCGGGATCGTAGTTTTGTTGCCAGAGATTCATTGCAGGTCTCCTGCAGTCCACGCACATCGTGTAATGAGTCTGATGCTCATCTCCTTGTCACACGTTGTGTAAAAGTGGTACTGCCAATTGTGTTGTGTAGGGATAATGACAATGAATGGTTAACTAAATGTTATGTATTGGCAACATTGATGTGAGTTTTAATTGGAGATCTGTGAACCAGAGGTCAGATAAGCGAAGAATTGGTAGGGCCAATCTTGGGAGAGAGGTAATGAAGAAAAGGGCAATTCCCATCAGAGAATTGCCCCAGATTGTTGAACTGGTGCGCCTTATCTTGCCGGATGCGGCGTGAACGCCTTATCCAACCTACAGGAATGTGCTGAATCACCCCGTAGGCCTGATAAGCGTAGCGCATCAGGCAATGTGGCGTTTACCCATTCGTTAATGGATGATTACCACTGAATACCGGCACCGAGCGCGGCGGAGTATTCACCCTGGCTATTGGTACTACCTTGTAATTTGTAGACCCAACGACCATTGGCGCTCACCATCGACACACCTAAAGCAACAGCCGATTCACCATTGTAAGTACCGCCACCAATAGAGGCCATGCTGGCACCTGGAGTGTAAGCCTGCGGCAGACCGGTCATTGCCATTGCAGAAGCGATACCACCGCTCAACTTGCTTTCGGTTTTGGACAGTTTGTTATCCATCTCAACCATCCGCTGATCGGTATATTGCTTCGTTTCCTGCACGCTTTGCTTCAGCTGCGCATAGTTCACTGCGTCGTTGTTGTTCACGCCAGCGGAGACGTTGCTGATGCGAGTCGTACCGCCATTACCACCACCGAGAGTGATGTTGCTGTAGTCTACAGAGCCATCAGCTTTGGTGTCGTAACGAACGCCGCCTGCCTCAGAAGACTTCAGCTGCGAAACGTTAACCGCATCGGTGGCATTAACACCTGCAGCAACGTTGGTGATACGACGCTGGTTGGTAGAAGAACCCACAGAGATGGTATTTTCTTCGTTGGCCACGGAGCCTGTACCCAGCGCGACGCTGTTGTCAGCGGCAGCAATGGAACCAGAACCAATCGCAACACTATCTTTACCCTGCGCGTTGGCATCTACGCCATCGGTGTTGGTCTTGAAGTATTTGGTGCTACCGGTGGTTACGATATCGCCAATGCCGTTTTCGATATTGGTAACGCGAGTATCCAGATTCGTCACCTGATTGTTCAGGTTAGTAATGCTCTGGGTATTCTGGGAAACCTGCGCGTCCGTTACTTTCAACTGACCTACGTTAACCGCATCGGTATCCGCTGAACCAGCCGCGACGTTGGTGATCTGACGTTGACCGTCTTCACTGCCGACAGAGAATTCACCGACAGAATTCTGCGGTGCGTCCATGTTGTAGGCGGTGTAATCAGTTTGCGCACCACGGGTGGTCTGGGAACCACTACCCATCGCAATACTGTTTGCATGATTTGCACTCGCGTTGCTACCAATAGCAATGCCATTAAGTGCATTCGCGTCCACGTAGGCACCATAACCGATACCAATACCCACATTACCATTAACGATAGTTTTCGCGCCCATTGCTAGCGAGTCTTCACCTACTGCCAGTGAATCTTCAGCTGTTGAGTTAGCGTGGAAGTATTTGGTCGGCGTGGTAGCGACTGCACCAATGGCATTTTGCAACTGGCGAACCGTAACGGCGTCATGGGCTTCGGAACCATCGGCTACGTTGATGATTTGACGATATTTACCGTCATCACCAATAGACAACGCACCAAGTAGTTCGCCATCCGTGGTGTCATAACCAATCACAACACCTTCTTCCGACACGCTGGTGTCACGAGAACCTTTAACTATTACACGGCTGGAAACAGAACTGCTACCCAGGGCGATACCCGTATCAACGGAGCTGCTGCTACCTTGACCAATGGCTACGCTGCTTTCGCCTGAGGCGACAGCGTTATAACCCACAGCCGTAGCGCCAATACCTGAAGCGCTGGCATCGTTGAACGCTAAGCCGTTGTCGTTGGTACGTACATAGTTAATGCCCGCACCGTTATCTTCGATGTAGGTTTCGCTGGTGTTACCGGCAAGCTGATTGATGATTTCGCTGTTCTGCTGGATCAGCATATTGGTGTTAAACAGCTGAGAACCGTTGATGGCGTCAGTGCTGCCTTCGCCAATGTTACCATCAGCAACATTTGTGATGATGCTGGCCTTGCCGTCATGGCTGGCGTTGTAGGCACCTGCGCCGTCATTGGCTGTTGCATCCCACAGCAGAGCGTTATCGTCGAGCGCATCCAGGGCGTCACCGACGTTGTTGTACTCGGCATTTGCAATGGTGTAAGTCGGCGCAGTAATAGAACCATCAGCGTTAACTTCTGCGTCACCACCCAGGGCATCGGCAATGTACTTGTTGGTGGTATACAGTTGTGAACCGTTAATGGCATCGCTGCTGGTGGCAGAGATTGCACCGTTAGCGACGTTAGTGATTACACTGGCTGTTTTATCTTTTCCGTGAGCGGCGCTAAATGCACCATTGCCATCATTGGCTGTTGCATCCCACAACAGAGCGTCATCCAGCGTGGTATCGATCGCTTCCAGCGCGTCACCGACGTTGCTGTAACTGCCGCCAGCGATGGCATAAGTCGGTGCGGTGATTGTGCCGTCAGCATTGACTTCTGCGTCACCACCCAGAGTATCGGCAATGTACTTGCTGGTGTCATAGAGCTGTGAGCCGTTAATAGCGTCGCTGCTGGTAGAGGAAATTGCACCGTCTGCAACATTAGTAATGATGCTGGCTGTGTTATCTGTCCCGCGACCGGCGCTAAACGCACCGTCACCGCCCTTGGCGGTCGCATCCCAGAGTAGGGCGTCACCGAGTGATGTGCTAAATGACGTGTTAATGGCAGCCAGAGCATCACCGACGTTATTGTAATCAGTACCACCAATAGTGTAGGTTGGCCCGGTTAATACACCCGCATCGCTGATATCAGCACCACCGCCAAGGTATGACGTAAATGAATCAGCTAAGCCATAAAGTTGTGAGCCATTAATAGCGTCAGTGCTATCAGAGGATACAGTGCCTGCCAGTAAGTTGGTGATTTTGCTGTCAGTACCGTTGGTGCCGTGTTTGGCACTGAATGCACCCGCCGTAGCGTTCCACAGCAGGGAATCGTCACCGAGACTGTCAACAGCGTCAGTCAGGTTGGTGATGTTGGTGGTGTTCGTGGCGATATTGGTGGTGTTGGCTGCCACGGCATCGTTAGTGGTTTTGAGCTGAGAGCCGTTAACCGCGTCAGTGCTGCCAGCCGTCAGGTCACCGTCTTTGACGTTAGTGATTTTGCTGGTGGCATCAGTACCGTGCGCGGCGCTGAATGCCCCCGCAGTAGCGTTCCACAGCAGGGAATCGTCACCGAGGCTGTCAACAGCGTCAGTCAGGTTGGTGATGTTGGTGGTGTTCGTGGCGATATTGGTGGTGTTGGCTGCCACGGCATCGTTAGTGGTTTTGAGCTGAGAGCCGTTAACCGCGTCGGTGCTGCCAGCCGTCAGGTCGCCAGCGGTGACGTTGGTGATTTTGCTGGTGGCATCAGTACTGTGTGCGGCGCTGAATGCCCCCGCTGTAGCGTTCCACAGCAGGGAATCGTCACCGAGGCTGTCAACTGCGTCAGTCAGGTTGGTGATGTTGGTGGTATTCGTGGCGATATTGGTGGTGTTGGCTGCCACGGCATCGTTAGTGGTTTTCAGCTGAGAGCCGTTTACCGCGTCAGTGCTACCAGCCGTCAGGTCACCGTCTTTGACGTTGGTGATTTTGCTGGTGGCATCGGTACCGTGCGCGGCGCTGAACGCGGTGCCATTCCACAGCAGGGCATCGTCTTTAAGGTCGCCAACGGAATCCGTCAGGTTGGTGATGTTGGTGGTGTTGGTTGCCACATTATCGTTAGTGGTTTTGAGCTGAGAGCCGTTAACCGCGTCGGTGCTGCCAGCCGTCAGGTCACCGTCTTTGACGTTGGTGATTTTGCTGGTGGCATCGGTGCCGTGCGCGGCGCTGAACGCGGTGCCATTCCACAGCAGGGCATCGTCTTTAAGGTCGCCAACGGAATCCGTCAGGGTATTGATACTGTTAGTGTTGGTGGTGATATTGGCAGTATTGGTCGCTACGTTATCGTTGGTGGTTTTCAGCTGAGAACCGTTAACCGCATCCTTACTGGTATCAGAAATAGCGCCGTCTTTAACGTTGGTGATGGTACTGGTAGTATCTGTACCATGTGCCGCACTATATGCCTTTTTAAGGGAGTCCCATTGTAACGTATTATTGTCCAGGCCCGTTAAGGCGTCGCCAACAGTGCCGAAAATACCACTTTTCAGCCTGTAATTTGGGGAAGTAACGACGCCTTGCGCATTGACGGTAGCCCCCCCACCAAGATTGTCCGCTACTGACTTACTGATAGCATAAAGCTGTGATCCATTGATGGCATCAGTACTGGTAGTGCTGATATCACCTGCTGCCATATTGACAATTTGTCGCTGAGCTGTTGTGTTACCCACAGAAACAGTATCCGCGTCAGTCGCTACAGAACCAGCACCCAGAGCAACTGAATTTTTCCCCTGAGCACTGGCTTGAGCACCAATTGCAGTGCCATTTTCTAAACCGGCATAACTGCCTTGTCCAAGAGCAATAGCATTTACACCACCTGTAATACTACCATTACCCAGCGCGATAGCATTTGCGCCGTCAGCTTTATTCCCTTGACCGATGGCAATTGCGCCAGCCGCTACTGCCTGACTTTGATTGCCCAGAGCAATCGTGTTGTCGACATCTGCAATACTGCCGGAGCCCAACGCGATACTATTAAGTCCATTTGCCTCCGCGTTAGTACCAACTGCCGTCGCATTTTCAGCAGCTTTGCTCTCTGCACCCATAGCAATCGCGTTTGCGGCGTTGGCGGCGGATAGTCTACCGAATGCGAGGCTGTCTACGCCAGCTGCAGCACTGTTGCGGCCTACTGCAATCGCGTTAGCTGCAGATGCGGCGCTACTTGCACCCAGCGCCATTGCATATTCTTTCGACGCATTAGCCGTGGCTCCGAGGGCGATACTCATAATTCCTAAGGCCTTGCTTTCACGTCCAAATGCGATGGCGTCATCAGCACCAGTCTCTGCGTGATCCCCTTGTGCAATAGAAAATTCACCTACTGAGTTCGCATAACGACCAAGTGCGATTGAAAATCCACCCGTTGACGTTGCCGATGCACCTATAGCGAGGCTTCGCTCACCTGCTGAGGTAGTGTTAATCCCTAACGCCACTGATGCTTCGCCAAGCGAATGGGTCTTAGCACCGAGGGCTGTTGACCACCTTCCGTCAGCAGTTGAGTGATAACCTACTGCGGTGCTGGAGCCACCCCCGGTGTCTGTAAAACTATTTGCTTTTGCATCTTCACCGATAGCAACCCAGCCTGTTCCTGTTCCCTGGCCATAATTGACGCCCTGACCGTTGTCCCTTCCTGCCTGAGCCTGTACCCCAAACGACGACAACATTCCCCCAGCAACCAGGGCAGAAATTAACAGCTTACTGCGCCCGGATTTCTTGCCACGGCTTTTTGCCGTTTCACTGGCAACGGTGTAACTGCCTGTTGCCGGATTCCAGATAACTTTAAAAATTTTGTTCATTATTGATGCTCTCTATTCCTTGATATAAGCGCAGAAGCTGCATTTATTTTTTGTTTTTTCGCTGCCGAGTTTCAGCAGGTTGAACAGTGTCGAACTGGAGATTGGCCATATTGATGGACAACTTCAGATACTTCAGGTTATTAGGCGAAACGCCTTTTAATGTCAGATTAATGTCTTGCCATTGACCAGGCATTAATTGCAGAGTGGAATTCATGGTGGTGTTGAAAAGTAATTGTTGCCACTTTGCCAGAGCTTTGGCATCGGTGGGTCTTTCATTGCCCCATGTCGCATGAAAGCCAATATTTGATACGGGAACGCTTAAAAGGTTAACCAGCGAAATACGAATAACACTGCCATTTTCAACCGCATCAATAGCCAGCACCCGGCCTGCCAAACCGACCGATCCGTTATTTAAAATAAAATATTGTGTTTGTGCTGGGTTAAATTCTGTAAAGACAAATTCGTCCTGCTTGTCTTTAACCGCTTTCACCACGCCAGCGAGCGTCTTGGTACTATTTATGACAGTAGTTTGTTGTTTTTCAAAATGTTCTATCTTTCGCTTATCGAGTTCCTGCTGTTTCTCAAGCGCCTCAATTTTGCTTTTTTGCAACTCTTGCTGTGTAACGAGTTCGTCGACCTTACTCGCTTTTTCAATATAGTCACACCCTGCCAATAAGCAGAGAGGCACTATTATTAACACGCTTAACAGTGTTTTCTTTAGGTTCATAGGATGAATTCCTTTTCATAATCCCGATACGTTGATAATTACAGTACAATCATTTTTTTATGAATGATTAGAGTGGGGCATATCCGCCAAATAAATTTGTTAGAGAATTTTTGTATTAATGGGTTGTGCGAATATGTTTTTAAGTGTCAAACAATTTTAGTTTGTAGCCAATAAATAAATTGATCGCGCGGATTTTAATGATCGGTGTCAATCAATGTCAAATGTTTCACCGGATAAAGGCCCAAGGCAGGGAAAGGTAAATATTCAGTTGAGTGATGTTTTATTGCGGGGTTTGCGATGCTGATAGAAAAATTTAAATAATTAATTATGTTTCAAGCATTGATATGCGGTAATTCATTGTTGATATTGATACATCATTCTTTAATTTGTACCTGCTTTTCAGAATTTAGCCTGCTCCGATCGCTCAGAAGTGTAGGTGGCGTTGAATATATAATGTTAAGAACGTTATAAATATTCGATCTCTGAAACAGGCTCCTGCATGTGCCAGCAGGAGCGAGTAAATCGTGAGTGGCTGTAATTACAGCGACGAGAAAGGAACTTAAAACGCAGTCTTAGAGAACCCTGTCATCTCTTGCAGGCCCATTTCGCGGCCCAGCGCGGTCATTGGGTGCACAACCACCAGTCCGCGAACGCTCTTCTTCAGCTTGCCCATATCAGCTTGCTCTTTTTTAGTAATCGCGCGCTGGAACGGCATCTTCATCAGCTTCTGTGCTTCCTTACTGAGTTTCTGGCTGTGAACTTCGCGCAGGCGAGCAATTTCTGCTTCCAGAGTGGCTTTCTCTTTTTCCAGTTCGGCATATTTGTCTGCGGCTTCAACCAGCGACAGATCGGCCTGCTGGTGGCGGATGGCGTCCAGGCGATCGCTGAGACGTTTGATTTCGTTTTTTTCGACTTCTTTCATGTGATGGCTTCTGATAAAGATAAATTTATAGCCCCTAGTATGCGCGACCAGGTGCTTTGTTCACAACTGATGACATTGCAATAGTTCTATAACGTAAACATTAACATGCTTAAAAACTACGCAATTTATTGATTAATTAAGAAATTTAAAGAAAAAAGATAGTTAATAGAAACGGATGATTATTGAGGATTGAGCACGTTTTCCTTAATGTCATTTATACCGGGATCTAAACTAAAATTGGCGGCCGCGCATTCCCGGCGCGGGGTAATACGGAGATATCATCATGGGCAAATTAGGTGAAAACGTTCCGCTTCTTATCGATAAAGCCGTAGATTTCATGGCATCGAGCCAGGCGTTCCGGGAGTATCTGAAAAAACTACCTCCCCGTAACGCGATTCCGTCCGGAATACCTGATGAAAGCGTGCCGTTATATCTACAACGTCTGGAGTATTATCGTCGGCTTTATCGGCCGAAGCAGGTAGAGGGGCAGTAAGCAGACGTTGCTTACTTTTGGAAGGCTTTTTTTAAGCTGATTTTGGAAATCAGCTCTGTCAGTGAAAGGACCATTGTTGATCGCACAGCCTGTTGGTAACGCTGAATTTGCATTGCATACAAACTGGAGTCTGCAGGTTCAAACTGTGGCGGCGGTGGTAACGCCGCCACGCAATGCAGTTCACCAAAGGGTCCAAGGATTTCGTCGTCGGTAAACGCGTACTCGTTGCCGTCGTGATTTAGCTCTTCACGCAATGCCATCAGCAGTTCCGCATCTTCGTATTCCTGGCGGTTAATGACGCCCAACCCGTAAATGAGTTTTAAACGCACAGAAAGATCGCCCAGCGGACCGTCGCCGTCGAGTAACGGTTCTACAGCATACTTCACCGCGTAATCGTCTTTGCGGAATACCTGAAGCACCAGAAGATTTACCGCCTCGGTCAAAAGCTCGACGGCGGTGATCAGAAAGCTTCGCACGGTTTTGCCAGCATTCAGACGCTCAAGCACACGGTTTTCAAAGGCCTGGGTTTGTTCCATTGTTGCCTGCATATCTGACAATCTGTTATTCGGGCGCAGGGTATCCTGCGCCTGGTCCACCATTATTGCATTGCTTTATAAGCGGTTACCGCCTCGGATACAACCTCGCTGTTGGCATCAAGACCGGAAATCTGTGCCAGCGCCGCCAGCGGACCTTTGTCAGCGATCAGTGCTGCCAGTTCCTGAGCCTGCGGATCATCTTCACTGCGGAAGTGCATTGCAGCGGCAATACCTTCAATCAGGTTTTTATGTGGCAGACCATATTCCAGCGTTCCGAGCAGTGGCTTGATCAGACGGTCGCCAGCACTCAGTTTACGCAGCGGCTGACGGCCTACGCGCTCTACATCATCTTTCAGGTACGGGTTCTCGAAACGACCGAGGATTTTCCGGATGTACGCCGCATGTTTGTCTGCGTCAAAGCCGTAGCGCTTGATCAATACTGCACCACTTTCTTCCATCGCACCTTTTACCACCGCGCGGATTTTCTCGTCGAGAATCGCATCACGAATGGTCTGATGACCCGCCAGTTTTCCGAGGTACGCGGTTATAGCATGACCCGTATTCAGGGTGAAGAGTTTACGTTCGACAAATGCCATCAGGTTGTCGGTTAACTCCATGCCTGGGATGTTCGGCAGCGCGCCTTTGAACTGGGTTTTATCAACAATCCATTCGCTGAATGTTTCTACCGTCACTTCCAGCGGATCGTTGGTTGCAGAAGCCGAAGGCGGCACGATGCGGTCAACGGCGGAATCAACAAAGCCAACGTGTTCTTCTACCCACGCTTTGGCATCTTCCGGCAGGGCGTTCATTACATGGCATTTCAGCTGCGTGGTGCCGCGTACCATGTTTTCACAGGCGATGATGTTCAGCGGGGATTCATTACCTTGTTCTTTACGTTTCACCAGCCCTTTGGCGATTGCCGGGGCAATACGTTCCAGCACAACCGGACCAACGGCGGTAGTGACTAAATCAACCTGAGCAATCAGATCAACGACATCATCACCAATGCTGCTGACGGCATTGACGCCGGAAACGGTATCTACCTGCTCGGTTTCACCGACCACATGAACCTGATAGCTATGACGGGCATTCAGGGCATCAAGTACCACCTGATTGACATCGGCAAACGTCAGTTGGATACCCGCGTCTGCCAGCAGTTTACCGATAAAGCCACGACCGATATTACCTGCGCCAAAATGTAATGCTTTCATAGTATTAACCTTCATCAATGTTTTTACCCGAGAGGGCTGGGGTGAGGCTTTTCCCTCACCCAAACCCTCTCCATGTGGAGAGGGGCCGTGCCGGATGCGGCGTAAACGCCTTATCCGGCCTACAAGAACGTGCAAATTCAACAAACTGCGCTTTGTTTTGTAGGCCTGATAAGCGTAGCGCATCAGGCAATAAGCCCCACCTTCTCCATGTGGAGAGGTGGGATTGGATTACTTACGACCTGCCAGCAGTTCCAGCACTTCATCCACGCTGGTGGTGTGTGCCAGACGCTCGATGACAGACTCATCATCCAGTGCATTGGTCAGACTGGTGATAACCTGAATGTGCTCGTTGTTACGGGCAGCAATACCAATCACCAGACGGGCAATGTCATCTTCTTCTTCACCGAAGCGCACGCCTTCCGGGTACTGGCAGAACACCACGCCCGTTTTCAGTACGCGATCTTTTGCTTCAACCGTACCGTGTGGCACAGCGATAGACTCACCCAGATAAGTCGGGGTCAGTTTTTCACGATCCAGCATCGCCTGAACGTATTCTGGCTCAACGTAACCGCCTTTCACCAGTTGCTCGCCAGCAAAACGAATCGCTTCTTCTTTGGTTGCCGCTTTGCGACCGAGGAAGATGTTCTCCGCGCCCAGTTTGAACAGGTTAGCACTGGAATCGTCAAAGCTGTCTTTCAGACTGTCTTTCACTTTCACTTCGTTTTCAGTATGGCGCTGGGCAGCAACCAGACGTTCGGTCAGGCTGGTGTACAGGCCGCTGTCGAGGAAGTTGGTCAGCGAAATATGCTGTGCCTGCGGAACCTGGCGCATAGCGCGTTCGGTCAGGTCACGGTGAGTGATGACCAGGTCCACATCTGGCGGCAGGTTGTTGATCGCGCTGTTAGTGACCGAAATCTGCGACAGACCTGCATCCTGAATTTTCTTACGCAGCACACCTGCGCCCATCGCACTGGAACCCATACCGGCATCACAGGCAACGATGATTTTACGTACGTGGCTCAGGTCGTTAGTCACATCGCCCGCAGACAGCGGAGACGCGCCTTTAGACTCAGCTTTCATGTCCTGCATACGACGAGTTGCTGCTTCAATATCATCTTCTTCTTTCACTTTGCTGGTTTTCAGCAAAATAGCAGAGACAACGAAGGAGACAGCCATCGCCGCACACACACCCGCGATGTTAGCGAAATAAGCACCTTTTGGTGTCATCGCCAGTACCGCAAGGATAGAACCCGGAGATGCCGGAGAAACCAGACCACCGCCCAGGATAGTCAGCGTGAACACGCCAGTCATACCACCGAGGATAACGGCCAGAATCAGACGCGGATTCATCAGCACATACGGGAAGTAGATTTCGTGGATACCGCCCAGGAAGTGGATGATTGCCGCACCGCCCGCAGACTGTTTAGCGCTACCACGACCAAAGAACATGTACGCCAGCAGCACGCCCATACCCGGACCTGGGTTAGCTTCAATCAGGAAGAAGATGGATTTACCCAGTTCATGGGACTGCTGAATACCCAGCGGCGAGAAGATACCGTGGTTAATGGCGTTGTTGAGGAACAGGATTTTCGCCGGTTCAACAAAGATAGACGCCAGCGGCAGCATGTCATGGACAACCATGAAGTTAACGCCCGCAGCCAGCATTTTGGACAGGGCTTCAACAATCGGGCCAATGCCGAGGAATGCCAGAATAGCGAGGATCATCCCGATGATGCCTGCGGAGAAGTTATTCACCAGCATCTCAAAACCGGATTTGATCTTACCGTCTACCCAGCGGTCGAAGTGCTTAATGCACCAGCCGCCCAGCGGACCTGCAATCATAGAGCCGAGGAACATCGGCATGTCTGCGCCGACGATAACGCCCATGGTGGTAATGGCACCGACTACGCCGCCACGTTCGCCGCCTACCAGCTTACCACCGGTATAACCGATCAGCAGCGGCAGGAGATAAGTGATCATCGGCCCGACCAGCTTCGCCAGCGTTTCGTTCGGTAACCACCCTGTTGGAATAAATAACGCGGTGATGATACCCCACGCGATAAACGCGCCGATATTTGGCATCACCATGTTGCTGAGGAAACGACCAAAGCTTTGCACTTTGATCTTAATATCGGATGACATAAAAACACCCCTTCTTATGTTTGCTGTCGCGCAGGCTGGAAGCCCGAGGTTTTTTGTTAATGTGGCGGCAGAGGTAGCCGGACCTTGTAGATACTGCGAAATCTGGCACTGAATCGGTTAACTGTCCAGTCGACGGCCTTTTGTGTGATATCGGTCACATAAATATAGGGGGTAGAGAGGTAATTGACGTGATGCTCATCACAAAACTCTTGTGTAAAAAAGCAACAAGGCGGCGATTTTCGCTAAAAATGGCATTTAAATGTGAGTAATGTCACATTTTTGTTTTGTTGGTTTGTTGAATCTTTGTGATCTGAATCACAAGATATTTTCTTACGGCGTTCACCTGATGTGATCTACAGCATGTTATGCCCTCGTCATAAAATCGTTATGTAACTAAGCAACTCATCACCTCTAAAAATTATTCTTTGGTGTTATGGCGAGAATCGCGAACCCGAATTATTGTCAAAATATCAGCCTGACTCCCTTCTGGCTGCCAGCCAAAAAACAACACTGATAAACGTGAATCCGAGGCAGATATGTTTCTAAACTATTTCGCGTTGGGAGTGCTGATCTTCGTCTTTCTGGTGATTTTTTATGGAATCATCGCGATACATGACATCCCTTATCTGATTGCCAAAAAGCGCAACCACCCCCATGCCGACGCTATTCATACAGCGGGCTGGGTGAGCCTGTTTACTCTGCATGTTATCTGGCCGTTTCTGTGGATCTGGGCGACGCTCTATCAACCGGAGCGCGGCTGGGGCATGCAGTCACATGTTGCGTCGCAAGAGAAAGCGACTGACCCGGAAATCGCCGCACTTTCTGACCGAATTTCCCGGCTGGAGCACCAACTCGCCGCCGAGAAAAAGACTGACTATTCCACGTTCCCGGAGATCTAAATATGGATCTATTGATTGTTTTAACTTACGTGGCGCTGGCGTGGGCGGTCTTTAAAATCTTCCGCATTCCGGTGAATCAGTGGACGCTGGCGACGGCGGCGCTGGGAGGCGTGTTTCTGGTGAGTGGTTTGATTTTGTTGATGAACTACAACCACCCTTACACTTTTACCGCGCAAAAGGCAGTGATAGCGATCCCCATCACGCCACAGGTGACGGGAATTGTTACTGAAGTCACCGACAAAAATAATCAGCTTATTCAAAAGGGCGAGGTGCTTTTTAAACTCGACCCGGTTCGTTACCAGGCGCGAGTTGACAGACTTCAGGCTGACCTGATGACGGCGACGCATAATATAAAGACGCTGCGCGCGCAGCTCACTGAAGCGCAGGCCAACACCACCCAGGTTTCAGCGGAGCGCGACCGTCTGTTTAAAAATTATCAACGTTATCTGAAAGGCAGCCAGGCGGCGGTGAATCCGTTCTCGGAACGTGACATCGACGATGCGCGGCAAAATTTCCTCGCGCAGGATGCGCTGGTGAAAGGCTCGGTGGCGGAGCAGGCGCAGATCCAGAGCCAGCTCGATAGTATGGTTAACGGCGAGCAATCGCAGATTGTGAGCTTAAGAGCGCAACTTACTGAAGCAAAATATAACCTTGAGCAGACTGTCATTCGCGCGCCGAGCAATGGCTACGTTACTCAGGTACTGATCCGCCCAGGTACATACGCAGCTGCCTTGCCGTTGCGTCCGGTGATGGTTTTCATCCCCGAGCAAAAACGGCAAATTGTCGCCCAATTTCGGCAAAACTCGCTGTTACGTCTGAAACCCGGCGATGATGCGGAAGTGGTGTTTAACGCGCTACCTGGGCAGGTGTTCCACGGCAAACTGACCAGTATTTTACCTGTCGTGCCAGGCGGTTCTTATCAGGCGCAGGGGGTATTGCAATCATTAACGGTCGTGCCCGGCACGGACGGTGTGCTGGGAACCATTGAACTGGACCCTAACGATGATATCGATGCCTTACCCGACGGCATTTACGCCCAGGTGGCAGTTTACTCCGACCATTTCAGCCATGTTTCGGTGATGCGGAAGGTGCTGCTAAGAATGACCAGTTGGATGCATTATCTTTATTTGGATCATTGAGACTTATATCACCTGTGTTTTGCGTGAGCCTGAGCCATACTGATATTTTTCCTCGCACAAAGGACTCGGCATGAAACTCGTCGGTAGCTACACCAGCCCGTTTGTACGCAAACTTTCTATTCTGTTGTTAGAAAAGGGCATAACTTTCGAATTTATTAATGAACTGCCCTATAACGCGGACAACGGCGTGGCGCAATTTAACCCGTTAGGGAAAGTGCCGGTGCTGGTGACCGAAGAGGGCGAATGTTGGTTTGATTCGCCGATCATCGCTGAATATATTGAATTAATGAATGTCGCTCCGGCGATGTTGCCGCGCGATCCGCTGGAGTCGTTGCGGGTGCGCAAAATTGAGGCGCTGGCGGATGGCATTATGGATGCCGGGCTGGTATCGGTGCGTGAACAGGCGCGTCCGGCGGCGCAGCAGTCTGAAGATGAATTGTTACGCCAGCGGGAGAAAATCAACCGCAGTCTGGATGTGCTGGAAGGATATCTGGTCGATGGCACGCTCAAAACCGATACGGTCAATCTGGCGACTATCGCCATTGCCTGTGCCGTCGGATATCTCAATTTCCGCCGCGTTGCGCCAGGCTGGTGTGTCGACCGCCCACACTTAGTCAAACTGGTCGAAAACCTGTTTAGCCGCGAAAGTTTTGCTCGCACCGAACCGCCAAAGGCTTGATGCGCGATATGTCCTCCTGACCCATCTCACGTTACAATCCGTGGTTATGTTAAACGCCCTTCTCCGTGTGAGAGGGCCTTGATCAGCCAGGTTTCCTATGACAACCGAAACGCGTTCCCTCTATAGTCAACTTCCGGCTATTGATCGCTTATTGCGCGATAGCTCCTTCCTTTCTTTGCGTGATACTTATGGTCACACCCGCGTGGTGGAATTGCTGCGTCAGATGCTTGACGAAGCGCGAGAAGTGATTCGTGACAGCCAGACGCTGCCCGCATGGTGTGAAAACTGGGCGCAAGAAGTCGATGCCCGACTGACAAAGGAGGCGCAGAGCGCGCTGCGTCCGGTGATCAACCTGACGGGAACCGTGCTGCATACCAATCTTGGGCGAGCTTTACAGGCGGAAGCCGCAGTGGAAGCCGTTGCGCAGGCTATGCGTTCGCCAGTGACCCTCGAGTACGATCTGGACGACGCCGGACGCGGACATCGCGATCGGGCGCTGGCGCAGCTGCTGTGCCGCATTACGGGAGCGGAAGATGCCTGTATCGTTAATAACAATGCGGCGGCGGTGTTATTGATGTTGGCGGCCACTGCCAGCGGGAAAGAGGTGGTGGTATCTCGCGGCGAACTGGTGGAGATTGGCGGCGCGTTTCGTATTCCTGATGTCATGCGTCAGGCAGGCTGCACCCTACACGAAGTGGGGACCACCAACCGCACGCACGCTAATGATTATCGTCAGGCGGTGAATGAAAATACCGCGCTGTTGATGAAAGTACATACCAGTAACTACAGCATTCAGGGATTCACCAAAGCGATAGATGAAGCGGAACTGGTGGCGCTCGGCAAAGAGCTGGATGTTCCCGTAGTGACTGATTTAGGCAGTGGCTCGCTGGTTGATCTTAGCCAGTACGGTTTGCCGAAAGAGCCAATGCCGCAGGAGTTGATTGCGGCGGGTGTCAGTCTGGTGAGCTTCTCCGGCGACAAGTTGTTAGGCGGGCCGCAGGCAGGAATTATTGTTGGTAAAAAAGAGATGATCGCCCGCCTGCAAAGCCACCCGCTGAAGCGTGCATTACGCGCGGATAAAATGACCCTCGCGGCGCTGGAAGCCACGTTGCGTCTTTATTTACACCCTGAAGCTCTGAGTGAAAAATTACCGACCCTGCGCCTGCTTACCCGCAGCGCAGAGGTCATTCAAATCCAGGCACAACGTTTACAGGCCCCCCTTGCCGCACATTACGGCGCGGAGTTTGCGGTACAGGTTATGCCATGTCTTTCGCAGATTGGCAGTGGTTCGCTGCCGGTTGATCGCCTGCCGAGCGCGGCATTAACGTTTACACCCCATGATGGACGCGGTAGCCACCTTGAGTCATTAGCCGCCCGCTGGCGTGAATTGCCAGTGCCGGTGATTGGTCGTATTTATGACGGACGATTGTGGCTGGATTTACGCTGCCTTGAAAATGAGCAACGGTTTTTGGAGATGTTGTTGAAATGATTATTGCGACTGCCGGACACGTTGACCACGGCAAAACAACCTTATTGCAGGCGATTACTGGCGTAAATGCCGACCGTCTGCCGGAAGAAAAAAAGCGCGGCATGACCATCGATCTCGGCTATGCCTACTGGCCGCAGCCGGATGGCCGTGTGCCTGGTTTTATCGACGTACCCGGTCATGAAAAGTTTCTTTCCAACATGCTGGCTGGCGTTGGTGGTATCGATCACGCGCTGTTGGTGGTGGCGTGCGATGACGGCGTGATGGCACAGACCCGTGAGCATCTGGCGATTTTGCAGCTGACCGGTAACCCGATGCTGACAGTGGCGCTGACCAAAGCCGATCGCGTGGACGAAGCGCGTGTTGATGAGGTTGAACGCCAGGTAAAGGAGGTGCTGCGGGAATACGGTTTTGCTGAGGCAAAACTGTTTATCACCGCAGCAACCGAAGGTCGGGGAATTGATGCCCTGCGCGAGCATTTGCTTCAGTTACCAGAACGTGAACACGCCAGCCAACATAGTTTCCGCCTCGCGATCGACCGTGCATTTACCGTAAAAGGTGCCGGGCTGGTCGTCACCGGTACGGCGTTAAGCGGGGAAGTGAAGGTAGGCGATTCACTATGGCTGACTGGTGTAAATAAACCGATGCGCGTGCGTGCGCTGCATGCGCAAAATCAGCCAACAGAAACTGCCCATGCCGGTCAGCGTATCGCGCTTAACATCGCGGGTGATGCGGAAAAAGAGCAGATTCACCGTGGTGACTGGCTGCTTGCCGATGCGCCGCCGGAGCCTTTCACACGGGTGATTGTCGAGCTTCAAACCCATACACCGCTGACCCAGTGGCAGCCGCTGCATATTCACCACGCCGCCAGCCACGTCACGGGACGCGTTTCGCTGCTGGAAGATAACCTTGCCGAGCTGGTGTTCGACACGCCGCTATGGCTGGCGGATAACGATCGCCTGGTGCTGCGCGATATCTCGGCCCGCAACACGCTGGCGGGGGCGCGTGTGGTGATGCTTAACCCGCCGCGTCGCGGTAAGCGTAAGCCGGAATATCTGCAATGGCTGGCGTCTCTTGCACGGGCGCAGAGTGATGCCGATGCGTTATCTGTTCATCTGGAACGCGGAGCGGTTAACCTTGCGGATTTCGCCTGGGCACGGCAGCTCAACGGCGAAGGGATGCGCGAACTGCTGCAACAGCCTGGCTATATTCAGGCTGGTTATAGCTTGTTGAATGCGCCGGTTGCCGCCCGCTGGCAGCGGAAAATTCTCGACACATTAGCGACTTATCATGAGCAACATCGCGATGAACCTGGTCCTGGGCGCGAACGTCTGCGACGTATGGCGTTGCCAATGGAAGATGAAGCGCTGGTACTGTTGCTGATTGAAAAGATGCGCGAAAGCGGCGACATCCTCAGTCATCACGGTTGGCTGCATCTGCCGGATCATAAAGCGGGCTTCAGCGAAGAGCAGCAGGTCATCTGGCAAAAAGCAGAGCCGCTGTTTGGTGACGAACCGTGGTGGGTGCGTGACCTGGCAAAAGAGACGGGAACCGACGAGCAGGCAATGCGCCTGACGCTACGCCAGGCGGCGCAGCAGGGGATAATTACCGCGATCGTTAAAGATCGTTATTACCGTAACGATCGGATTGTCGAGTTTGCCAATATGATCCGCGATCTCGATCAGGAGTGTGGTTCAACCTGCGCGGCGGATTTCCGCGATCGCTTAGGTGTAGGCCGAAAGCTGGCAATTCAGATTTTGGAATATTTTGACCGCATTGGCTTTACGCGTCGTCGTGGAAATGATCATTTATTGCGCGACGCATTATTATTTCCGGAAAAATAAGGAAATGATTAATTAAGTTTTAAAATAAATTAATACAAAATTCTTATGAATTTAAAAAAAGCACATTGTTTAATGAATACAATGTGCTTTTTATTAGATTAATTTTGATAATCAATAATACTGATCATATTTTCAAATGAAAATCCTCAGTAAGCTGCCCGCCCTTTTTTACACTTTCAGGAGTGTGTTATGGCAGCTTCAACCTTTTTTATTCCTTCCGTGAATGTTATTGGTGCTGATTCATTGAATGATGCAATGAATATGATGGCAGATTATGGATTTACCCGTACCTTAATTGTCACTGACAATATGTTAACGAAATTGGGTATGGCGGGTGATGTGCAAAAAGCACTGGAAGAACGCAATATTTTTAGTGTTATTTATGATGGCACCCAACCTAACCCCACCACGGAAAACGTCGCTGCAGGTTTGAAATTACTTAAAGAAAATAATTGCGATAGCGTGATTTCCTTAGGCGGTGGTTCTCCACACGACTGCGCAAAAGGTATTGCGCTGGTGGCGGCCAATGGTGGCGATATTCGCGATTATGAAGGCGTTGACCGCTCTGCAAAACCGCAGCTGCCGATGATCGCCATCAATACCACGGCGGGTACGGCCTCTGAAATGACCCGTTTCTGCATCATCACTGACGAAGCGCGTCACATCAAAATGGCGATTGTTGATAAGCACGTGACTCCGCTGCTTTCTGTCAATGACTCCTCTCTGATGATCGGTATGCCGAAGTCACTGACCGCCGCAACCGGTATGGATGCCTTAACACACGCTATTGAAGCGTATGTTTCAATTGCTGCAACGCCGATCACTGACGCTTGCGCACTGAAAGCGGTGACCATGATTGCCGAAAATCTGCCGTTAGCCGTTGAAGATGGCAGCAATGCTAAAGCGCGTGAAGCAATGGCTTATGCCCAGTTCCTCGCTGGCATGGCATTCAACAACGCTTCTCTGGGTTATGTTCATGCGATGGCGCACCAGCTGGGCGGTTTCTACAATCTGCCGCACGGTGTATGTAACGCCGTTCTGCTGCCACACGTTCAGGTGTTCAACAGCAAAGTCGCTGCTGCGCGTCTGCGTGACTGTGCTGCTGCCATGGGCGTTAACGTGACAGGCAAAAATGACGCGGAAGGCGCAGAAGCGTGCATCAATGCCATCCGTGAACTGGCGAAGAAAGTGAATATCCCGGCAGGCCTGCGTGACCTGAACGTGAAAGAAGAAGATATTCCAGTGCTGGCAACCAATGCCCTGAAAGATGCCTGCGGCTTTACTAACCCGATCCAGGCAACTCACGAAGAAATTATGGCGATTTATCGCGCGGCGATGTAATCATCATTCCCACAATGGCTGTCTAATTGTCAGCCATTTTTTAAACTATCTCAAAATTTGCGATTTTTGAGATAGTTTCTCTTTCCTGCTATACACTATCTCAATATTGCGCTTTTTTGAGATAAGCACATGGCTATCAAATCACCTCCCGGACTTATTCCTTTATCACACTTATCGGGTGAGGAACTCCAGGCCCACCTGCGCTTTAACCGGGTTACCGATGAAAAAGGACGTTATCTACCTTTTGATGAGTTGCAGTACCGCATCAAAAAAGGAGAAAACGTCGATGTGGCGTGGACGCTTACCCGTCTGGCGCGCAACGCGGCGATCCAACGAATTAATTATTGCAATGAAGCGGGTGAACAGGCCGGATTCAACATTACCCCGGTGATTGCAGAAGCGTGCGAGCTTGTCGACAAACGTGCTACCGCGCTGGCGCTGAAAGATCAGACTGAACGGTTACGCGGGGCCGGAGCCGAGTTAAGCCAGTTACGCCTGGAAGAGCCGATCACCAGCTCCCAGCTGGAAGGTGCGAATACTACAACGCTGGTGGCGAGAAAAATGCTGGAAACAGGGCGGTCGCCACGCACTGAAGACGAGCATATGATTGCGGGAAATGCCCGGCTGATGGCGGAAATTCCGCACTTACTCGCAGAACCGCTGACGACTGCGCTTATTCGCCAGTTACATGCCATTGGTATGGGTGGAATCAATGACGCGAAATATCGTCCGGGAGAATTTCGTGAAACAGATGATGTTGTGATCGCCGACTATGACGGCAATATTGTGCACCAACCGCCCGCTGCGGCATTGTTGCTGGAACGGCTGGAAAAAGTTTGCCAGTGGTTAAACAGCCATGAAGGGTATATTCACCCGTTAATCCGTGCCTGCATTCTGCATTTTATGCTGGCCCATGAACATCCATTTCGCGATGGCAACGGGCGCACCAGTCGGGCACTGTTTTACTGGTATATGCTGAAATCGGGCTACGATGTCTTTAAATATATTTCCATCAGCCGTTTGCTTCATGCTGCACCGGTCAAATATGCCGCCAGCTGCCAGTACACTGAATCAGATGGTATGGATCTGACTTATTTCCTTGATTATCAGGCGGGTGTCATTAAACGTGCTTTGCAAAACTGGCAGCAGCATATTGATGAAATTATGCAACGAAGCGCAAAATTCGATAGTGTGCTGTTTAGCTCTGGCGTGCTTAAACGCTTGAATCCTCGCCAGGTAACGCTCCTGAATGTGATGCTCGCCAATCCGGGGAAAGAGTACACAGTTGCTGAAATTAGCGCGAGCCTGGGCGTCTCTGATAATACGGCTCGAGCTGATTTACGGACGATTGTTAAAGAAGGGTTTGCGCAAGAGAAGAAAATTAATGACCAGCAAGCCGTGTACGTCGCACATTACCCGCTGTAGTCCTTGCCCGTAAATTCGTGATAGCCGTCGTAAAGCTGTTACCGACTGGCGAAGATTTCGCCAGTCACGTCTACCCTTGTTATACCTCACACCGCAAGGAGACGATCATGACCAACAATCCCCCTTCAGCACGTGTTCAGCCCGGCGAGTATGGTTTTCCTCTTAAGTTAAAAGCCCGCTACGACAACTTTATCGGCGGCGAATGGGTAGCCCCTGCCGATGGCGACTATTACCAGAACCTGACGCCGGTGACCGGGCAGCTACTGTGCGAAGTGGCGTCTTCGGGCAAACGAGACATCGATCTGGCGCTGGATGCCGCGCATAAAGCGAAAGATAAATGGGCGCATACCTCGGTGCAGGATCGCGCGGCGATTCTGTTTAAGATTGCCGATCGGATGGAGCAGAACCTCGAACTGTTAGCGACCGCTGAAACCTGGGATAACGGCAAACCCATTCGCGAAACCAGTGCTGCTGATGTGCCGCTGGCAATTGACCATTTTCGCTATTTTGCCTCGTGTATTCGGGCGCAGGAAGGCGGTATTAGTGAAGTGGATAGCGAAACTGTGGCTTATCACTTCCACGAACCGTTAGGCGTGGTGGGGCAGATTATTCCGTGGAACTTCCCGCTGCTGATGGCGAGCTGGAAAATGGCTCCCGCGCTGGCGGCGGGCAACTGTGTGGTGCTGAAACCCGCACGTCTTACCCCGCTTTCTGTACTGCTGCTAATGGAAATCGTCGGTGATTTACTGCCGCCGGGCGTGGTGAACGTGGTTAACGGCGCTGGTGGGGAAATTGGCGAATATCTGGCGACCTCGAAACGCATCGCCAAAGTGGCGTTTACCGGCTCAACGGAAGTGGGCCAACAAATTATGCAGTACGCCACGCAAAACATTATTCCGGTGACGCTGGAGCTGGGCGGCAAATCCCCAAATATCTTCTTTGCTGATGTGATGGATGAAGAAGATGCCTTTTTCGATAAAGCGCTGGAAGGCTTTGCACTGTTTGCCTTTAACCAGGGCGAAGTTTGCACTTGTCCAAGCCGTGCTTTAGTGCAGGAGTCTATCTACGAACGCTTTATGGAACGCGCCATCCGCCGTGTCGAAAGCATTCGTAGCGGTAACCCACTCGACAGCGTGACGCAAATGGGCGCGCAGGTTTCGCACGGGCAACTGGAAACCATCCTCAACTACATTGATATTGGTAAAAAAGAGGGCGCAGATGTGCTCACCGGCGGGCGGCGCAAGCTGCTGGAAGGCGAACTGAAAGACGGCTACTACCTCGAACCGACGATTCTGTTTGGTCAGAATAATATGCGCGTGTTCCAGGAGGAGATTTTTGGCCCGGTGCTGGCGGTGACCACCTTCAAAACGATGGAAGAAGCGCTGGAGCTGGCGAACGACACGCAATATGGCCTGGGCGCGGGTGTCTGGAGCCGCAACGGTAATCTGGCCTATAAGATGGGGCGCGGCATTCAGGCCGGGCGCGTGTGGACCAACTGTTATCACGCTTACCCGGCACATGCGGCGTTTGGTGGCTACAAACAATCAGGCATTGGCCGCGAAACCCACAAAATGATGCTTGAGCATTACCAGCAAACCAAGTGCTTGCTGGTGAGCTACTCGGATAAACCGTTGGGGCTGTTCTGATATAAGAAGCTGGTCGCATTGGGTATTCATTGCCTGATGCGACGCTTACTCGTCTTATCATGCCTACGGGGACCTGACCGTAGGCCGGATAAGGCGTACACGCCGCATCCGGCATAAACAAAGCGCACGTTGTTACAATTTACGTTTTAAACCTACGTGCGCAATAACCCAGACTACGCCAACAGAAGTGCGTTTCTGGGGCGTGTTTTGCCAGGAGTTTAATCTCGCGTTTCGATGGTGAGCGGGCAAACCAGGCCGTAAATCACCATTGGCGTTCCGAGGCCAATCAGCAATAAACGGTAGATAATTGAAGGTTTAATACGCTTTATCTGTACTGTGGATGTTTTACTGGAGTTATTCATTAGCTTGGTCAATAGTTCCATTATTTCAATATGATAAACCTCGACCTGTTGAAAAGCCACGCAGCACACTTCAGAAAGTATATAAAAAACAATATGTCGTTATATAAATAAGGAAATTGCACTGCATCATGGCATTTCATAATATGCGTTAATTGTTCTTTTTTATATTCTTTGAGGGAAATATGTTCCTGGACTATTTTGCGCTGGGAGTGCTTATTTTTGTATTTCTGGTGATATTTTATGGGATTATTATTTTACATGATATTCCCTACCTGATTGCTAAAAAACGTAATCATCCTCATGCCGACGCCATTCATGTTGCTGGTTGGGTGAGTCTTTTTACGTTACATGTTATCTGGCCGTTTTTGTGGATTTGGGCCACGCTTTACCGCCCGGAGCGGGGATGGGGAATGCAAAGCCATGATTCATCCGTTATGCAACTGCAACAGCGCATTGCCGGGCTGGAGAAACAGCTCGCCGACATCAAATCCTCTTCTGCCGAGTAATACTTATGGATTTACTGATTATTTTGACCTATGTGGCTTTTGCATGGGCAATGTTTAAGATCTTCAAAATTCCCGTAAATAAATGGACCATTCCCACAGCGGCCCTGGGTGGAATATTTATTGTCAGCGGTCTAATTCTGTTAATGAACTATAACCATCCGTATACCTTTAAAGCGCAAAAAGCGGTTATTTCTATTCCTGTTGTCCCACAGGTGACTGGTGTGGTGATTGAAGTGACGGATAAGAAAAATACGCTGATTAAAAAAGGTGAAGTGCTATTTCGACTGGACCCGACGCGTTATCAGGCGCGGGTGGATCGGCTGATGGCGGATATCGTTACCGCAGAACATAAACAGCGGGCGTTGGGCGCAGAGTTAGATGAGATGGTGGCGAATACTCAGCAGGCAAAGGCCACGCGGGATAAATTCGCTAAAGAGTATCAGCGTTACGCACGCGGCAGCCAGGCGAAAGTAAACCCGTTTTCAGAACGCGATATCGATGTGGCGCGGCAAAATTATCTGGCGCAGGAAGCCTCCGTAAAGTCATCGGCAGCGGAACAAAAACAGATCCAGAGCCAGCTGGATAGCCTGGTGTTGGGTGAACATTCTCAAATCGCCAGCCTGAAAGCGCAGCTCGCGGAAGCAAAATATAACCTTGAGCAGACGATAGTGCGTGCGCCGAGCGATGGTTATGTGACTCAGGTCCTGATTCGTCCGGGTACCTATGCCGCGTCGCTGCCGCTACGTCCGGTGATGGTGTTTATACCCGATCAGAAACGACAAATCGTGGCGCAGTTCCGTCAGAACTCCTTGCTGCGACTGGCTCCTGGCGACGATGCGGAAGTGGTGTTTAATGCTCTGCCAGGTAAGGTATTCAGCGGTAAGCTGGCAGCCATTAGTCCAGCCGTTCCCGGCGGAGCTTATCAGTCGACCGGCACCTTACAGACGTTAAACACAGCGCCGGGTTCAGATGGCGTTATCGCGACCATTGAACTGGATGAGCACACTGATTTGAGCGCTTTACCAGACGGTATTTACGCCCAGGTGGCGGTTTACTCTGATCATTTCAGCCATGTCTCGGTGATGCGCAAAGTGCTGTTACGCATGACCAGTTGGGTGCATTACCTTTATCTCGATCATTAATCTTCGCTTTCCGCCGCTTGTTCAGGCCGCAGTTGCTGCGACTGAGCAAGCTGGTGGCGAATTTCACGCAGCATTTCATCCAGCACATACTGGACCCGCCAGGGCTGGTATTCCCGTTTACGGAAGATAGCCACCAGATCCAGCCACCATTCATAGGGTTGCTGAAAGCAGGGCACCAGCGTGCCGTCTTGCAGATCGCTCTGTACACTTTTGTCTGGCGCAAACACAATCCCCAGGTGATTTCGTGCCAGCTCCAGCGCCGATTGCGTGTTGTCGCAAACGTAATTTCCCTTCACGCGATAATCCCGCACCTCTTTACTCCCGGCGACGTTGAAGCGCCAGATATTCGCGTCGTCGATCATCATCGAGTCGATCAAAATACAGGAGTGATGTTCGAGTTCGTCAGGACGGCTAATGGGATGTTTCTCAAGATAGCGCTGGCTGGCATAAGCGGTTACGGCATATTGGGTAATAAAACTGGCAACCAGCGATTCATCTTTTGGTGGGGCATAGCTGATTAAAACATCACAATCATCAGGAAATTCGACGCCTTCATAAAAGGCATTACGCTCAAGATTGCAGGTTTTTAGCGATAAGGTGATATCACCGATATCTTTAATTTTATCGATTACATGTTTGGATAAATAGGTAATTATGCCGGTTGGGGCGTAGATGGTGACCCGACCACGTTTCTCATGCTTATAATCTGCAATAAAATTATTAAGCTGCTCGTTTCTGTCCAGCATGTCGTTGATGTACGGTAATAGCGCGGTGCCAAAAGGTGTGAGCATCAGTTGTCGGGTGGTTCGGTCAAAAACTTTTAAACCCACTTTTGATTCAAAATCAGCAAGATATTTGCTGACGTTGGCCTGTGCGATGCCAAGTACAGTCGCGGCATGGCTGATATTTTCACTGGCAGCGATTACCGAGATAATTTTTAACTCCCGGTACTTAAGTTGTAATTTTGTCATCGCAACAGCCCAATTATATATAATTTTATATATTACTATATAAATATGAATCTTGCACCGGAGAAATTGTAAGCATTACTATGCCGACTCTTTTTTATCTTATTTTAAAATGGAATACCGGACATGTTAATTAACCGCAATATTGTGGCGTTATTTGCGTTGCCTTTTATGGCAAGCGCAACTGCTTCTGAATTATCCATTGGTGCTGGTGCGGCTTATAATGAATCGCCTTATCGCGGTTATAATGAAAATACAAAGGCAATTCCGCTGATTAGCTATGAAGGTGATACTTTTTATGTTCGTCAGACCACGTTAGGTTTTATTCTGTCGCAAAGTGAAAAAAATGAACTTAGCCTGACCGCATCCTGGATGCCGCTGGAATTTGACCCTACCGATAATGACGATTATGCCATGCAACAGCTTGATAAGCGTGATAGTACGGCTATGGCGGGGGTTGCCTGGTATCACCACGAGCGTTGGGGAACCGTGAAAGCCTCTGCGGCTGCGGACGTTCTGGATAACAGCAACGGCTGGGTGGGGGAGCTATCGGTATTCCACAAAATGCAGATAGGTCGCCTGTCGCTGACACCTGCGCTGGGCGTTCTCTATTATGACGAGAATTTCAGTGACTATTACTATGGCATTTCAGAGAGTGAGTCCCGTCGTAGCGGTCTGGCAAGTTATTCCGCGCAGGATGCCTGGGTGCCCTATGTCAGCCTGACGGCAAAATACCCGATAGGAGAGCACGTCGTATTGATGGCGAGCGCAGGATACAGCGAGCTGCCGGAAGAGGTTACCGACAGCCCGATGATTGATCGTAATGAGAGTTTTACCTTTGTCACCGGCGTGAGCTGGCGTTTTTAATTCACCGGTGGATGTCGGTGCGGCTGGCCTACACTCTCGCACCGACTTGTATGCCTGATAAGACGTGTTAAGCGTCGCATCAGGCAATGTGCTCCTTACGTTGGATGCGGCGCGAGTGCCTTATCCAACCTACGGATGGCAATGCTTTTCCTCATTCACCCAGATCCGCATTTCGCCTTCACCCCGGTTGGCCCAGCTAAACCACGGGATAAAGGTCAGGGTTTGCGGCTGGCGTTTGGCTGGCGCGCTGTCGTAATGCCACAGCGGTTGCTGCTCTGGATTGCTCTGTTCATACCGGTAACCCGGAGCCTGGATTAAGATCTTATGGCGGAACAATCCCTTGCCTTCAAATGTCGTAAATGGCGCATCGGCGGGCAGCCACAGGTTATGCAGTGACTCGCCGTTGTCGGCCTGTTCCAGGCAATACACCAGCGGGCCGCGCTGAATCGCCACTTTTCCGGCGACGTGACGCACCTGAGGGTTACCGTAAACGCGGCGTACCGGCATCGGCAAAGTCAGATTCAGCGTATCGCCCTCCTGCCATTCGCGGGTAATGTGCAAATACCCTTTACGAATATCCTGCCCGACCTCTTCCCCATTCAATATGATCTGCGGCTGTGTGCACCAGTCCGGCAGACGTAAAGCCAGCGTATGACGCACCGGCTGGGGCGATTCAACCGCAATCGTCACCTGCTCCTGCCACGGATAGTTTCCGCTAACCCGCAGACGCAGCGTGCCATTTTCTACCGGCACTTCCATGCTGTTTCCTGCGTAGATGTTGATATACAACGCATCTTCACGCGGCGTGTAGAGATAATGACCAATCGAGGTTAGCACGCGGGCGATATTTGGCGGACAACAAGCGCAACCAAACCAACGCTGGCGGATCGGCTTAACGTGATCGTAGATATGGTTGAATTTTAACGTTTTTGGATGCACTTCCAGCGGATTCACATAGAAGAAATGTTTGCCATCCAGCGCCATGCCGCCGAGCACGGTGTTGTACAGTGCGCGCTCCATCACATCGGCATATTGACTGTCGCCTTCCATTTCCAGCATTCGCCGGGCGAACATCATCAGGCCGATGGAAGCACAGCTTTCGGCGTATACCGTGTCATTCGGCAGATCGTAATCGCTGCTGAACGCTTCGCCGCTGCTTTGTGAGCCAATGCCGCCGGTAATATATAACTGACGCTGGGCCATATTGTTCCACAGCCGCAGGCAATCCTGACGCTTGCTTTCATCGTGACTTAAACGCGCCAGATGTGCGACGCCAGTCATCAGATATACAAAGCGTACTGCATGTCCGATGGCGGTTTGTTGCTGTGCGATGGGTAAATGCGCCTGGCTGTAGGCTTTATCTTTCACCATCCACGCCGGGCCGTAGGTGTGCCAGTGCGAGGTCTGCCCGCGCTTTTCATATTCCTGGTCGTAATAGTGCGGTTGCGCACCACGCTGTTCGACAAAATAGTTCGCCAGCGCCAGGTAGCGCGGCTCTTCGGTCACTTCATACAGGCGCATTAGTGCCAGTTCAATTTCCGGGTGACCAGGATAACCGTGTAACTTACTTTCACCTGGACCAAATACGCTGTCGATATGATCGGCCAGACGGCAAACCACTTCCAGCAAGCGCCGCTTGCCCGTGGCCTGGAAGAAGGCGACTCCGGCTTCAATCAGATGACCGGCGCAGTAAAGTTCATGACACTCCGCCAGATTGCTCCAGCGTTCTTCGGGCGCTTTTACCGTAAAGTAAGTATTGAGATAGCCATCTTCGCACTGGGCGGAAGCGACCAGTTCGATTACCTCGTCAGCAGTTTTTTCCAGTTCGGCATCCGGCTTCTGGCACAGCGACCAGGCTACCGCTTCCAGCCATTTGGCGACGTCGCTGTCCTGAAACACCATCCCGTAAAATTCACCGTCTTGCAGTCCTGCGGCAATGCGAAAGTTTTCAATCGCATGGCTGGGTTCCGCTTCTGGGATACGATCGTTCAAGGCATCCCACTGATAAGGAATCACCACGTCGCGGACCAGTTGTTGGTACTGACCGAGGAACGGATCGCTGACCGTCAGTTTATGCAGATCGACTTCCGAAATGTTCATCTTGTGCTCCTTAAGGCTGTACATGACGCTGACGCAGGTCGCTAGCAATGCGTGACATCATAGGGTTATTGAGTTTGCAAAAGCGGATCGCCCCTGCCAGCAGCAGGTGGAATAGCGCAGGCAGCAATGTTTCCATCGCCGTGATCCCGCCAAGCGAACTGGTGGTCTGGTTTTCCACGCCTGGCTGGTAGGCGACAAAAATAAACAGCAGGCTGATGATCCCGGCGCTGGAGGCCCAGGCCAGCTTGATGAAAAACAGATTGAAGGCGAAGTTCATGCCGGAAGAACGTACGCGGGTTTTCCACTCGCCGTAGTCATCGGCAAAGGCCATCAATGAGAAGTGCAGTGGCAATGTGAAGCCAAGAATCACGCCATTACCGAGGATCACCGCCAGCCACAGCGTCTGATAAGCCGGGCCAGAAGGCAGGAACCACATCAACACCGCCAGCGCAGCGAGGAGCAGGTTGGTGTAGTAGTAAATTTTGACGGTATCGAAACGTCGCGTTAACGGGCTGACAATCACCGAGCCGATAATGGAGGCGAAGGTGACCATAGTGAAGAACAGCGACGTGTAGCCCGTACTGCCTTGTAAGACGTAGGTAATGAAGTACATATACCCACCGCCGCGAATGTTAAAGACGTTAATCAGCAGGAAAGACATGACCAGCATCAGCAGTAGTTGGTCGTTGTTCCGCAGCCCGGCAAGATGTTCGCGCAGGGTAAATTTCCCCATTGTGGAGAGCGGTACCCGTTCACGAACCCAGAAGAAACAGCACAGGAACATCACCACGGCGGTGGCGCACAGTACGCCGACGCCCAGTTGATAGCCGCGCGCGGCATTACCCTGACCGAAGAGATCCACCATCCACGGCAGGCCAACCGAAACCAGAAATCCCGCTACGCCGCAGAGAACGAATCGCCAGGACTGGCAGGAGATCACTTCATTGTGGCGGGTGGTCATGGTGTTGATCAGCGCGCAGTACGGCACGTTGATGGCGGTATAACCGACTGAAAGGAGCAGGTAAGTGCCGAACGCCCAGGCGATTTTTACTCCCATGCTGGCATCTGGCACGGTGAACGTCAGGATGCCGATAATGCCGATGGGAATGGCAATCCATAACTGCCACGGACGAAAGCGCCCCCAGCGACTTTGCGTCCGGTCGGCAATGACGCCCATCACCGGGTCGGAGATGGCATCAAACACGCGCAGTGCAATAAACAGTGTGCCGACCAGCGCCGGAGTTAAGCCAAAAACGTCGGTGTAGAAAAAGGTGAGAAAGTTCATGATCAGGCAAGTTATTACGGTGCCGCCTGCGTCACCCAGGCCGTAGCCTATTTTTTCCCGTACAGATAACGCATCGTCAATTTTACCTTTAGCGATATCAGCGGTAGTAATCGGTGTAGAGGTCATAGATATTCCTCGTGAATAGGGAGCAATTTTTAGTTTTATTGCAATGACCTGATTAATTCTGCCGTGAACGGGAATATCAACAAGGCGAGAAAAGAGTAAAAAAAGGTGACGATTCCTACCTGAATTTAAAAGTGTGAAATGGATCAGGTGAAATTAATGTTTTTGATTAATAATCAAAAGGTAATGTGTTTAATCATTAATGAATAAGCGGGAAATTACATATCAATGCTCGAATTATCCATGACGTTACCGATTAAAGTGCAAAATGGTGGATTATTTATTTCCCGTGGCGTAGGGAGGCATCCGGCAAGGCGGCTGGAGTCATGGGAAATTATCTTTGTCGAAAAAGGTCGATTAACGATTCAGGAAGAAGAGCGGATATTTCTGGTCGATGCGGGAGAGAGTTTATTACTCTGGCCGAACCGACAGCATGTTGGGGTAGAGGATTTTCCCGCCGATCTCAAATTTTACTGGCTGCATTTTGAGGTTAAAGCGCCGGATAGCGACCCGCGCTGGCTCACTCATCTTAGCGTGCCGCAACAAACGAAGGTTGCCGATCCGCAGGCGCTGGTGGCCCTGTTTCGCCAGTTCTTAAGCGAACAGGAAAAGCATCAACGCACTCCGGCGCTGGAGTTTATTGTGCTGCTGATTTTGCAGCAACTCACCCGTGACGCGCGTCTTGATGAACAGGCCGATGCCGCAGGTACCACGCTTGCCTGGAAAGCGCAGAAACTGATCCGCACGCAATATCATCGCCCGCTTTCCACGGCGCTTTTAGCCCGCGAGCTGTACTGCAATGCCGATTATCTTGGGCGCGTCTATCGGCGGGTGTTTCATCTGACGTTAACAGAAGCAATCCATCGCCAGCGAGTGCGCGAAGCCGAAAAGCTGTTAATTAGCGAAGCGCGATCGCTCACGGAAGTGGCGGCGTTGTGCGGGTTTAATGACGTTGGCTATTTCCGGCAGATTTTTCGCAAACACACCGGTTTAACGCCAGCTGCGTGGAAGCGACGTTACAGCAAGGAACATATCAATTCGTAGTGCCGGGGCGATGAAGCCCCGGCGTGAGGGATTACTGCCCGTAATAGGCATTGGCCCCATGCTTACGCAGGTAGTGCTTATCCAACAGTTCGTTTTGCATCGCAGGGAGTTGCGGCGCAAGCTGGCGCGAGAACAGGCCCATATAGGCGCACTCTTCCAGCACCACGGCGTTATGCACTGCATCGGCGGCATTTTTTCCCCAGGCGAACGGGCCGTGAGAATGTACCAGAACCGCCGGGATTTGCGCTGGACTCCTGCCGCGTTCTTCGAGGGTTTCAATGATCACTTCGCCAGTCTGGTATTCATACTCGCCGTTGATCTCTTCTGCGGTCATCAGGCGCGTGCAGGGGATGGCTCCATAGAAGTAATCGGCGTGCGTGGTGCCCCAGGCGGGGAGATCCAGCCCGGCCTGTGACCAGATGGTCGCGTGGCGCGAGTGGGTATGCACAATGCCACCGATTTCGGCATAGCGACGGTAGAGCGCCAGATGCGTTGGCGTGTCGGACGAGGGTTTTTTTCTGCCTTCCACCACCTTACCGGTGGCTATCTCAACCACCACCATATCGTCGGCGGTCATCACGTCGTACTCGACGCCGGAAGGTTTGATTACCATCCATTGCCGCGTTTCGTCTACCGCGCTGACATTGCCCCAGGTGAACGTCACCAGATGGTGAGCGGGAAGCTCCAGATTCGCCGCCAGCACGTCGGCTTTCAGTTGCTCTAACATATAAATCCAGCCTCCTGCATACGCGCTTCAATCCAGCGCCGCGCCTGAATAATCTCCAGCACCGGCTCTTTGGCTTTTTCGGTCCACATCTCAATCAGGAAAGAACCGCGATAGTTCAGTTCATGCAGCGTTTTGAAGATGCCAACGAAATCGACGCAGCCTTCGCCAAACGGCACATCACGGAACTGTCCGGGACTTTGCTCGGTGACTGGCCGGGTGTCTTTCAGGTGGATTGCGGCAATACGGTCAATGCCCAGTTTCAGTTCGGCGGAAACATCATTGCCCCAGGCGCTGAGGTTGCCGACGTCCGGGTAGACGGTGAACCACGGCGAGGCGAGCATCTCGTCCCACTTTTTCCATTTGCTGATGGAGTTCATAAACGCGGTATCCATAATCTCCACCGCCAGCATGACTTGTGATGCCGCCGCCTGTTCGACCGCCCACGCCAGCCCTTCAGCAAAACGTTGCTGGGTGCCTTCGTCGTGGTCTTCGTAATAGACGTCATAACCCGCCAGTTGAATGGTGCGAATGCCGAGATCGCGCGCCAGGCGAATCGCTTTACTCATGATTTCCCGCGCCCGTTCGCGCACCGCCTCGTCCCGGCTGCCAAAGGGAAAGCGACGATGTGCGGACAGGCACATTGACGGAATGGCAACACCCGTTTCGATCATCGCAGTGACCAGCGAAGCACGTTGTGCGGCGTTCCAGTCAAGGCGTGACAAACGTTCGTCGGTTTCATCCACCGACATTTCGACAAAATCAAAACTGCAGCTTTTCGCCAGCACCAGCCGCTCGGGCCAGGAGAGATCTTTCGCCAGCGCTTTTTCATAAATCCCTAACGGATGATTACGCACGCGCGCCTCCCCAGATGGCATCAATTTGCGCATGGAAATCGCCAGCCACCTGCGCCGGATTTGCTGCGCCTGCCAGCGCCCGCCCGGCAATAAACGCTTTCACGCGGATATCTTTAAACAGCGGCAGGTCAGCAGGGGTAATCCCGCCAGTAATGGAAAGCTCAAGGCCGATATCGGAAAGCGCCTTCATGCGTGCCAGATCGGCTTCGCCCCACTGTTGCCCGCTGGCCTGCGCGTCACGACCGCGATGATAAATGGCCTGCCGCACGCCAATACGATGCCAGTCGCGGGCGTCGTCCAGCGTCCAGTTACCGAACAGCTCTATCTGAATTTCACCACCGCAGCGTTGCGCCATGGCGTGGCCTTTTTCCACCGTCGCGAGCGGCGCGGCGCAGATGATGGTCATCCAGTTAGCGCCTGCGCCAAACGCCTGTTGCGCGAGCGTTTCACCCGCGTCGGCGACCTTCCAGTCAGCAACGATGATTTTGTCCGGGCACTGTTCGCGCAAGGCTTTCACCGCGCCAAGCCCTTCGTTTAAACAGAGAATGGTGCCCGCTTCGACGATATCGACGCTGTCTTTTAACAGCATCACGTCGCGCTGTGCGTCTTCAAGTGATGAGTGGTCGAGGGCCAGTTGCAGAAGTGGTCGGCTCATAATGTGTGCTCCTTGATGCGGGCGTGAAAGCCCTGAAGTGCGGCAATGAGATGCTGATAGCGTTGGTATTTTTGTTGGTAAAGCTGATGTGCGGTCATATCCGGCAGCAGGGTGCGTACTGGGTGCTGTAAATCACGTTGGGCTTCGCTGAAATCGCGATAAACTCCGGTGCCGACGCGGGCGGCAAGTGCCGCACCAAAGCAGCCGGTTTCTTCCACCTGCGGCAGTTCGATACGCAGCCCGCTGACGTCCGCCAGCATTTGCATCCAGACATCGGAATGCGCCGGGCCGCCAGTGACGCGCAGGGTGTGCACATCAGTAAAACGTTCGCGCATCCGGTTGAGATGGGTCATATGGCTGAACACCACGCCTTCATAAATGGCCTGCAACAGGTGTGCGCGGGTGTGAATGGCCTGCATCCCGTAGAAACCGCTGGTCATCTCGAGTCCGGCGTTGCTGCCGTACAGGAACGGCAGGAAAAAGAGATCGCCCCCGGCCTTTGGCAAGCTGGCAACGGCCTGGTTAATCTCATCAAACGAGATTTCTCCCCACTGTGCGGTAAACCATTCGAGGTTGCCGGAAGAGGTGGGGCTGGCTTCGTGAACGATAAATTGACCATCGTTAACGTAGCGACCATAGACATACGGATGCGCTTCACCGTCACGTAAACCACGGGTTATGCCGCTGGTCACCGCCCAGGTGCCCATCACCGCATTAAGGGTAAATTCGTCTTCGATCCCGGCGCAGAGTGCGGTGGAAACCACATCAAACAGGCCGCCGACAACGGGCGTACCCGCTTTCAGACCGGTCAGTGCAGCTGTCTGAGCGGTGATTTCCCCGCAGATTTCGGCAGATCCGACAACAGGCGGCAGGGCGTGGTTGATTTCAGCGATCCCCAGCCAGTCGGTGAGACACGGGTCATATTTCCCGCGACTCATGTTGTAGAGGTTGGACTCGGAAATATTGCTCTCTTCACAGCCTTTGACGCCAGTTAAACACCAGCGCAGGTAGTCGTGCGTCATCATCACGCAGCCAATTTGCGCGTAGCGTTCTGGTTCGTGCTCTTTCAGCCAGCGTAACAGCGACACCGGATGCCCGGTCCACAAGGTTTGTCGGGTCAGCGGGTAGAGTTTTTCCGGGATGCCATCTTCCTGCCAGCGACGAACGATTTCCATCGCCCGGCGATCCGAGGACAAAATGGCGTTACCGAGCGGCTTGTCGTTTTTATCCAGCAAAAACAAGCCCTTTCCCTGTGCGGAGATGCCGATACCGACTATTTGTTCCCCGCTAACACCAGAATGAGTAAGCAGGGGGCGAATGACAGCTATGCAGCATTGCCACAGTTCTGCCATATCGCGCTCTGCCCAGCCTGGCTGCGGGCTTAATGCGCACAGCGGCAGGCGTTGCACGCCTGCCTCCCGGCCTTCGCGGTCATACAGCCCGGCTTTCAGCCAGCTACCGCCACAATCTAACCCCAGCCAGTATTGCGTCATGGTTTATTGCACCTCATCCACGGCTTTCAGCAGATCAGCTCCCTGCGGCACATCTTTAACAAACATGTCGCGAACCTGATTCCCCAGTGCGTCGCTAAAGGCTTTGCGGTCGAGATCGGTGATGACTTCCACGCCCGCTTCTTTCATGCCGTCGATGATTTTTTGCTGATCTTCGGCAACCAGTTTGCGCTGGTAGTTACCCGCTTCCTGCGCAGATGAGATCAGCGCCTGCTGGAACTCCGGGGTTAAGCCGTCAAACTTCGCTTTGTTGATCACCACCAGAAGTGGCGAATAGGCGTGGTGCGTCAGAGAAAGGTACTTCTGTACTTCGAAAAATTTTGCTGACCAGACGACGTTGATCGGGTGTTCCTGAGCGTCGATAGTGCGCGTTTCCAGCCCGGTATAGACTTCGGCAAACGGCATCGGGATCGGGTTAGCGCCAAAGACTTTGAATGCGGCGATATTCATCGGGCTATTGTTGGTGCGAATTTTCAGCCCTTTCAGGTCGGCGGGGGTTTTAACCGGTGCGCGCGAGTTGGTGACATCGCGCCAGCCGTTTTCCCAGTAGGCCAGTACTTTCAGTCCCTTACCTTCAAGGGAGACTTTCAGGTCATCACCGACTTTGCCGTCGAGCGTTTTATGCGCGTGAGCGGTATCGCGGAACAGGAAAGGGACATCAAGCAGGTTCATCACAGGTGACAACCCGGCAAAGTTATTCGAGCCGGACATTTCCATATCGATGGTGCCACCACGTACGCCGCTGATCATCGCCTGCGCATTACCGAGAGTGCTATCCGGAAACAATTTTAATTTCAGTTCGCCTTTGGTTTTTTCCTGTAATAATTCATTGAATTTCTTTGCCGCAATATGTTGCGAGTCGGTTTGTGAGGTTTCATAACCGAAACGTAATGATTGTGCCGCCAGAGAAGATGTGCTGAACGCAGCCACTCCGGCAATTAATAAAGCGTAGGTTACAGAACGTAATTTCATAATATTTTCCTTTTAATTAATCCATTTCAAAGGGAGGATGATGAGATCGGGAATAAAAACAAATACGACTAATAATGAATATAAAACCAGGATGTAAGGGAAAACGCCTCTGACTGCATCATCGAATTTGAGTTTTGCCACCCCTGAAATAACGTTAAGCACATTACCGATAGGCGGTGTAATTAAGCCGATTGAGCAGTTAATGATAAACATGACACCGAAATAAATCGGATCGATTCCTGCCTCTTTAACTAAAGGCATTAATACCGGGGTAAGAATTAATACCGTCGGCGTTAAATCCATGACCATGCCGACAATCAGGATAGCCACCATAATGACGATAAACAGCAGACGCGGTGAATCGACCAGCGGTTGCAGTAAATCAGAAACCATCATCGGCAGTTCAGCAATGGTGATCAGCCAGGCGGAAACTTGTGCCGAGGCCACCAGAAACATCACCACTGAGGTCGTTTTCGCTGCGCCAATGAGCACATGCCAAAGTGTGGCGAAGGTCATTTCACGGTAAATAACTGTGGCGACAAACAGCGCATAGAAAGCAGCAACGGCCCCGGCTTCGGTAGGGGTAAACAGACCGGAGCGAAACCCGCCAATAATGATGACTGGAAGAAACAGCGCCCAGATACCGGAGACAAAAGAGTGCCAGATTTCCTGCATCGTTGCTTTTTGCTGGCGGGGTAAATTAAGGCGACTGGCCTGCCACCACCAGGTAAGCATCAGCGTTGCGCCCATCATCATGCCAGGGGCAATGCCCGCCATAAACAGCTTACTGATGGATAATCCGCTGGAAACGCCGAAAATAATAAACGGAATGGAAGGGGGAATAATTGGCGCGATAATGCCGCCAGAGGCAATCAGCCCCGCCGCCCGGTTGACCGGGTAGTCGGCGCTGCGCATCATCGGCACCAGTAGAGCGGCAACGGCGGCGGTATCTGCAACGGCAGAACCAGAAAGGCTTGCCATAATCATAGCCGCCAGCACGCCGACGTAGCCCAGCCCGCCTGGTTTATGCCCCACCAGTTTCATCGGCAGGTCAACAATGCGTTTTGACAAGCCGCCCGCATTCATGATTTCACCCGCCAGCACAAAGAACGGTATCGCCAGCAGGGAGAAACTGTCGGCTCCGTTCACCAGCGTTTGTGCCATGATCTGGACATCAAACATATCCAGCCAGAACATTAACGCCGCCCCGCACAACAAAAGTGCCCAGGCAATAGGCAAACCGATAGCAATGCCACCCAACAGGCAGCCCAGAAAAATCAGCACAGCCATGATTAAGCTCCTTGCGGTGGCGGCGTTAGAGAATTGCTACGCGTGATGAGTTGATATAAATGACGCAGCTCAAAGAATGCGATAACGAGGCTGGTGGGCAGACAAGCGGCATACATCAGACCGATGGGCAAGCCGAGGATCGGTGAATAATCGCTCCAGTCCTGAATTGTTTTTAGCGTTGCGCCCCAGGCCAGTGCGCCACAAATAAATAAGATTAAGGAATGGGTAACCAGAGCGACTCGTCGCTGCCACGCGGGGGAGAGTTTCTCCACCAGAAAGGTGACCTGAACGTGGGCGTTATCCATAAAAGCTACAATCGCGCCAATAAACGTTAACCAGACAAATAAATAACGAGACAATTCATCAACAGATAAAATGCTTGTCTGAAAACCATATCTTAAAATAATGTTTATAAATACAATACAGGAGAGTACGGCGAGATTAATCGCCAGTATTGCTTCAGGTATTTTTTTCATAGCTATTCCTTGAGGCTATGTCTGTCATAATTCAAGTTGCATGTGCAGCAACCTAAATTATTAATATAGTTAGAGCAATAACATTACCCAGGCGTTCTGGCGTAGACGATTATTCGATTAATTCAGCGCTGTTAATGCGACTTTAACCACAATTTTTCGTATCTCAGAGGCTGTTTGCAGAATACAACCTGGTCGATGAACATCCTGCGGGAAGAAAATAGCGTAGCTGCCCGGTATCATTTCTATAAATGATTCATGTTCACTATCGTGATAAAAAATAATATCGCGCTGATCTAATAGTGATTCGCTGACTTTATTATTTCCCGTATCAATAGCTATGCCGATTTTCTCTTCACCCCACGCCAGAAACTGAATATCGATATACCGACGATGCACTTCCGGACGGTTTTCGATTTTATCTCGCGTCGTTAAGTCGATAATTTGCGCATAAATATTCTTGCCGTCGATTTCGACAACACCCGGCTCCAGGGCGTTGAAATCGGTAGCGCGCAGAAAATCGAGCGCCTTTTCAATGGCGGCAGGCAAACGGCACGGGTCAGGCTGCGCGATATGTCCAAAAATCATGACTTATCTCCTCATAACGCCTGGATTTTGGCCCACACGCTGTCATCAACGGTGATGCCGTTACGGCGGTTTTCGGCCAGCAGGGTAGTAAATTCGTGGCCGGGTAAGCGGATGGCCTGGTTTTCGTCAGCGCGTTCAGCGGTAGTAACGTAATCCATGATGCGTTGCAGCTTGGCATCGCGGGTGGGGCCGTCGATCAATTTATCCACTTCGATGGCGATAAAGATTTGCGAAACGCCGTATTCGTCGCTGTTGTCCTGGGTGACTTCGGCAACCGATGCGCCGTCGGAAAGGAGAGTGGCGATCATATCCAGCACAATCGACATGCCAGAACCTTTCCAGTAGCCCATCGGCAAAATGCGGCGATTTTTCTCGATAACGCCAGGTTCTTTGGTCAAATTGCCCTCATCATCAAAGCCACCATCGACCGGGAGCTGACGACCTGCCAGACGGTTAACTTCTAACATGCCGTAAGAGAACATCGACATCGACATATCGACCATGGTGATTGGGGTAGAAGGAATGGCGACGATCAGCGGGTTGGTGCCGATGCGACACTCTTTTGCGCCCCACGGCGGCATTACGGCGATGGAGTTGGTCCAGCAAATGCCAATATAGCCTTTTTCCGCCGCCTGCCAGCCGTAGCTGCCGCCGCGCATCCAGTGGTTGGCATTACGTAGTGCCACCAGACCAATACCGTGATCGGCAGCCAGTTCAATGGCGCGATCCATCATCTTTTTCGCTGTCAGGTTACCGATCGAACGCTGAGCGTCCCACTGTTCAATTGCGCCGAGGCTGGTTATACGTTTGGGTTGGGCATCGGGAATGATATCGCCGTTTTCCAGTTGTTGAATGAAACGAGGGAAACGGTTGACGCCGTGAGAATAAACGCCGGATTCGGTGGTGCGGGCGAACATTTCGGCACAGGCATCAGCCGTTTCGCTGTCAACGCCGCGTGAAATTAAGACTCGATTAAAGGCTGCTTTTAACTGCTCAAATGTCACTTTCATCCCTGGCTTCCTTGTTTTTTTGATCGCTTTTTTGGCTTAAAATTTCAATATGCGAAATCTTATTTCAAATATATCGATCGCTTTTTAACAAAGCAATCTGATTGATGAATTTCAAAAAACTTAAAAATCAAGTGGTTATAAATTATCTGTCGAGATCGTGAACTACGACACACTTTGCGCTACCATCAGGACGCGACAAAATGGGGAAAGAAGTGATGGGAAAAAAAGAGAACGAGATGGCGCAGGAAAAAGAGCGTCCAGCCGGAAGCCAGAGTCTGTTTCGCGGGTTGATGCTGATTGAGATTTTGAGCAACTATCCAAACGGTTGTCCTTTGGCGCATCTTTCGGAACTGGCTGGTTTAAATAAGAGTACCGTCCATCGCTTATTGCAGGGATTACAGTCCTGCGGCTATGTGACCACCGCGCCCGCCGCAGGGAGTTACCGCCTGACTACCAAATTTATTGCCGTCGGGCAGAAGGCGCTGTCTTCGCTGAATATCATTCATATCGCCGCTCCGCATCTTGAGGCACTGAACATCGCCACTGGTGAAACCATTAACTTCTCCAGCCGCGAAGACGATCACGCTATTTTGATTTATAAGCTGGAACCCACAACCGGGATGCTGCGAACCCGTGCCTATATAGGCCAGCATATGCCGCTCTACTGTTCCGCAATGGGCAAGATCTACATGGCGTTTGGTCACCCGGACTACGTGAAGTCATACTGGGAAAGCCATCAGCATGAGATCCAGCCGTTAACCCGCAATACCATTACCGAGCTCCCCGCGATGTTCGACGAACTGGCGCACATTCGTGAAAGCGGAGCGGCGATGGACAGAGAAGAAAACGAACTCGGCGTCTCCTGTATTGCTGTTCCGGTGTTTGATATTCATGGGCGGGTGCCGTACGCCGTGTCGATTTCTCTTTCGACATCACGTCTGAAACAGGTGGGGGAGAAAAATCTCCTGAAACCACTGCGTGAAACCGCGCAGGCTATTTCTAATGAACTGGGATTTACTGTCAGGGACGACCAGGGCGCGATCACATAACCCTTTGGACAAGTGCCAAAACTTTAACATTTCCTTCGTTGGATCAAAGCAGTAGAGACGCGCTCTCTGGCACTCTGCTGTTTTAGTGCAAAGGAGTGATCATGAACCGGTTTATTATTGCAGATGCGACGAAATGTATCGGTTGCCGTACCTGTGAAGTGGCTTGCGCAGTGTCGCATCAGGAAAATCAGGATTGCGCTGCGTTGTCACCAGACGAGTTTATTTCCCGTATTCGTGTTATTAAAGACCACAGCTGGACCACGGCAGTAGCCTGCCATCAGTGTGAAGATGCACCGTGCGCGAATGTCTGCCCTGTTGACGCGATAAGCCGCGAACATGGGCATATTTTCGTTGAACAATCACGTTGCATTGGCTGTAAAAGCTGTATGCTGGCTTGCCCGTTTGGTGCGATGGAGGTCGTTTCTTCGCGCAAAAAGGCGAGGGCGATTAAGTGCGATCTGTGCTGGCATCGGGCGACGGGACCGGCCTGTGTTGAAGCCTGCCCGACAAAGGCGTTGCAGTGCATGGATGTCGAGAAAGTGCAGCGACATCGGCTACGGCAGCAGCCTGTTTGAAACGTTTTTCCGGCGTTTCTCAACGCAGGGATAGTGCGCTTTGTTTATGCCGGATGCGGCTAAAACGCCTTATCCGGCCTACAAATTCTACCAAATTCAATATATTGCAGAAATCATGTAGGCCTGATAAGCGTAGCGCATCAGGCAATTTTTAGTGACTTTCAGCCCAGGCTCTTTCTATCTCTTCTGCCAGAATCTTCACACCCGCCTCAATTTTCTCCGGCTCCGGCACGTAGTTCATGCGCATACATTGATGTGTATGTGGCCACGGTTTATCCAGCCCTGGGAAGAAGTTGTGCCCCGGCACCATCAGCACGCCCCGTGCTTTCAGGCGCTGGTAGAGCTGCTCGGTCGTAATTGGCAAATCCTTAAACCATAGCCAGAGGAAAATGGCTCCTTCGGGTTTATGAATCAGGCAGCGATCTTCCGGTAAATAGCGGCGAATGATAGCGATAGTTTCCTGAACACGCTGGTAGTAAAACGGTTTGATGACTGTTTCAGACAGGCGCAGCAGATCGTTACGCTTAATCATTTCACACATCATCGCCGGACCAATACCGCCAGGTGCCAGGCTGATAATGCCGTTCATATTGGTGATGGCGGTGATGATTTTTTCATTGGCGATGATAATGCCGCAGCGGGAGCCAGGTAGCCCCAGCTTGGAAAGACTCATGCACAGTACGATATTCGGATTCCACAGCGGGCGCGCTTCGCTGAAGATGATACCCGGGAACGGGACGCCATAAGCGTTATCAATCACCAGCGGAATGCCATGTTGATTCGCCAGCGCGTCAAGCTTCAGCAACTCTTCGTCAGTAATCACATTGCCTGTTGGATTCGTCGGCCGGGAGACGCAAATCATCCCGGTTTCTTCGCCAATATGCAGATGCTCAAAATCGACGTGGTATTTAAACTGGCCTTCCGGCAGCAGTTCAATATTCGGACGCGCAGAGACAAACAGATCTTCTTCCAGTCCGGCGTCAGCGTAGCCAATGTATTCCGGTGCCAGCGGGAACAGCACTTTTTTGACCCGACCATCGGCACGGCGTCCGGCAAACAGATTAAATAAGTAGAAAAACGCGCTCTGGCTGCCGTTTGTTAGTGCAATATTCTGTGGTTCGATATCCCAACCCAACTTCTCGCGCAGCATTCCGGCAAGCAGTGTGAGTAGCTCCGTTTTCCCCTGTGGACCGTCGTAATTGCACAGTGCATCAGTCGCTTTGCCACTTTCCAGCATGTCGGTCAGTAGCGTCTGGAAGTAGTCCTGCATTTCCGGGATCTGCGCTGGATTACCGCCGCCGAGCATAATCGCGCCAGGCGTGCGTAAACCGTCGTTCAGATCTTCCATCAGCAGCGTAATGCCGGAGTGGCGGGTAAATTTGTCACCAAAAAGGGAGAATGTCATAGCGGGATATCTGTCGAACTCTGTAGCAAGGAAGGTAACAATAACGCTACATTTGCTGGGGTGCAAATCGGTCTGTTGAAGAGTGAGCGGTGCTTTATCCTGCAACGCTGATTAGGGCTGACATTTTATCCTGGTTGGCGGCTTCCCGAGGTACTGACGAACGGGAAGCCGGAAAAGTCACTGTTGCCCAGCCCAGATGACCAGCACTTTATCGTCGCCATGCTCACGAACAAAGCCGTAGCCCTGCTTCAGCGAAAGTGTCGTTTGTTTGCCCGCGCCAATTGCGGGATGGCGGGCGCGGAACTGGCTGATTTTCTGCCAGTGCGCGACGCTGGCGGCAGATTTACCGCTAACATCCTGCCAGTTCATATCCGAACGTGTACCTTGCAGCGGATCCGAACCGGTGGGGCCGAACGGACGCGAGGATTCATCACCATAAAAGATTTGTACCGCGCCTGGCGCTAATAATAATAACTCTGCTGCTTTGTCGCCCCCTTCACGGAACAGGCGGGTATCATGCGACGAGAGGTAGCTCAACACGTTGAAATCCTGCAATTTCTCCGCCATTTGCTGCCAGGTCGTATCCATCTGCGCCAGACAATCGACTGCTTTAGCCGCCTGCTCCTGATAATCGAAATTGATCATCGCATCGAAGCCGTGGCGATAGTAGTCACTTTGCATCACGCCGTGGCCCCAGGCTTCACCGGTCATCCAGAAAGGTTTGTCATCTAATGCTTTGTCGGGGTTAGCTTTTTTCCATTCGCGAAGCGCGGCGCTGGCTTCGGTTTTCAGTTGCTGCCAGGCGGGCAACTCAACATGTTTGACGGTGTCGACCCGAAAACCATCAATCCCATAGTCGCGGACCCACTGACTTAACCAGTGGGTTAAGTAATCGCGAGGGGTAAAGCCGTCGATGACTTTAGCGTGGGTATCCGTTTTGTTTTTATAGAACACCGGCAGACCAGAAGCGGTCGTTGATTCGGTTTTGATATCCGGCAAAAAGGCCAGCGACATAGTGAGATCGTCGAATCCAGGATTGTCGTAATCGCCGATATCGGTTCTGATCCAGTTTTTTCCCCACCATTTATCCCAGCCTGTTTTGTCGCTGAAATTAATGTAATCGTTAAAGCTATGCCAGGTTTGCCCGGCGGCAGGTTTCCAGTCGCTCCAGCGTTCACCCAACGTTTTTTTCACTTCGTCACCAGAAAGATATAACGCGCCAAACTGATACTCCTGCATATCCGCCAGTGTGGCATAGCCGGTGTGGTTCATCACGACATCAAAGAGAATACGAATACCGCGCTGATGCGCGCTATCAACCAGTGTCCGTAGATCGGCTTCACTGCCCATATTGGCATCAAGATTCGTCCAGTCCTGTGTGTAATAACCGTGGTAGGCATAATGCGGGAAATCGCCTTTTGTACCGCCGCCGACCCAGCCGTGAATTTGCTCAAATGGGGCACTTATCCATAAAGCATTGACGCCCAGCTGCTGGAGGTAATCCAATTTGTTGGTCAGGCCGCGTAAATCGCCGCCGTGAAAAGTGCCAATTTCTGCCATACCGTCTTTATGACGTCCGTAACTCTGGTCATTACTGGGATCGCCGTTTTCGAAACGATCTGTCAGCACAAAGTAAACCGTGGCGTTATGCCAGTCGAAAGGGGCGGATGTGTCAGTTTCTGCCCGTTCCAGCAGGAGTAAACCGTTGCTGGTGGCAGCGGGTTGTAACGTTATTTGACCGTTCTTCACTATCGCAATTTGCTGGCTGTAATAATCCCGGACTGCGGCTCCCTCCGGAAAAGTGGCGCTGACATCCAGTGTGAGCGGTAATCCATCCCATTTCGGGCATTCACGGACCAGGCTTGCTACCGGTTCGACGGCGTTCTGGATGGATATCATCAATGTTGGTGTACCGGAGCGGGTGTCTAGTTGCAGCGTATATTCGCCGTCCCTGAACAATCGCCATTGAGGTGGCGTGTTGCTACAAGGTTGCAGGGAAAGCATCTGATTGAGTTTTATCGCATCCGCAGGCTGCCAGCACTGTTGGTCAAAATTTAGCGTTAGTGGACGCGTACCTTTGGGCAACTGTGCGTGGCTGACAAATGTTCCCGTCCCCTGTTCGCTAAAGGCGGGAAACCCCGGAGAAGTCCAGCTGGCGGCAACGGCGAAGCCAGGAAGGAGTGTCAGAAAACAGGCGGCGAGTTTCATGGCGGATGAGTCCTTATTGCTGCGATTTCAGACAGTTTGCCAGCGATAAGCCAGACAAAACTCATCCCTGAGCGTTAAGTCCACAGGATGAGAAGCAAGGGTGAGCGATCGCGCGCAAAAAACGGCTGAATTTTGCGATAAACCCCACATTTTCTGCGATTTAGCGCCAATCTGAATCGTTAACTCGTGACATAGTTTCAGATTTGGACTATTCCTTGGGGTGCTCTTGACAGCTATTTTTGATATGATTTGAGATTCAACTCTCAAATTTGTAAAAAATATAAGGTGTTGGAATGATTAAATCCGACCAGGAGACCTGATGATTTTGACTCCCATACGACGATATGGGGCGATGATTCTTATGTTACTCACTCTGGTGTTTTCGAGTGAGGTGTTAGCGAAGACGCACACAACAACAGCGAGTCAAAAGTCCCACTTAACTAAAGCTAGTAATAAACAGGTAAGCAGTAAACAAGAGTATTCTCGCAATAGTGCAAAGAGTAGTTCACTTCCTGATTTGCGAAAATACCCTTCCGGAACACCAAGGAAAAAGGCGTTTCTCCGGACTGTAATGCCTTACATTACCAGCCAAAATGCGGCCATTACTGCGGAACGTAACTGGCTGATTTCAAAACAGTATCAGGGCCAATGGTCACCTGCTGAGCGTGCGCGTCTGAAAGACATCGCCAAACGCTACAAGGTGAAGTGGTCTGGTAATACGCGAAAAATCCCGTGGAATACCTTGCTTGAACGCGTAGACATTATCCCCACCAGTATGGTAGCGACGATGGCTGCAGCAGAAAGCGGTTGGGGAACGTCGAAGCTGGCGCGCAACAACAACAATCTGTTCGGCATGAAATGCATGAAAGGACGTTGTACTAATGCGCCGGGTAAAGTGAAGGGGTACTCACAGTTTAGTTCTGTCAAAGAATCGGTGAGCGCCTATGTCACTAACCTGAATACGCATCCGGCTTACTCTTCGTTCCGTAAATCGCGTGCGCAGCTGCGTAAAGCGGATCAGGAAGTGACTGCCACAGCGATGATTCACAAGCTGAAGGGCTACTCGACCAAAGGGAAGAGTTATAACAACTACCTGTTCGCAATGTACCAGGATAACCAACGGTTAATCGCGGCACATATGTAATTGCATTTCCTCGAGCCTTATCCGACTTGTCAGTCGGATAAGGCTTTTGCTCGTATCAGGTGGTTGTGCTGGGTTACCTGATGTGACGCCGACAATTCTCATCATCGCTACAACATGACCTCGCTATTTACATCGCGATACTCTTTTGGCGTCGTGTCATATGCTTTTTTAAAAACAGAGTAGAAATATTGCAGCGATGGATAACCGCACATTTGCGATATCTCATTGATCGACAAGGTGGTTGAAATCAGCAGACTGCGCGCTTTCTCCAGCTTCTCGGCATGAATCATGGCATGGATGGTTTCACCCACCTCTTCTTTAAAACGCTTCTCAAGATTGGAGCGTGATATGCCCACCGCATCCAGTACCTGATCCACTTTAATCCCTTTACAGGCGTGATTACGAATGTAATGCATGGCCTGAATAACGGCGGGATCGGTCAGCGAGCGGTAATCTGTTGAGCGCCGTTCAATGACGCGAACTGGTGGGACCAAAATCCGCTGTAGCGGCATTTCTTCTTTATCTAATAATCGATGCAACAGTTTTGCCGCCTGATAGCCCATTTGCCGTGCGCCCTGAGCGACCGAAGAAAGGGCGACACGCGACAGATAGCGGGTCAGTTCTTCGTTATCGATGCCAATCACGCATAATTTTTCCGGTACGGGAATGTGTAGATGTTCACATACTTGCAGAATATGCCGCGCCCGGGCGTCAGTAACGGCAATAATCCCGGTTTGCGGTGGCAGCGTTTGTAGCCAGTCTGCCAGCCGATTTTGCGCGTGTTGCCAGTTCTCTGGCGCGGTTTCTAACCCCTGATAAACCACTCCGCGATACTTTTCTTCGGCGACAAGCTGACGAAATGCATATTCGCGTTCAGTGGCCCAACGTTTGCCGCTTGATTCCGGAAGACCATAAAAAGCAAAGCGGTTAACGCCTTTCTCTTTTAAATGCAAAAATGCGCTTTCAACCAGCGCATAGTTATCGGTGGCAATGTAATGAACGGGTGGGTAACTTTCTGCAAGGTGATACGAGCCGCCAACCCCAACAATAGGGACGTGGACATCAGCCAGAGCTTGCTCGATCTGTTTGTCGTCGAAGTCGGCAATGACGCCATCTCCCAACCAGTCCTTGATTTTATCAATGCGGGCGCGGAAATCTTCTTCAATGAAAATATCCCATTCCGATTGTGACGCCTGTAAATATTCCCCTACGCCTTCTACTACCTGCCGGTCATAGGCTTTATTGGCATTGAACAGTAATGTGATGCGGTGACGTTTAGTAAACATGGTTCTTTTCCTGCTGAATCATGCAAAAACTCAAAACCGGTAATACGTTACCGGCTTTGAGAAAATTTTTATCAAAATCAAGAACGGCGTTTGGTTGCGGAGTCCATCCATACTGCCAGCAACAGAATCGCACCTTTAACGATATACTGCCAGAAGGTCGGTACATCCATCATACTCATACCGTTATCCAGTGAAGCCATGATGAATGCCCCCATTACCGCTCCAGCCACGCTCCCGACGCCGCCTGCCAGACTGGTGCCGCCAATCACGCATGCTGCAATTGCGTCCAGTTCGGCGATATTTCCCGCAGAAGGTGAACCAGCGCCAAGTCGAGAACTGAGGATTAATCCGGCGATAGCGACCATTAATCCGTTAATAGCGAATACGGCAAGTTTGGTGCGTTCAACGTTAATCCCGGAGAGACGTGCTGCTTCCAGATTGCCGCCGATGGCATAAATGCGTCGTCCAAATGCCGTCCGCGTTGCCATAAACATTCCGCCGAGTAACAGCAACGTCAGCAGCAGAACGGGAGTGGGAACGCCACGGTAATCGTTCAACAGCCAGATTGCGCCTAAGACGATAATCGCCGTTAATGACTGGCGACCGACAACTGCGGTAGAGGCCGGAGACTGCAAACCCAAAGCCTGACGGCGCATTCTTCCGCGCCATTGCCAGCCAACAAAAGCCATTAAGCCAAGCGCGCCAATGATGAAGCCGGTGCTGGCGGGTAGATAGCTTTGCCCAATTTGTGACATCGCGGCGCTGGTGGGAGATACAGTCGTGCCGTTGGTGATGCCAATGAGTATGCCGCGAAATGCCAACATGCCCGCGAGGGTGACAATAAATGAAGGGACTTTGCGGTACGCTACCCACCATCCGTTCCAGGCACCGAGAAGCAGTCCCAGAACCAGCGTTACAATGATGGTCAGTGGCAAAGGCCAGCCTAACCAGACGTCACAAATCGCCGCGACGCCACCTAACAGCCCCATCATTGAGCCGACGGAAAGGTCGATTTCAGCAGAAATTATGACGAACACCATTCCTACTGCGAGGATGCCGGTAATCGCTGTCTGGCGTAACAGGTTGGAGACGTTACGGGCGCTTAAGTAGGCACCATCGGTGGTCCAGGTAAAGAACAGCATGATTGCGATGATAGCTGCAATCATCACGAAGACCTGCAAATTCAGTGACTTCAGCCCGGAAAAGCCACCGGATGTCGGTACGGCCAATTTCACTTCAGACGGATTGCTTTTCGACATGATGTTCGCTCCTCAATGCGGCTTCCATCACCTGCTCCTGAGTCAGGTTATGATTTATCAGGTTGGCTTTTAGTTTCCCTTCATGCATCACCAGTACACGATCGCTAAGGCCGAGCACTTCAGGTAATTCGGAAGAGATGACAATAACGGCAATACCCTGCTGGACGAGTTGGTTAATTAATTTGTAGATCTCGTATTTCGCGCCAATATCGATACCCCTGGTAGGCTCATCAAGAATGAGAATGCGCGGGTTGAGTAACAGGCAGCGAGCGAGGATCGCTTTTTGCTGATTACCGCCGCTCAAACGTCCAATAGCAAGGTCGGGGGACGACGTTTTAACTTTGAGTTGCTGGATTGATTCCAGAATACATTTTTGCTCTGCCGCGTCATCAAGCTGGCTAATACCGCCGGTAAATTTATTGAGTGCGGCGAGGGTAATATTTTTACCAACCGCCATTACCGGAACGATGCCGTCGCGCTTTCTGTCTTCGGGGACCATCGCAATCCCCTGGGCGATGGCTTGCTGACAGTTACGAATATCTACCTGTTTGCCATCAATATAAATTTTTCCTTCCCATTGTCCGGGCCACACGCCAAACAGGCACTGAATGGTCTCGGTACGTCCGGCACCAACGAGTCCGGCAATACCCAGTATTTCGCCACGTTTCAGGGAAAACGAGACATCATTAACTCGTTTAATATGACGATTAACCGGATGCCATGCCGTCAGATGTTCAATACGTAATATTTCATCTCCGGTGGTATGTGGTTCATTAGGGTAAAGCGCGGTTAACTCTCGCCCGACCATCATGGTGATAATATCGTCTTCACTCATTCCGGCAGCATCACGCGTACCAATGTGCTGACCGTCGCGAATAACGCAAATCGTATCGGAAATCGCTTTGACTTCGTTGAGTTTGTGCGAAATATAAATACAGGCGATACCGTGCTGTTGTAGATCGCGAATAATATCCAGTAAAACCGACGTTTCCTGCTCAGTTAATGAGGCTGTCGGTTCATCGAGAATTAACAAACGCACCTGTTTATTAAGTGCCTTGGCAATTTCAACCAGTTGTTGTTGCCCAAGCCCTAAATCGCCAACGCGGGTATCGGGTGAAATGGATAAACTGACCTGTGCGAGCAGCTTCTGACAGCGTAGTGTCATCAGGTCATAATCCATAATGCCATTGTGGGTTATTTCGTTACCCAGGAAGATATTTTCCAGCACAGTCAATTCTTTCACCAGGGCCAATTCTTGGTGAATAATGGCGATACCTTTGCGTTCGGTATCGCGGATGTGACTCGCCTGAATCTCTTCTCCCGCAAAAATAATTTCGCCTTCGTAGGAACCATGGGGATAAATACCACACAGCACTTTCATCAGCGTTGATTTACCAGACCCATTTTCCCCACAGAGTGAGACGATTTCGCCAGCATTCAACCGCAAGCTGACGTTATCAATCGCCTTCACACTGCCGAAGGTTTTGGTAATGTTCTTCATTTCAAGTAGATAAGGCATAACGACTCCACCTAAGCCAATTCATTCACGCGGCATGGAGAGAAATCACGCCCCCGCTCCTCGCCGGGGCGTAACGCTTACAGCTCGCTCTCTTTGTGGAATCCGTCTTTAACTACCGTTTCTTTGATGTTGTTTTTATTCACATCGATCGGTGTCAGCAGGCGGGAGGGAACATCTTTCAGACCATTATTCAGAGTGGTATCTGCTTTTGGTTCCTGACCATTGCCCAACTCAACGGCAATTTCTGCGGCAGTATTTGCCAACAATGTAATAGGTTTATACACCGTCATAGTTTGCGTACCGGCAGCAATACGTTTAATACCTGCGAGATCCGCATCCTGGCCGGAAATTGCTACTTTCCCTGATAAACCTTGCGCACTTAATGCCTGAATTGCCCCACCTACGGTGGCATCGTTTGAGGCAACTACAGCATCAATTTTGTTATTATTGGCGGTTAGCGCGTTTTCCATAATTTTCAATGCGTTTTCCGGTAACCAGCCATCAACCCATTGGTCACCAACGACTTTAATTTTTCCGGAATCAACGTAAGGTTTTAACACTTTCATTTGCCCGGCGCGGAACAGCTTGGCGTTGTTATCTACCGGCGAGCCGCCCATCAGGAAGTAATTACCTTGCGGAACAATATCGACCAGGGCTTTTGCCTGCAGTTCACCGACTTTTTCGTTATCGAAAGAAATATAAAAATCGATATCCGCATCGTTAATCATACGGTCGTAAGCTAATACTTTAATACCTTCTTGTTTGGCTTCTTTTACAACGTTACTTAATACCTGACCGTTATACGGAATAATGACAAGAACATCGACGCCCCGGTTAATCATGTTTTCAATCTGCGACATTTGTGTTTCTTCATTGCCATTTGCAGACTGTACAAATACTTTCGCGCCGAGAGATTCTGCCTTTTTCACAAAAATATCTCGATCTTTTTGCCAGCGTTCAAGACGGAGATCATCAATCGCCATACCTATTTTGACTTCTTTGGCGTGTGCCGCAACGTTGGTAAGCAGAAGTGAGGTGCAAAGGGTGAGTAGAATGTTCTTTATTTTCATGGTGTAGGGCCTTCTGTAGGTAGAGGACAGCTTTAATAAGTAACAATCACCGCGATAAACGTAACCAATTTTTAGCAACTAAACAGGGGAAAACAATTACAGATTTTTATCTTTCGATTACGATTTTTGGTTTATTTCTTGATTTATGACAGAGATCTTACTTTTGTTGCGCAATTGTACTTATTGCATTTTTCTCTTCGAGGAATTACCCAGTTTCATCATTCCATTTTATTTTGCGAGCGAGCGCACACTTGTGAATTATCTCAATAGCAGTGTGAAATAACATAATTGAGCAACTGAAAGGGAGTGCCCAATATTACGACATCATCCATCACCCGCGGCATTACCTGATTATGGAGTTCAATATGCAAGCCTATTTTGACCAGCTCGATCGCGTTCGTTATGAAGGCTCAAAATCCTCTAACCCGTTAGCATTCCATCACTATAATCCCGACGAACTGGTGTTGGGCAAGCGTATGGAAGAGCACTTGCGTTTTGCCGCCTGCTACTGGCACACCTTCTGCTGGAACGGGGCGGACATGTTTGGTGTGGGGGCGTTTAATCGTCCGTGGCAGCAGCCTGGTGAGGCACTGGCGTTGGCGAAGCGTAAAGCAGATGTCGCATTTGAGTTTTTCCACAAGTTACATGTGCCATTTTATTGCTTCCACGATGTGGATGTTTCCCCTGAGGGCGCGTCGTTAAAAGAGTACATCAATAATTTTGCGCAAATGGTTGATGTCCTGGCAGGCAAGCAAGAAGAGAGCGGCGTGAAGCTGCTGTGGGGAACCGCTAACTGCTTTACAAACCCTCGCTACGGCGCGGGTGCGGCGACGAACCCAGATCCAGAAGTCTTCAGCTGGGCGGCAACGCAAGTTGTTACAGCGATGGAAGCAACTCATAAATTGGGCGGTGAAAACTATGTCCTGTGGGGCGGTCGTGAAGGTTACGAAACGTTGTTAAATACCGACTTGCGTCAGGAGCGTGAACAGCTGGGCCGCTTTATGCAAATGGTGGTTGAGCATAAACATAAAATCGGCTTCCAGGGTACGTTGCTTATCGAACCGAAACCGCAAGAACCGACTAAACATCAATATGATTACGATGCTGCGACGGTGTATGGCTTCCTGAAACAGTTTGGTCTGGAAAAAGAGATTAAACTGAACATTGAAGCTAACCACGCGACGCTGGCAGGTCACTCTTTCCATCATGAAATAGCCACCGCCATTGCGCTTGGCCTGTTCGGTTCTGTCGACGCTAACCGTGGCGATGCACAACTGGGCTGGGACACCGACCAGTTCCCGAACAGTGTGGAAGAGAATGCGTTGGTGATGTATGAAATTCTCAAAGCAGGCGGTTTCACCACCGGCGGTCTGAACTTCGATGCCAAAGTACGTCGTCAAAGTACTGATAAATATGATCTGTTTTACGGTCATATCGGCGCGATGGATACGATGGCGTTGGCGCTGAAAATTGCAGCACGCATGATTGAAGATGGCGAGCTGGATAAACGCATCGCGCAGCGTTATTCCGGCTGGAATAGCGAATTAGGCCAGCAAATCCTGAAAGGCCAAATGTCACTGGCAGATTTAGCCAAATATGCTCAGGAACACAATTTGTCTCCGGTGCATCAGAGTGGTCGCCAGGAGCAACTGGAAAATCTGGTAAATCATTATCTGTTCGACAAATAACGGCTAACTGTGCAGTCCGTTGGCCCGGTTATCGGTAGCGATACCGGGCATTTTTTTAAGGAACGATCGATATGTATATCGGGATAGATCTTGGCACCTCGGGCGTAAAAGTTATTTTGCTCAACGAGCAGGGTGAGGTGGTTGCTTCGCAAACGGAAAAGCTGACCGTTTCGCGCCCGCATCCACTCTGGTCGGAACAAGACCCGGAACAGTGGTGGCAGGCAACTGATCGCGCAATGAAAGCCCTGGGCGATCAGCATTCTCTGCAGGACGTTAAAGCATTGGGTATTGCCGGCCAGATGCACGGTGCAACCTTACTGGATGCCCAGCAACGGTTATTACGCCCTGCCATTTTGTGGAACGACGGGCGCTGTGCGCAAGAGTGCGCTTTGCTGGAAGCGCGAGTTCCGCAATCGCGGGTGATTACCGGTAACCTGATGATGCCCGGATTTACTGCGCCTAAATTGCTATGGGTTCAGCGGCATGAGCCGGAGATATTCCGTCAAATCGACAAAGTATTGTTACCGAAAGATTACTTGCGTCTGCGTATGACGGGGGAGTTTGCCAGCGATATGTCTGACGCAGCTGGCACCATGTGGCTGGATGTCGCAAAGCGTGACTGGAGTGACGACATGCTGCAGGCTTGCCACTTATCTCGTGACCAGATGCCCGCATTATACGAAGGCAGCGAAATTACTGGTGCTTTGCTACCTGAAGTTGCGAAAGCGTGGGGTATGGCGGCGGTGCCAGTTGTCGCAGGCGGTGGTGATAATGCAGCTGGTGCGGTTGGTGTAGGAATGGTTGATGCTAATCAGGCAATGTTATCGCTGGGGACGTCGGGAGTCTATTTTGCTGTCAGCGAAGGGTTCTTAAGCAAGCCAGAAAGCGCCGTACACAGCTTTTGCCATGCGCTACCGCAGCGTTGGCATTTAATGTCTGTGATGCTGAGTGCAGCGTCGTGTCTGGATTGGGCTGCGAAATTAACGGGCCTGAACAATGTCCCAGCTTTAATCGCGGCTGCTCAACAGGCTGATGAAAGTGCCGAGCCAGTTTGGTTTCTGCCTTATCTTTCCGGCGAGCGTACACCACACAATAATCCCCAGGCGAAGGGGGGGTTCTTTGGTTTGACTCATCAACATGGCCCCAATGAATTGGCGCGAGCAGTGCTGGAAGGCGTGGGTTATGCGCTGGCAGATGGCATGGATGTCGTGCATGGCTGCGGCATTAAACCGCAAAGTGTTACGTTGATTGGTGGCGGGGCGCGTAGTGAGTACTGGCGTCAGATGCTGGCGGATATCAGCGGTCAGCAACTCGATTACCGCACGGGGGGGGATGTGGGGCCAGCTCTGGGCGCAGCAAGGCTGGCGCAGATTGCGGCGAATCCAGAGAAATCGCTCATTGAGTTGTTGCCGCAACTGCCGTTAGAACAGTCGCATCTACCAGATGCGCAGCGTTATGCCGCTTATCAGCCACGACGTGAAACGTTCCGTCGCCTCTATCAGCAACTTCTGCCATTAATGGCGTAAACGTTATCCCCTGCCTGACCGGGTGGGGGATAATTCACATCTATATATATCAGTAATTAATTAATATTTAGTATGAATTTATTCTGAAATCATTTGTTAATGGCATTTTTCAGTTTTGTCTTTCGTTGGTTACTCGTAATGTATCGCTGGTAGATATGGAGATCGTTATGAAAACCTCAAAGACTGTGGCAAAAATATTATTTGTTGTCGGGGCGCTGGTTTATCTGCTTGGGCTATGGATCTCATGCCCATTGTTAAGTGGAAAAGGCTATTTTCTTGGCGTGTTAATGACGGCAACTTTTGGCAACTATGCATATCTTCGCGTAGAAAAACTCGGGCAACTGGATGATTTTTTTACCCACATCTGCCAGTTAGTTGCGTTAATCACTATCGGTCTCTTGTTTATCGGTGTTTTAAACGCACCTATCAATGCTTATGAAATGGTGATCTACCCTATCGCCTTTTTTGTCTGCTTGTTTGGTCAAATGCGTTTGTTTCGCCCGGCATGAGCAACATAAAGCTCTTACACATTCAGGAATGAAAGGAATACTGTGATGGACAACAAAATATCAACCTATTCTCCGGCATTCAGTATTGTGTCATGGATAGCTCTCGTTGGTGGTATCGTTACCTATCTGTTAGGGCTATGGAATGCAGAGATGCAGTTAAATGAAAAAGGATATTATTTTGCCGTACTGGTATTAGGACTGTTTTCTGCGGCGTCTTATCAAAAGACCGTTCGGGACAAGTATGAAGGCATACCGACCACCTCCATTTATTATATGACCTGCCTGACTGTCTTTATTATCTCTGTTGCGTTACTGATGGTAGGTCTGTGGAATGCGACGTTATTACTCAGCGAGAAAGGTTTTTATGGACTGGCTTTCTTCTTAAGCTTGTTTGGTGCAGTAGCGGTGCAGAAGAATATTCGTGATGCCGGAATAAACCCACCAAAAGAAACACTGATTACCCAGGAAGAATACAGCGAATAATTCACATAAGCCCGGTCAGTCCAATGTGACCGGGCTTTTATTTAACTCACTAGTCTGTTTCTGTCGATTCGTTGTACCAGCATAGAAAGTAACAAACTCGCTGCCAACGTCGCGCAAAAGATCCAAATAATATCGAGTATTGGCCAGTTTTTAAGCTCAATCCCCCGGGTGCGCAGTGCATGGATAATCAAGGCGTGGAATCCGTATATACCCAACGAATGGCGGGAGATTAAGCCAAGTCCGCGAACAGTACGCGTATCAAGCGTGTTTTTAACCAGAGTCAATAGCGTGGTTGCGCAGATAAAAACCATCGGCCCACAGTAAAGATACCAGGTATCGGCAAAATTTCCGCGCCACTGCAATTCATATAATGTCCCGCGAGAGATAATAAAAACCCCCGTCGCAAACAGTGCGGCGCACACCCACGACAGTGCTTTATGCTGTGTGTCCATCATCCCTATAGCGCGGCCCAACATGCCATACAGGATGTAGTAAAAAGTATCGCCATTGATATATAAGTTAATTGGCAGCCATTCAAAACCGTCAATTTTCTGCGGCACTGTGTTTGGGTTAGCGATAATGCCAATCACCACCATTAGCACCAGCAACATTTTTCCGCCGACGTTCTTCACCTGAATCAGCGGTGAAACCAGATAAATCACCGCAATCGCGAAGAAAAACCACAAGTGGTAAAACACTGGCTTTTGCAGCAGGTTTTTCAGCGCTAACTCCATATTGATGGAGGTAAACAGCGCAATGTAGAGCAGTGCGATTGCGCTATAAAAAAGCAGACATAAGCCGATACGCAAGAAATGGCGCGGCTGGGCGCTGCGTTCGCCAAAAAAGAGATAGCCGGAAATCATGAAAAATAGCGGCACGCTGACACGAGAGGCAGAATTCAGAACATTGGCGATATCCCATGTGACGGGGCTAACACTATGAGCATTGGTCACATACCAGGTAGTGGTGTGAATCATCACCACCATTAAACACGCTATCCCTCGCAGGTTATCAATCCAGTAAATTTTGGGCTGCATCTGTGTCTCTGTATCTGGTTAAAAAAAGTCTGACCGATAAATCATTCGGTTGGCGCACTGGAATAATCTGAGTTTTATCACTACAGCTTATAGAGGCTTAAGGAAATTCGTAAGATATCAGCTACTATACCGATATAAATAATAAGACTCACCTGCAAACCAGACGGTAATTTAATGATGATGAACTCTTTCTTTCCGGCAATGGCGCTTATGGTGCTTATGGCGCTAGTGGGTTGTTCTACACCGCCACCCGTGCAGAAAGCACAACGGGTAAAGGTTGATCCTCTGCGTTCGTTGAATATGGAAGGGCTATGCAAAGATCAGGCGGCAAAACGCTATAATACAGGTGCGCAAAAAATCGACGTCACCGCATTTGAACAGTTCCAGGGGAGCTACGAAATGCGCGGTTATACCTTCCGTAAAGAGCAGTTTGTCTGTTCTTTTGACGCAGATGGCCATTTTTTGCATCTTTCCATGCGTTAAGCCCTGCTTTTTCCCGTTTCGTACTGTATATCTTCCATCCAGCGGGTATACTGATCCCTTCCTTTAAATCCACACGTATCCAGCACGAAATAATATGCAAAAGTTTGATACCAGGACCTTCCAGGGCTTGATCCTGACCTTACAGGATTACTGGGCTCGCCAGGGCTGCACCATTGTTCAACCATTGGACATGGAAGTCGGCGCGGGAACCTCTCACCCAATGACCTGTCTGCGCGCGCTGGGGCCAGAACCGATGGCGGCTGCTTATGTCCAGCCTTCTCGTCGCCCGACCGATGGTCGCTACGGCGAAAACCCCAACCGTTTACAGCACTACTATCAGTTCCAGGTGGTCATTAAGCCATCGCCGGACAATATTCAGGAGCTGTACCTTGGTTCTCTGAAAGAGCTGGGCATGGACCCGACCATCCACGACATCCGTTTCGTGGAAGATAACTGGGAAAACCCGACGCTGGGTGCCTGGGGGCTGGGCTGGGAAGTGTGGCTGAACGGCATGGAAGTGACGCAGTTCACTTACTTCCAGCAGGTTGGTGGTCTGGAGTGTAAACCGGTTACCGGCGAGATCACCTACGGTCTGGAACGTCTGGCAATGTACATTCAGGGCGTAGACAGCGTTTACGACCTGGTCTGGAGCGACGGCCCGCTGGGTAAAACCACCTACGGCGACGTGTTCCATCAGAACGAAGTGGAGCAGTCCACTTACAACTTCGAATACGCGGATGTGGACTTCCTGTTCACCTGCTTTGAGCAGTACGAGAAAGAAGCGCAGCAGCTGCTGGCGCTGGAAAATCCGCTGCCGTTGCCAGCCTACGAACGTATTCTGAAAGCCGCCCACAGCTTCAACCTGCTGGATGCGCGTAAAGCCATCTCCGTCACCGAGCGTCAGCGCTATATTCTGCGCATTCGCACCCTGACCAAAGCAGTGGCAGAAGCATACTACGCTTCCCGTGAAGCCCTCGGCTTCCCGATGTGCAACAAAGATAAGTAAGAGGCGGCTATGTCTGAGAAAACTTTTCTGGTGGAAATCGGCACTGAAGAGCTGCCACCAAAAGCACTGCGCAGCCTGGCTGAGTCCTTTGCTGCGAACTTTACTGCGGAGCTGGATAACGCTGGCCTCGCACACGGCACCGTTCAATGGTTTGCTGCTCCGCGTCGTCTGGCGCTGAAAGTAGCTAACCTGGCGGAAGCGCAACCGGATCGTGAAATCGAAAAACGCGGCCCGGCGATTGCCCAGGCGTTCGACGCTGAAGGCAAACCGAGCAAAGCGGCAGAAGGCTGGGCGCGTGGTTGCGGTATTACCGTTGACCAGGCTGAGCGTCTGACTACCGATAAAGGTGAATGGCTGCTGTATCGCGCCCACGTGAAGGGCGAAAGCACCGAAGCACTGCTGCCGAATATGGTTGCGACTTCGCTGGCGAAACTGCCGATCCCGAAACTGATGCGCTGGGGTGCAAGCGACGTGCACTTCGTGCGTCCGGTGCACACCGTGACCCTGCTGCTGGGCGACAAAGTTATTCCGGCTACCATTCTGGGCATTCAGTCCGATCGCGTGATTCGCGGCCACCGCTTTATGGGCGAGCCGGAATTCACTATCGACAATGCCGATCAATACCCGGAAATTCTGCGTGAGCGCGGGAAAGTCATCGCCGATTACGAAGAACGTAAGGCGAAGATTAAAGCCGATGCCGAAGAAGCGGCGCGTAAGATTGGCGGTAACGCTGACTTAAGCGAAAGCCTGTTGGAAGAAGTCGCTTCGCTGGTGGAATGGCCGGTTGTGCTGACCGCAAAATTCGAAGAGAAATTCCTCGCGGTGCCGTCTGAAGCGCTGGTTTACACCATGAAAGGTGACCAGAAGTACTTCCCGGTGTATGCGAACGACGGCAAACTGCTGCCGAACTTTATCTTCGTTGCCAACATCGAATCGAAAGATCCGCAGCAAATTATCTCTGGTAACGAGAAAGTCGTTCGTCCACGTCTGGCGGATGCCGAGTTCTTCTTCAACACCGACCGTAAAAAACGTCTGGAAGATAATCTGCCGCGTCTGCAAACCGTGCTGTTCCAGCAACAGCTTGGCACACTGCGTGACAAAACTGACCGCATCCAGGCGCTGGCTGGCTGGATTGCTGAACAGATTGGCGCTGACGTTAACCACGCAACCCGTGCGGGCCTGCTGTCCAAGTGCGACCTGATGACCAACATGGTCTTCGAGTTCACCGACACCCAGGGCGTTATGGGGATGCACTACGCGCGTCACGATGGCGAAGCGGAAGATGTTGCAGTGGCGCTGAACGAGCAGTATCAGCCGCGCTTTGCCGGTGATGACCTGCCGTCTAACCCGGTAGCCTGTGCGCTGGCGATTGCTGACAAGATGGATACTCTGGCGGGTATCTTCGGTATCGGTCAGCATCCGAAAGGCGACAAAGACCCGTTTGCGCTGCGTCGTGCCGCACTTGGCGTGCTGCGTATTATCGTTGAGAAGAACCTCAATCTTGACCTGCAAACCCTGACCGAAGAAGCGGTGCGTTTGTATGGCGATAAGCTGACAAATGCCAACGTGGTTGATGATGTTATCGACTTTATGCTCGGTCGCTTCCGCGCCTGGTATCAGGACGAAGGTTACACTGTTGACACCATCCAGGCGGTACTGGCGCGTCGTCCGACTCGTCCGGCTGATTTCGATGCCCGAATGAAAGCGGTATCGCACTTCCGTACCCTGGATGCAGCTGCAGCACTGGCGGCGGCGAACAAGCGTGTATCTAACATTCTGGCGAAATCTGACGAAGTGCTGAGCGACCGCGTGAATGCCTCTACTCTGAAAGAGCCGGAAGAAATTAAACTGGCGATGCAGGTTGTGGTGCTACGTGACAAGCTGGAGCCGTACTTTGCGGAAGGTCGTTACCAGGATGCGCTGGTCGAACTGGCAGAGCTGCGTGAACCGGTTGATGCCTTCTTCGATAAAGTGATGGTCATGGTTGATGACAAAGAATTGCGTATCAACCGTTTGACCATGCTGGAGAAACTGCGCGAACTGTTCCTGCGCGTTGCGGATATTTCGCTGTTACAGTAATAACGCCATTATTAAAAAGCCTGCCATCTGGCAGGCTTTTTTATCGCTAAATAATAGAGCAACCTTTAATAATCTTCTGCTGAATAAAGATTGTCTCATATATTAATTTTATGAGATTTTTTTAGGATTATATCAAGGAGAAGAAACGAACTTATTAAGCTAGAATAGCTGCGGGTGCTTGAGACTGTTTGTCTCAGGTATTCACCGAAAGGCAGACAGAGAAAAGCCCCACCTGACTATAAATCAAAGTGAGGCCCCTCTATGCATAGACACCATAAGGTTAGCCTCTTACTCGTTGGAAATCAACACAGGGGGCTGGGAATGCCGCAGAAATATAGATTACTTTCTTTAATAGTGATTTGTTTCACGCTTTTATTTTTCACCTGGATGATAAGAGATTCACTGTGTGAATTGCATATTAAACAGGAGAGTTATGAGCTGGCGGCGTTTTTAGCCTGCAAATTGAAAGAGTAAGCGTCTTCGGCGGGAAATTATTCCCGCCTTTCTTACGGTGTTGCGCATTCTCATTGCACCCAAATTTATTCTTCACAAAAATAACACTAGATTCTATTACGCGATCGATTATTTATTTCCTGAAAAACAAATAAAAAAATCCCCGCCAAATGGCAGGGATCTTAGATTCTGTGCTTTTAAGCAGAGATTACAGGCTGGTTACGTTGCCAGCTGCCGGGCCTTTAGCGCCGCTTTCGATGGTGAAGGACACTTTCTGACCTTCGTCCAGAGATTTGTAACCATCGTTTTGGATAGCAGAGAAGTGTACGAACACGTCTTTAGAGCCATCGTCAGGAGTGATGAAGCCGAAGCCTTTGTCAGCGTTGAACCATTTTACGATACCAGTCATTTTACCGGACATAGTGTATTACCTTTAATAATTAAGTGTGCCTTTCGGCGATATGGCGTGCTTTACAGATTTTGAAGCGTTAAAGGAATGTGCACTACGAGGGGTATCAACGATAACTCTTGAAGGGACTTGCCTTACTACACTGCTTTAATGGTCTGTACGTCAAACCGTTGATGTGCATTAAGCCACGCATTGGCGGGTGATGCAACAATTATTTTTCATATTTATGATTAATCGGTTGGAAAACGGTCCTGTCATCAGGACCGTAAACAGCAATAAAGTGGATAAAAGTCTATTCCATCAACTGCTTACTTAATGCCGGGTTGGCTTGAATCAAACGCATCAATTTTAGTTCGGCACTTGAAGGCTTCACGCGTCTGGATTCCCATTCCTTTACCATGGCGACTGATACGCCCAAAACCCGGGCGAAATCATCGATTTTTAACCCTGTCCCTTTTCGTAACTGCTCAATTTCGGTACAGGACGTTGTTCTGTGCGTCAGGGTAATTTTCTGCGTTTCATCTTTAAAAACAATCTGTTCCAGGCTGCTCAACAGCTCATGCATTGGATCTTTATATTCCATTGAAAACTCCTCAAATCACACTGCGGGATCGTGAATTGCATCGAAGCTCATTAAGAATAGTCGGGAAAAACAGACACAGCGGGGTGTAGTCAGGGCATGCTCTGGCTATGATTCGATTCAGCCAGTCATTTAGCGTGACTTATAGCCACCTAACGATCTGATAAATGCCGATATATCTCTTACCACTCCCGGTTTGTAAAGATTTCGAAAATCTAACGTTCTGAGAAGGCGTTAATCTCTGGCAACAAAAAAAGCAACGGCACTATCATTTTTTAACAATGAAACAACAAATTAACCTTGTTTCATTTTCTCCATGATTTTACCAGGAAGATTACGTAGAAAGGGTATCCTGCAAGCTTGTCCTGGACTATCCTTGTCACGTCAGACACGCGTGTGTCGTTGTGCGCTTTTTTTGGGTGAAAGGAGTAAGAAAATGGCGACAGGAAAGTCCTGCTCTCGCTGGTTTGCGCCTCTTGCGGCGTTATTAATGGTAGTTAGCCTGAGTGGGTGTTTTGATAAAGAAGGCGATCAGCGTAAAGCGTTTATCGACTTCCTGCAGAATACAGTGATGCGTAGCGGTGAACGTCTACCTACCCTGACTGCCGATCAGAAAAAACAATTTGGTCCTTTTGTCTCTGATTACGCGATTCTGTATGGTTATTCACAGCAGGTGAATCAGGCGATGGATTCCGGTCTGCGCCCGGTTGTAGACAGCGTTAACGCAATTCGCGTACCGCAGGATTACGTTACGCAAAGCGGCCCACTGCGTGAAATGAACGGTTCTCTGGGTGTACTGGCGCAACAGCTGCAAAATGCGAAGTTGCAGGCCGATGCTGCGCACTCTGCGCTAAAACAGAGCGATGACCTGAAACCGGTTTTCGATCAGGCATTCACCAAAGTGGTAACGACGCCAGCTGATGCATTGCAACCGTTGATTCCGGCGGCACAAACTTTCACGCAACAACTGGTGATGGTTGGAGACTACATTGCTCAGCAAGGTACTCAGGTGAGTTTTGTCGCAAATGGCATCCAGTTCCCGACTTCGCAGCAGGCAAGTGAATATAACAAACTGATTGCGCCATTACCGGCACAACATCAGGCGTTTAATCAGGCCTGGACTACAGCAGTTACTGCAACCCAATAAAGAGTAAAAGCCCGGGCGATTATCGGGCTTTACTCCACGCAGTCGCGGCTTAGTCCGCGACGTGCGGATTCACACAGTTCTTCTCAACCTTTCCTTGTAACGCATCAATCAAATTATCCACGGCACAGGCGGCCATGCCATAACGCGTCTCATGGGTGGCAGATCCAATATGCGGTACTGCGACGACGTTGGCCATTGAGAGCAACGGCGAATCTACGGAAAGTGGCTCTTGTTCGAAGACATCCAGCCCGGCGGCGTGAATTTCCCCTTTCTGCAATGCAGCAATCAGTGCATTTTCATCAACCACCGGGCCACGTCCGGCATTAATGAAAATGGCGGAGGATTTCATTTTGGCGAATTGTTCTGCGCCAAACAGATGATGCGTTTCATCAGTTAACGGCAGGATCAGGCAAACGAAATCTGACTCTTGTAACAGTGTATCCAAATCGCAGTAGCGGGCGTTGAAGCGTTCTTCTGCTTCTTTATGGTGGCGGCGCGCGTTATAGAGGATGGGCATGTTGAAGCCAAAGTGCGCACGTTGTGCCAGCGCCATGCCGATCCGTCCCATCCCGACAATGCCCAGTGTTTTATGGTGAACGTCAGTGCCATACCAGTCCGGGCCTATGCTCGCGGTCCATTCGCCTGCTTTTACTCGTTCTGCTACCTCCACAACCCGACGAGCGGTAGACAACACCAGCGCCATCAGCGTATCGGCGACGGTTTCTGTTAATACGGTTGGCGTGTGCATCAGCAGAATTTTTCGGGCGGTAAGCGCATCGACATCAAAATTGTCATAGCCTACGGAGATCGTTGATGTGGCACGCAGTTTCGGCATTTTTTCCAGCAATGCGGCATCAACATTCTCGTTTGAACCCAGTAAACCTTCAGCTTCGGCAAAAATTGCTGCATTTTGTTCGATGGTTTGTGGGCTGAGGTTTGCCACCTGGTGAACGGTGAAATGCTCTTGCAGGCGTTGCAGTAAATCATCAGGTAAGGCTTTGTAGAGGATAACGGACGGCTTCATTCTTCTCTCCATTCACTGATAAGGCGATCACCTTAGCCTGAAATATGATGAAGGAAAACTGAAGAATGCCAGGTGATTTCTGCATCACCTGGCATGAAAGGGATTACAGCGGGCTTAAGGTAATTTCTACACGGCGGTTTTGCGCCTTACCTTCTGCGGTGCTGTTGCTGGCGATTGGGTTAGCCGGGCCAAGGCCCTGAGTACGGATGCGGCTGGCGTCCACGCCCTGGGTGATCAACGCGCTGGCAACGGAATCCGCACGCTGCTGGGAGAGACGCATGTTCAGGTCGTGACCACCCGTGCTGTCGGTATAACCAATCACGTTAACCGCCGTTTTCGGATACTCTTTCAGCACCATTGCCACGCCGGTTAGGGTGTTAGCGCCTGCCGGTTTCAGGGTCGCGCTGCTGCTGTCGAAGGTCACATTGTTCGGCATATTGAGGATAATGTTATCCCCGCTGCGGGTTACGCTAACACCAGTGCCACGCATTTTGTCACGCAGCTTCGCTTCCTGCACATCCATGTAATAACCCACGCCGCCGCCCAGAGCTGCACCCGCTGCTGCGCCAATGAGCGCGCCTTTACCGCGATCTTTCTTCGAAGAAGAGAGCGCACCAATACCCGCGCCAACGAGTGAGCCCAGACCTGCGCCGATAGCAGATTTACCTGCTTCGCGTTCGCCAGTGTAAGGGTTAGTTGTGCAGCCAGATACCGCCAGAGCGCCACTCACTACGGCGGCAATAAGATAAACACGTTTCTTCATTGTTAATCCTTAATAACCTTTTTATTCTTTGCCACGGGTTCCGTGGCGGGAGATTATGCCGCGTGAACATGAAGATTATTCCTGGGAATACTCGGAAATTTGTAAGTAATATTTAACTGCTCAATACATCTAACCTTTCAGGAGTCTTCGGTTTGGCCAACTCATCCTCACGATATTCCGTTCTGACTGCCGCCCACTGGGGGCCGATGCTGGTTGAAACCGACGGCGAAACCGTGTTTAGCTCGCGTGGCGCGTTAGTCACAGGAATGGAAAACTCCTTGCAGAGCGCGGTTCGCGACCAGGTTCACAGCAATACGCGGGTACGATTTCCAATGGTGCGCAAAGGCTTTCTCGCGTCACCGGAAAACCCGCAAGGCATTCGTGGGCAGGATGAATTTGTTCGCGTGAGTTGGGATGAGGCGCTGGATCTTATTCACCAACAACATAAACGCATTCGTGAGGCTTATGGGCCGGCATCGATTTTTGCTGGTTCCTACGGCTGGCGTTCAAACGGCGTGCTGCATAAGGCCTCGACATTATTACAACGCTATATGGCGCTGGCAGGCGGTTATACCGGGCATCTGGGGGATTATTCGACCGGCGCGGCACAGGCGATCATGCCGTATGTCGTGGGGGGCAGCGAAGTTTATCAACAGCAAACCAGTTGGCCGTTGGTATTGGAACATAGCGATGTCGTGGTGCTATGGAGTGCTAACTCACTCAATACGCTGAAAATTGCGTGGAATGCATCCGATGAGCAGGGGCTTTCTTACTTTTCCGCACTGCGTGACAGCGGGAAAAAGCTGATCTGCATTGATCCAATGCGATCGGAAACCGTCGATTTCTTTGGCGATAAAATGGAGTGGGTGGCACCGCACATGGGCACCGATGTTGCGCTGATGCTAGGGATCGCCCATACGCTGGTGGAAAATGGCTGGCACGACGAAGCGTTTCTGACGCGTTGCACCACAGGTTATGACGTCTTCGCCTCTTATTTGCTGGGCGAGAGCGACGGAATAGCGAAAACCGCCGAATGGGCGGCAGGGATTTGTGGTGTTGGCGCAGCGAAAATCCGCGAGCTGGCGGCTCTTTTCCACCAAAATACCACCATGCTGATGGCTGGCTGGGGAATGCAACGTCAACAGTTTGGCGAGCAAAAGCACTGGATGATCGTCACGCTGGCGGCAATGTTAGGTCAAATAGGCACACCCGGCGGCGGTTTTGGTCTTTCTTACCATTTTGCCAATGGTGGTAACCCCACGCGCCGCGCTGCGGTGCTCTCTTCCATGCAGGGCAGCTTGCCTGGCGGCACCGATGCGGTGGATAAAATCCCTGTTGCCCGCATTGTTGAAGCACTGGAAAACCCGGGTGGCGCATATCAACATAACGGTATGGACCGACATTTCCCGGATATTCGTTTTATCTGGTGGGCGGGCGGTGCCAACTTTACTCATCATCAGGATACCAATCGCCTGATCCGTGCCTGGCAAAAACCGGAGCTGGTGGTGATCTCTGAATGCTTCTGGACGGCTGCGGCGAAACACGCGGATATCGTTCTGCCTGCGACCACTTCGTTTGAGCGTAATGATCTCACCATGACCGGCGATTACAGCAATCAGCATCTGGTGCCGATGAAACAAGTGGTGCCGCCACGTTATGAAGCGCGTAATGATTTTGATGTCTTTGCCGAGTTGAGTGAACGTTGGGAGAAGGGCGGCTATGCGCGGTTTACGGAAGGAAAAAGTGAGCTGCAATGGCTGGAAACGTTTTATAACGTTGCCCGGCAGCGCGGGGCAAGCCAGCAGGTTGAATTGCCGCCATTTGCTGAGTTCTGGGAAGCCAACCAGTTAATTGAGATGCCGGAAAACCCGGACAGCGAGCGGTTTATTCGCTTCGCCGATTTTCGCCGCGATCCGCAGGCGCATCCATTAAAAACTGCCAGTGGTAAGATTGAAATCTTCTCGCAGCGTATTGCTGATTACGCTTATCCGGATTGCCCGGGGCATCCAATGTGGCTGGAGCCGGACGAATGGCAGGGCAATGCCGAACCGGAACAGTTGCAGGTACTTTCTGCTCATCCGGCACATCGTCTGCACAGCCAGCTGAATTACAGTTCTCTGCGCGAATTGTACGCGGTGGCAAACCGTGAGCCTGTCACCATTCATCCTGACGATGCTCAGGCGCGCGGCATACAAGATGGCGATATTGTTCGGTTGTGGAACGCACGCGGGCAAATTCTTGCCGGAGCGGTCATTAGCGAGGGAATTAAACCTGGCGTGATTTGTATTCATGAAGGGGCTTGGCCGGATCTGGATTTAACCGCTGACGGTATTTGTAAAAACGGCGCGGTGAACGTTCTGACCAAAGATCTCCCCAGCTCGCGGCTGGGGAATGGCTGTGCGGGTAATACGGCGCTGGCATGGCTGGAAAAATACAACGGTCCGGAACTGACACTTACAGCGTTTGAACCACCGGCCAGCTCATAATCCAGGTGGGTAGTTGGGTTTCATCCTGCCATGCGCAATCGACAATGTGAAAACCCTGCGCCTGGTAAAAATCTATCGCCGGTTGATTTTTTTGATAAACCTCCAGCATCAGATGGGGATGGCGCTGCTGCACATACTGCATCAGCGCCTTACCAATACCGCGTCTGACGGCCTTCGGTGCGACAAATATTGCTGCCAGAAATCGGCCTTCCATAATGCTGACAAAACCGAGAAGCTTACCGTCTTCTTCCCAGACCCAGTTTTGCGCGTTGGCAAGATAGGCATCCCGCACCAGCGGAATGCAATCACGCCAGTAATTCGCTTTTATAAAGGGATGCCCCCAGGTTGTACTTTCCAGCCACAGTTCGAGGATCGCGGGGAGTTCTGAACGTTGCGCTTCCCGAATCATGGTTTATTTCCCGGATAGCAACAGCAGCCAACCACATGATCATTCACCAGCCCACATGCCTGCATAAAGGAGTAACAGATTGTGGTACCAACAAACTTAAAACCACGCTTTTTCAGGGCTTTAGATAGAGCGTCGGAGGCGGGCGTAGATGTAGGGATTTCGCTCAACGTTGTGGCTTGTGTCACCTGTGGTTGATGATTGACAAACGACCAGACAAAGTCGGCAAACGGTTCGCCGTTCTGTTCCATTTGCAGGTACGCCCGCGCATTACCAATAATTGCCTGAATTTTCCCGCGATGGCGGATAATCCCGGCGTCCTGTACCAGTCTTTCGACATCCTCTTCCTGCATTGCAGCCACCTTCACCGGATCGAACTGATGAAAGCTGGCGCGATAGTTTTCGCGTTTTTTGAGGACGGTGATCCACGATAATCCAGCCTGCTGCCCTTCAAGGCAGATCATTTCGAACAGTTTTTTACTGTCAGTTTCAGGCACGCCCCACTCATTATCATGGTAGGCAATATAAAGCGGGTCCTGACTCACCCAGCCGCAACGTTCCATACTTTCCCTCGCTATGTACCCGATCGTAAAAATTTCAGCCGCTTTTCTTGACGCATCGGTGAAAAAGTCAATATTTAATACAGGGCTACTATGCCCGATATCCTTCATACAATGACAATAATATTGCCGAATTCGGCTCTTCCCTGGAGTCGTGTTAATGATCATAAAAAAAAGCGGTGGTCGCTGGCAGCTAAGCCTGCTGGCGAGTGTGGTAATCAGTGCCTTTTTTCTCAACACAGCTTACGCCTGGCAACAAGAATATATCGTTGATACGCAACCCGGACATTCCACAGAGCGTTACACCTGGGATAGTGATCATCAACCTGATTACAACGATATTTTGTCGCAACGTATTCAAAGTAGCCAAAGGGCGCTGGGACTGGAAGTCAATCTGGCGGAAGAAACTCCTGTGGATGTGACCAGCAGTATGAGTATGGGCTGGAATTTTCCTTTATATGAGCAGGTTACAACCGGCCCGGTCGCGGCATTACATTACGATGGCACAACCACCTCGATGTATAACGAGTTTGGCGACAGTACTACCACGCTGGCCGATCCGTTATGGCATGCCAGCGTGAGTACCTTAGGCTGGCGTGTTGACTCCCGGCTTGGCGATCTCCGACCCTGGGCGCAAATCAGCTATAACCAGCAATTTGGCGAGAATATCTGGAAGGCGCAATCAGGCCTGAGCCGGATGACGGCGACAAACCAGAACGGCAACTGGCTGGATGTCACCGTAGGCGCTGATATGTTGCTCAATCAAAATATTGCTGCCTATGCGGCGCTATCTCAGGCAGAAAATACCACTAACAATAGCGACTATCTGTATACGATGGGGGTTAGTGCCAGATTTTAACGTTATAGATACAATTGAAACCATTGGATAACAAAAGTTGTGGCGATAGTGGGTGCTAACTTACTAAATAATAAATTTGGTGAATAATTGTCGAGTCATTCATTCCTGAACTAATGCATTTCATTCCGTTCTGATGGCATTTCATGCCGTTTTTCCCCAGGCATAAAGTGCACTTCGTTATGGTTGTCAGCAGAGATTTTTCCTTTTTATTACTGCAGGAATACTGCCATGACACCTTCAAATTATCAGCGTACCCGCTGGTTGACACTCATCGGTACTATCATTACCCAGTTTGCCCTTGGGTCGGTTTATACCTGGAGCCTGTTTAACGGCGCGCTTTCTGCCAAGCTGGATGCGCCGGTAAGCCAGGTCGCTTTCTCTTTCGGCTTGTTAAGTCTGGGGCTGGCAATTTCATCTTCTGTTGCGGGGAAATTACAGGAACGTTTTGGCGTTAAACGCGTCACTATGGCTTCCGGCATTTTGCTGGGATTAGGCTTCTTCCTGACAGCGCATTCTGACAACCTGATGATGCTGTGGTTAAGCGCCGGTGTGCTGGTCGGTCTGGCGGATGGCGCGGGTTACCTGCTGACGCTCTCTAACTGCGTGAAGTGGTTCCCGGAGCGTAAAGGTCTGATCTCCGCGTTCGCTATCGGTTCTTATGGTCTGGGTAGCCTGGGGTTCAAATTTATCGACACGCAGCTGCTGGAAACGGTGGGTCTGGAAAAAACATTTGTGATTTGGGGAGCGATTGTGCTGGTGATGATTGTTTTCGGCGCAACGTTAATGAAAGACGCACCAAAACAGGAAGTGAAAACCAGCAATGGTGTCATGGAGAAAGATTACACGCTGGCAGAGTCGATGCGTAAACCGCAGTACTGGATGTTAGCGGTAATGTTCCTGACTGCCTGCATGAGCGGCCTGTACGTGATTGGGGTAGCGAAAGATATCGCCCAAAGTCTGGCACACCTTGATGTGGTTTCCGCAGCCAATGCAGTCACTGTTATTTCCATCGCCAACCTTTCAGGTCGTCTGGTTCTGGGGATACTGTCTGACAAAATCGCCCGAATCCGTGTTATCATCATTGGTCAGGTGATTTCGCTGGTGGGTATGGCGGCCCTGCTGTTTGCACCATTGAATGCAGTGACGTTCTTTGCAGCGATTGCCTGCGTGGCGTTTAACTTTGGCGGCACTATCACGGTGTTCCCGTCACTGGTCAGTGAGTTCTTCGGCCTCAATAACCTGGCGAAAAACTACGGTGTGATTTATCTCGGTTTCGGTATCGGCAGCATTTGTGGGTCGATTATCGCCTCACTGTTTGGCGGCTTCTATGTGACCTTCTACGTGATTTTCGCCCTGCTGCTTCTGTCACTGGCGCTCTCTACGACGATTCGTCAGCCAGAGCAGAAAATGTTGCGTGAGGCGCATGGCTCCCTTTAATCATCTGCCGCGAGCTACTGGGCTTTAGCCTTAGTGTGAATCAAACGCTTCAACGCAATGTATAAACAATGACGCGTAAAATTTGGGCCAGTTAACTGGCCCTTTTTACTGCTTTTTGTAACGCTAAAGTCTCTTTTCAAACTTGCATTTTTGTAAATTTGTGCTTCGTGCACACTCTTTCCCCACACTTTTTCCCTTTGCTGTGGTCTACTTATTCGCGCGTGTAGATTTTACTTATCTGACTACCTCCGCACTTTTCCCCTGCCGGGCCTGAAAAGCCGTTAAGCAGGGTGTTATCACCTGTTTGTCCAGGGTTTGTTTGCATGAGATACATCAAATCGATTACACAGCAGAAGCTGAGCTTTTTGCTTGCAATCTATATTGGCCTTTTTATGAATGGCGCGGTTTTTTACCGCCGCTTCGGCAGCTATGCGCACGATTTTACCGTCTGGAAAGGCATTTCTGCTGTTGTTGAACTGGCTGCCACCGTACTGGTAACCTTCTTTTTACTGCGTCTTCTTTCGCTGTTTGGCCGCCGTAGCTGGCGTATTCTGGCGTCGCTGGTGGTGCTCTTTTCCGCAGGTGCCAGCTATTACATGACCTTCCTTAATGTGGTCATTGGTTATGGCATCATCGCTTCCGTCATGACCACCGATATCGACCTGTCAAAAGAAGTTGTTGGTCTGAACTTTATTCTCTGGTTAATCGCCGTTAGCGCATTGCCTCTTATCCTTATCTGGAATAACCGCTGTCGCTACTCCTTGCTCCGACAACTGCGAACCCCAGGGCAGCGTATTCGCAGCCTGGCGGTCGTCGTACTGGCGGGTATTATGGTTTGGGCACCGATTCGTTTGCTGGATATCCAGCAGAAGAAAGTGGAGAGGGCGACCGGTGTTGATTTGCCCAGCTATGGCGGCGTCGTAGCGAACTCTTATCTGCCATCAAACTGGCTTTCGGCATTGGGGCTGTATGCCTGGGCGCGGGTCGATGAAT